>NZ_JACXZC010000035.1 GCF_020281205.1 Empedobacter stercoris
TCCGATATTAATTAATAAAGTCGAGCTAAACTTTAGCTATATAGTATATGGTAGTTCTAATTACAGGTTCCTCAACAGGTTTTTACTTTCTCCCCTTCTGGCAAGAAGGAAGATTAGTTGTTAGTGGTAGTTTTTTATTCATCGTTTCCAATGTAGCTCAATTCTTTGTTTTTTTTTGTCTAACTGAAATAAAAATTGGAGTTGCGCAACAGTTACCCTTGTTAGCTGTAGGCGTTTTTATTCAGTTTCAACAGAAGTTTCCCAACCATCATACTCTCCATTATTTTCTTTTGCTAAGTTCCAAAGATATAAAGTGTATTCATCAATATCACTATAGCCAACTTTATCAACTCTTTTGATTTGTAAAACATAAGGCAAATCATTTTCATTGTTATATTGTGTTTGAACAATTTCAAAATTTTCTTTTTTTACAATCTCAATAAATTTCTGTCTATTCTCATCATTTTTGAAATAAATCCAATGGAAAACTTCTCGTGGTTTTATCAATTTATCTCCATTTTTTTTAAGATTTTCCAATACACTTCGATTTCCTATACTTTGAAAGTCCATTTCATTTGGATAAATATTAAGGTATTCACTCCAATCTTTATCTTCTTTTGTATTTAATTCAACTGTATAGTCAGTGAAATTATTTTCAATATTTTTGAATTCAGCTTTAAAGGTTTCAGGATTTTTTGAGTAGAAGTAAAAATCTCTATAACCATTATTAGTTATTCTTCCAATGTAAATTGTATTTTTAGCATTTGTTTTCTTTATTATCTCATCTTCAATTTTGAATAAAATTTCACTTTCTTCGTTTGTAGTTAATCCGTTTTCATTAGGATTTTTTAATTTAACGGATATCCAACATAATTCAGTTTTTTCTTTTATTGGAACGAAATCATTAAGTCCCAAGTTCAGATAAATCGAAGCACATTTATCTTCAATATTCGTTAAATAAAAATTCCATTCTTCTGGATATTTTTTTTGACCAAAAAGATTTGAAATAAATCCCATAAAAAATAAAAATAAGAGTATACGATTTATGTTTTTCATTTGTGCCGTTCGTTTTTGATACGCTTGCAGATAACGGTTCGGGCATTGCCGAAGGTGGTGACTTCTATCACTAAACTTCAAACAAAGCGAGAAGTTCAAACTTACGAAAAAAACTTTATACAAAATACGAAACAGCTACTTTTACCAAGTGTTTATTAGTTGTAGTTATTAGTTTTCAATTATAATTTTTTATACCAATTTTCTTGTGATGATTCACAATTTTTTTTAGTTGATTATCACACTTATTACCAATTTCCAGAAGTTTTTCTCCATTTATTTTCATTTAGGATATCACCCAATTTAAATCGTTCTTCTTTGATGTTAATTTCACCAATTACCATTGATTCTTTTCAAAATCATAAATTGGAATAAAATTAAATGTATAATCAATAAATTTTTCATTTCTGATTTAGCTTTTTGTAAAAAAAGTAGTTTATTTCGTAAATCTAAAATGATATTAATTGTTTCAAAAAGCTAAGTTATTCTCCTCAAAATAAGAAGCAAAAAATTGTGGATTTGTAAATTCTATATTACCTATTTTCAGAGTTAAATTTGGAAAGAAATATTGTATTTTTTAAGTTCTTACTACACCATGTAAACCTACAGTTGATCCTTCAGTTAAATAAGTAAAATTTTCATTTCTGATTATAAATTAGACAAATTTATAATCAGAAATGAAAAGATCCGAGTTGCATCCTGTATCAGTTTTTTCAGGACGGACAATTCTATATATTTTATTTTGCAATTGGCACCTGAGATGGCCAAATTAATTTACTTGGATCAAACCCTACTTTCTTTGCAGAATCTAAAAATCGATCTTTTACTTTATCCGATATTTCTTTTTTACGCGATAAAATCCATAGTTTTTTATAATCTTCGCTTGCAACTAATGCATTATTATAGTCTTTATCGTAATCAATTACATATAATTTTTTAGCAAAAATAGGTAAGAATGTTGTTGAAAATAATCCAACATTTTCGATATCTTGTGTTGCAATCCCTTCAATCTTACTCCACCCTTTTTTCTTTTTATCATATCCACGTACAATCACTTCCAAAGAACCATTTTCTTCGTTCAAATTAAAACGGTGCGTTACATTCGTATGACCTTTTTGTACTTTGTTTTCTAAACGAGCAATTTCGTACCAACGTCCTAAAAACTCGTCTAAATCAAAGTTTTGTACTGGTTTATATTTAATATTTTTTTTGTTGTGATTAACGATATAAGCCGTTGTCCCTATCGCAAGTGCAGCAAGAGCTAATTTTTTAAAATTCATTCACCTAAAATGTTAGGATGCAAATGTATCAATAAAATTGATGTAGAATTGAATAATGCTTGAATAAAATTTACAATAAATCAACCTCTACACTCATTTATATTATTTCCTAATGAGCTTTACCCAAACCAAATAATTTCTTAAAAATCGTAACAATTAGCACGACAAACAAACCTGCCATTAAAGCCACTAAAGCTTCGCTAATCATAGCTGGAATTGAAGTTGGAATTAAATGATGTAAGTATTTAATATTATGAACAAATATTTGTCCTGAAACCAATAGTAACGCAATCGTACCAACCACACTCAAAATCTTGATCACATAAGGTAGTGCGCTCACTAAAAAGTGTCCCATTTTCGAAACCATTCCTTTATCTTCGGAAGCTTTGATCAATCTAAATCCAGCATCATCCATACGAACAATTAACGCTACTATCCCGTATACTCCTAAAGTCGCAATAATAGCAATGATTGAAACAGTCAAAACCTGTGTTATCATTGGTTGCTCTAATACAGTACTTAAAGCTATTATCACAATTTCTATGGAAAGAATAAAATCTGTAATAATTGCAGATTTCACTTTCGATTTTTCTGATACCCCTTTGTTGTCTTCTGCTTTATCTTCTTGAATCACTTCTGTACCTTTCTTGGCACGATGAAAAATATATTCAATAATTTTCTCAACACCTTCAAAAGCCAAATAAAAACCACCTAAAATCAATACATATTTAATTGCTTCTGGCAAAAAGTGATTCAATGTTAAAACAATTGGAACAATTATTAATTTATTGATAAACGAACCTTTTGTAATGGCCCATAAAACTGGAATTTCTCTCGAAGACAAAAAACCTGTCGCTTTTTCAGCATTCACCGCTAAATCATCGCCTAAAATCCCTGCTGTTTTACTCGCTGCAACTTTACTTGTTACCGCTACATCATCCATCAAAGCTGCAATATCATCTAATACCGCAAATATTCCTGAAGCCATATTATTGTTGTTTTTGGTTTGTAAATGTAAAGAATATTGATAATTCAATCGAAATATTTTAGAATTAATTAAATAGAAAAACCTCAACTCTTTTTTGGATTTAAAAATCGAGTTTAGAATTAAAAAAGTTTAATTTTGAAGTTTGAAATACTTGATATGAATATTTACGATTTGATTGTTGATGATAAAGAAGAAATTTCTTTGAATGATGTTTTTTTAAATGAGCAAAATCTTGCCCAAGTAAAACAATTAATCAAAGAACATTGCTATATAGAGGAATTAAATAAATATAATTTACCCGTTAACAACAAAATTTTGCTGCATGGTTTTTCGGGATGTGGAAAAACAACTACTGCAAAAGCGATTGCAAATGAAATTGGAAAACCTATATTGATTCTCAATTTAAGTAATATCGTTTCGTCACGAATTGGAGAAACTTCACAAAATATTCGAATGCTTTTTGATAAAGCTGCTCGCGAAAAAGCTATTCTTTTTTTGGATGAATTTGATCAAATTGGAAAAGCACGCGTAAATGACGACAAAGATGTTGGTGAAATGAGGCGATTAGTGAATACGGTTATTCAACTGATAGATTATTTACCTCAAAATTCGTTGTTAATCGCAGCAACCAATCATCCGCATATTATAGACGTTGCCTTATTAAGAAGATTTCAATTAAAAATTGATTTCAAAATGCCTACAACAGAAATGTTAGATACGTATTACGATAAACTTTTAAGTGAATTACCCAAAGATATTCGGTCGCTTCATCGCAAATACAATATTTCTTTTGCAGAAGCAAAAGACTATGCGCTTACAAATGCTAAAGCATTGTTGATAGAAAAATTAGAACGACAAACTAATTCTTAATTGAATGAAATATTTAAAAACACAAAAGCTACTCAAAAAAATGAGTAGCTTTTCAATTTAGTCAATTAGTTTAAATTTTTTCAAAAACGCTATTCTATTTTCACACCATATAAAAACTTTTGTCATCATTAATAACCAGGATTTTGTTTTATATTCGGATTAATCGAAATTTCCTTGTATGGAATTGGCCATAAATATTGACGTTCGTTAAAGTTTCTTGTTGCTAATTTTTTAACTAATCCTTGATTGTACAAGCCCTTTAAGTCTACCAATCCATTCTCATCAATTTCAGGAGTTGAAGGGAAAACCCATAAGCCCTTATCAACTATTTTAGATTTTAAAGCAGCTGGATCTAAGAAACCATAATTATCTATTGTTAATGCTTCATCTGCTAAATCCCAACGAATCAAATCATCTAAACGACGATTTTCCCAAGCAAATTCCATTCTTCTTTCTGCACGAAGTGTTTTTCTAAGTGAAATTTGATTATCCATCGTCACCGCAGGAAAACTTGTTTCATTTTTATATGCTCTTTTTCGAACTTGATTAATTGCTTCAATGGTAGATTGATCGATTTCATTTAGCTCAATTTTTGCTTCCGCATACATCAATAAAACATCAGCATATCGCATGATAATAATATCTGTATCGGCTTTATAATCATCAGACCAATCAACATCAACACCTTTTTTTAGGGACAATCCATTGTAAGAAGCATACGTATCAACAGCTCTTGTGTCACTATTTTTGACCATAGAACCCGTTGTTGTATTTAATACAGTTGTTGCATATGGATTAGGATTGTAGATATACCCCAAAAAGTCTGAACCAAATTCTACAATTGTTTCTTTTAAACGTGGATCACGATTTTCGAATGGCTTTTGTGGATTATATAAAGGCGATTCATCAATAGGTTTTCCATCAGAAGCATAAAAAGAAAAGAATAAATCCCACGAAGGTTGCGCTGTTGCTGTTCCTCCTGCATTACGTGGAATAAAATTTTTAACTGATAAATCTTCCCCTAATTCTGTAGAACGTGGTATGGAGAAAATTGTTTCTACCGCATTTCGTGTACTTGATTTAAAATATTCTCCAAAATCTGGATATAACGAATATTGATTCAAATCCATACAAGCTTTTGCTGCATCTCTTGCTAATGCATAATCTTTAAAATATAATGCATATCTTGATTTGAATGCTAAAGCTGCTCCTTTTGTTGCTCGAGCAAATTCATTGCTTGCGTATGATTTTGGTAAATTTTCTGCAGCAAAATCTAAATCTTTATAAACTTGTGCAATCACTTCTTTTTTATCTGTTCTTCCTAATTTGAACGCATTATCGATATCTAACGTGTTCGTATAAAAAGGTACATCTCCCCAAAGAAAAACTAATCTTGCATATGCATTCGCACGCATAAAACGTGCTTCAGCTTCGAATTGTAATTTCTTAGGAGTTGAAACAGTGTTATCTGCCTTTTCTAAGTTTTCTAAAATTGTATTGGCTCTTGAAACAGCTTTGTACAAATTTTTCCAATTTAATTCTGCTACACTCCAAGTAGATGTGATTGCACCTGCAGCATAATCATTCATCGTTTGACGTTGCGACCAATTGTCAGTCATACGCTCGGCGCGCCAATTAATTTCTGTATCCCATGCGTATTGACGATACAAATCATTTAATGATAAATTGAGTTCACTTTCGTTAGAATACCAGTTTTCACTTGACCCTTCTGACAAAGGGTTAAGGTCTAAATCTGCACAAGAAGTGAAAGAAGCAAAGATTGATAAGGCAATTATAATTTTTTTCATGATGTTAGAATTTTACAGATAAACCAAGGGTGAACGAACGACTGATATAAGTATTATAATTTACTTCAGGATCCCAACCTTTTGGAAAACTATCAATCGAGAACAAATCATTTCCAGAAGCAAATACACGTAAACTCGAAATACCAACTTTATCTGTTAAATAGACAGGTAAAGTATAACCTATCGTAATATTTTTCATACGGAAATAAGACCCTTTTCTCATCCAAAAAGTAGAAGTTTCGTAATTATTATTTTCAGCACCAACATTTGATAAACGAGGGTATTTAGCTTTCATATTCTCTTCTGCAGTATTGTAAACACTCCAATAATTACCATCGATAATTCCAGATGGATTTGTCCAAGAACTTTGAAAAGGTTTCATGAATTGAGTTGATAAATACGCATTTTGTTTTCCTACACCTTGAAATGTCATAGCAAAATCAAACCCTTTGTACGCTACATCTAGTGTACCTCCAAATAAATATCTTGGTAAAGAACCTCCTAATAACTGACGATCATATTCGGGAGAAATAATACCATCTGCCACACCATCTGGCCCACTAATATCTTTATAACGAATATCCCCTGGTTTCACATTTTTATTTAAGGTGGCAGAATTTGCAACTTCATCTTGCGTTTGGTAAATACCTTCTGCAATATAACCATACCATTCTTTGTATTGACCACCTGCCATAATTGCTTGAGCATCATCAAAAACAATCCCTCCTAAATCTCCCATAACTGATTTTGAATCTGAAAGATTTAATGCAATTCCATATTTAAAATCATTGATTCTATCTCGCCAAGAAATCGAAAAATCCCAACCTTTTGTATACATAGACCCTGTATTTTGTTGGGGATTATCATAGCCGATATAATCTGGAATTTCAAGCTCTAACAACATATCTGATGTCTCCTTTTTGTAATAATCAAAGGTTACATTTAATCTATTTTTGAAAAACTGCGCGTCTAAACCAATGTTTTTTGTTTCAGTAACCTCCCACGTTATATCTTGTATAGCATAATTTACTTGCGCTGCCGTTGTTCCTGAAACAACTTGTCCACCCATATAAAATAATGCATTCGAAAAATTAATAGACGACTGATAAGGATAGTATCCAATTCTCTCATTACCCAATTGCCCCCATGAAGCACGAACTTTTAAGTACGATAAAAAATCAACATCTTTCAAGAAACTTTCTTCTGAAACTGCCCAACCAGCAGAAATAGAAGGAAATGCTCCCCAACGATGATCTGGATGAAAACGAGAAGACCCGTCGTAACGAATATTGGCTTGTAAGAAATATTTATTCGCATAATCATACATCACTCGTCCAAAATACGATCGATAAGAAGTTTCGTAAGCGCTACCATTTGCTTTTTGGAAATCGGTTGGAGCTAAATCTAAATAAGGAAAATCCATTAATTCAAAATAATCACCTGTGGCTTTTACCAATTCATTTTTCGTGTAAAAATCTTCATAACCTACCAAGGCATTTACCGAATGTTTACCAAAATCATTTTGATAATTTGCCAAAAATTGTTTCGTTAAAGCGACCTCATCTGTGCGATATTCAGCTAAATTTGTTGTTGCAAATCCACTCATATACCCCATAAATACATTCGGATCTTCTGGTGAGTAATACGGTATTTGTTTTACAAATTTTTTACGCTTATTAAAGCTCACATTCGGTGCAACAATCGCTGATAATTTCAAACCTTTAACAGGTGTATAGTGCATTGCAACACGTCCATTCAGTACATTTTTCCATGTATTATCTGTACCTCCATAATGCAATTTAGCATAAGCATTAGAACCTGTTTTTCCATCAGCAATACGTCCATCTTCCCAAAAAGCAGCGTATATTGGAGCAAAACGAATTGCTTCCCAAATAGGATTAATATTAGGGCTTTCTTCTATTGAATAGACATAACTCATATCAAAATCAGCTGCTAATTTATCCGAAACTTTATACGTATTATTCACACGAGCCATTAAACGTTTATAATGTTGATTCACATAAATTTCGCCCATATTATCATAACTAATTGATGCTCTTGTCGTCGATTTATCATTTCCAGATGTTAATGATATTGCATGACTCTCTTTGAACGCACTATTTTTTAACAATAATTTTTTCCAATCTGTCAAAGGATAACGGTTAGGATAGTCTTGATGCAATTGATCATAATTATGTATTGTTTCTTGGGCATAAATGGAATGTTCAGAACCTGATGCATTTCCAGTATCATTCCAAGCGAATTCGTTCATCATTTCCATGTAACGCTTCGCTCCTACTGTAGTAGGAAAAGTAGTAGGCGTGATCCATGTCATCGCATTTTGATACTCAATATTCGTTTTTCCTTTCGCTGCTCTTTTTGTCGTGATCAAGATTACGCCAGAAGCGGCACGAGCTCCATAAATAGAAGCTGAAGCTGCATCTTTTAAAACAGTTACATCTTCTATATCATTTGCATTTACATCATCAATACTTTTTACAGGAACACCATCCACAATCACCAATGGTGAAGTATCTCCAATAGAAGTAATTCCACGTACAACAATAGTTGCAGATGCATTAGGCGAACCACTATTTCGTGTAACCATAAGACCAGGCATAGAACCTTGTAGAGCTTGTGAAACATTCGTAGAATTACGTTTTGCAACTTCTTCGCCTTTAACATCCGAAACTGATCCTGTTAAATCCTTTTTCTTCGCTGTACCGTATCCAATTACGACAACTTCATCTAACGAATTTGTTTGTTCTGGATGAAGTGAAATTTGAATCGGAGAATTTGTCGCAAATTGTTGTTCAAGACTAGAATACCCATCAAAACTAACGGTCAACGTCAGGTTTTCCAGAGTTGTTTCTATATTTAAATCTCCGTTAATATCTGTATAAAATGTCTGATTAAGCTCTTTTACAACAACTTCTACATCAGCCATTCCGTATCCATTTTCATCAATTACTTTTACAGGAAAATTACCTTCATCAGAAAGTTGTTGAATAGGATTATTAAACGAGCGGATTGTAGAGATTTCTTTTGCTTGTAATGAGAGAAGACCACCAAATAAAAGAAGTGGAATAGTTAATCGTTTCATGTCCATGTTTGTTTGTCGCGAAATTATATGGTTTATTGCAGAAACATATTAACTTAACTTTAACCGTTTTTTAAGTAATTGTAAACGACTTTAAATAATCGTTAATTCTATATTGTGAATTTTGAAAATTTCCTATTTATCCTTATTTAATAGCATAAAAAAAGGTAGAAAATCTACCTTTTTTATTTTTTCTTTTATCTATTTAATCTATTGTAATTATATATTCATTACGTTCGTCCTTTTTCCATGCAAATTGTTGAGTAGTTGGAGAAATACCGAATAAAGGAGAAAATGTTTTAATTTTAACCGTTTTGTTATCCGGATAAAACTCTAATATTCTCAACCATCCATCTCCTCCATTCCCATAATGTCCACCTCCCATCGATTGAGCATCAAACAAAATTTGATGAACAGATTTTCCTGCATCATTCTTATCCATTCTATATCCTTCACCAGAAATATGTCCCGCTAAAACCAATTGCATATTGGGAGTTGATTTTACTAATTTTTGCCAAATCTGTTCTCCTGTATTTGAATGAGGTAATTTGATTCGAAAAGATTTCTGAATTTTATTATCGATTGAATAAGGTTCGAAAATAACCCAAGTTTCATCTTTTGTCAATCGCTTATCATCTCTCCCCATATACGCATGTGTCATCATTACAATTTGATGGTTTTTATATTGTTCCAATTGTACAATTTTATTTGCCCATTCTAATGTATAATCTCTCGGGGCATATTCTAAAGTTAAAAACAAAAAATCTTTACCATTCAAATTTTTTAGCTCAAAAGCAGAATTTGCTAAAGTTGCTTTTTCATCTTCGTCTACACCATTTTGAACAATTGCTTTTCTATTTAAAAAATTTTTATCAATTGGAAAAAATTCATCAAAACGAGTCCAACGTTTTCCTTCTCTATTAATGGTATAATCATGGTTACCTGTCGCTGTAATATAAGGCACCTTTCCATCCAAATAACTAAACGCTTTTGATGCAGCTTCCCACTGTTTTTGTGCAGTTTGATTTCCATCATGACCATTGTTAATGATTTCATTTTGTTCGACTAAATCTCCAACACACATCACCATTTTAACATTTAGAGACTCAATATTATTTTCAATCCATCTCGTCATCAACTCTAAAATAGGTTGATTTTGATTAAACTTAGTATAGTTCTGAATATCTGGAATCATAATGATTGACCATGATTTTTGATTGTCTAACTTTGGTGCTTGATATTTTTCTTGAGCGGTTAAACTTCCTCCAAAACAGACAATAAATAATAAAATTGTTTTAATGATTGTTCTTATTTTCATTTGATAATTTGTTTTATGTTTTGCATTATTGTTTTTTGACAAAATAACATCGAACAAAAAGAAAACGTATTAAATTAAAATTAAATCATCAAAAAATACACTTTATCAAAGATTAATCATTAGTTAAATCATAAAAAAAACTCTGAATCAATAATAGATTAAAGTTTTAAAAGTTAATATAAATATGTTTTATTTTTTTGATTATATTAAATATTATATTAATTTTATTTAAGTTTAATTTAACTTTATTTATATTTTGAAAAAACTACCCGTACTTTGTCCAAGTTGCACAGAAGAGTTAGCTGTAGAAAAACTGATCTGTAACAATTGCGAAACGCAAGTTGTTGGGAACTATGAACTTCCATTATTTTTAAAACTTTCCTCAGAAGAACAACATTTTATTATGCAATTTTTCTTAAGTTCAGGAAGTCTAAAAGATATGGCAAAACAAATGGATGTAAGTTATCCAACTATGCGAAATAAGGTAGATGATTTGATTCATAAAATAAATTCTATATCAAATGAATAAAGAGTTTACTGTTACGATGTCAACATTTTTTAAATGGACAACTGTCATTCTAATTTCCTTTTTATTACTCATTGGATTATCACTGATTTATAATGAAAAAAGTCTATTTCCTAAACTAATTTACTGGGGAATAGTAACTCCTGTTCTAGTTGGTTGTTATTTATTTTCTATTAATAAAATTAAAATTGACTTAAACAATATTTATTTTTGTACGAAAATTAAAACATTTGTTATCCCTATAAATGAAATAAAAAGCATCTCTCGAAAATCTCAAAACAATTTGATGATAATTGGCGCAAGAGGCGTTTATGGATTGATTGGAATTTCGATGGATAACTATCGATGTAATATAAAAGACCGAACTAAATTGGTTGCGATTGAATTAGAAAATGTAAAATATTTGATTAGTTGCGACGAACCTGATGAATTTATTCACACGATAAAAACCTTAAAAGATGATCAAAAAACTTCTTAATCCTTTTGCCTATTTTGACGATAAATTATTATTGATTATTGGATTAATCGCACATTTATTCTTTTCGTATATCTGTTATTTGACCGATTCGTATTTCCCTGATTTTTTGAGTATTCAAAAAATAAAAATTGATTTTTCGTTTGTCGATATTATCTACCAAAATACCCGAAATGTCTTAATTGCTATACTTTTACTTTATTTCTATGGAAAATTTATCAATCCAAAAACTCGTTTCATTGATATTGTAAATGTGGTTTTAATTTCGAGAATTGCTTATTATATTGTTTTTATCACCGATTTTATTCCATTTATCAATCAGAAGATAAACAAGGTTACGGAAGGAGTTTTATCTAATGATTTAACCATTTTACAAAATCCTTCTATTATGATAACGGTAGTTATTGTAGGTTTTTTCGCATTATTTTGTATGGCAATTATGTTTTACTATTTGTACAGGGGATTTAAAACAGTTACAAATCTCAAAAACACTAAACAAACCTTGGGTTACATTGCAGTAATCTTTCTTTTGATCCTTTCTACAACGATTTTAGCACTTATAATTCCACAAAAACTATGAGAAACTTAACACTTAATTCACATCAATTAATATCAAAAACAGAAGAAGTGATCGGCAGAAAGAAGAGCTAATCTAATCTTTAAACGATAACCAACTAATTTTTTGATAAAAAAAAGATTATATTTGTTGACAATCAAAAGGTTTTTAACCTAATTTTCTTTACTAAACAAAGGCTTTACTTTTTAAACAAATTTGAAGAAAGTAAATAGAAAGATAAGTTTATCTTCTTCTAATTAAACCATATTTGAAGGACAATAATTTAATAAAAATTTAGCAATCAATATCCCTTTTTCACTCAAATAATCGGATAGATTTTTGTAAATTTGTAACTAATACATTAGAAAATTTAATGGAATATAATACACTTCGTACGCAATTGATTATTCCAGAATATGGGCGTCATATTCAAGAAATGGTAAATCATTGTAAAACAATAACAGACGAAACAGAACGCAACGGATTTGCTGAAATTATCATCGAAGTTATGGGAGAATTAAACCCACACTTGCGCGACGTACCAGATTTCCAACACAAACTTTGGGATCAACTTTTTATCATGGCAGAATTTGATTTGGATGTAAAATCTCCTTATCCAATTCCGACAAAAAAGGACACTGTAAACAGCAAACCAAACAAAGTAAATTATCCACAAAGCATTTATAAATACAGATATTACGGGAATAATATTCGAAAAATGATTGACGTTGCTGTAACATGGGAAGAAGGTGAAAAAAGCGAAGGCTTGTACTTTGCTATTGCTAATCACATGAAAAAATGTTATTTATTGTGGAATAAAGATACCGTTGATGATCAAGTTATTTTCAATCATTTATTCGAATTATCTAATGGTAAAATTGATTTAAGAAAAGTAGAAGATCATTTGGTTTCTCCTGAGCGTTTAAGCAATAACAATCATTCAAACAACAATCAAAACAACAGAAGTAACCGAAGTTATCAAAATAATAATCGAAACAATAACCAAAGTTCGACTAATCGTAATAACAACAATAACCGAAATAATCAAAATAACAATAATCGAAACCAAAACGTTCGAAACAATAAAGGTTAAATCAAAACTATTTAATACAACTAAATGGCTACATTTCAAATAAAGGGAGGGAAACCTTTGAAAGGAGAAATCACTCCTCAAGGTGCTAAAAATGAAGTACTACAAATTTTATGTGCGGTCTTATTAACCAATGAACAAGTTCGTGTTAAAAACATTCCGGATATCCGAGATGTCAATCGTTTGATTGAAATTTTAGGAGATTTAGGTGTCAAAACACAAAAAAATGGAAAAGGTGATTTCACTTTCCAAGCCGATGAATTACGATTAGATTATTTAAAAGGAAAACAATTTCGAAAAGATGGAGCTGCTTTACGTGGATCAATCATGTTAATGGGACCACTTTTAGCTCGTTTTGGAGAAGCATTTATGCCAAAGCCAGGTGGAGATAAAATTGGACGTCGTCGTTTAGATACACACTTCGAAGGTTTCTTTGCATTAGGAGCAAAATATCGTTTCAATCCAGACGAAGATTTCTACGGTGTAGAAGTGGACGAGAATGGACTACAAGGAAATTATATGTTGTTGGAAGAAGCTTCTGTAACAGGAACTGCCAATATCATTATGGCTGCTGTGCTTGCAAAAGGAATAACAACTATTTACAACGCTGCTTGTGAGCCCTATATTCAACAATTATGTAAAATGTTAAACAGAATGGGTGCTAAAATTTCTGGAATTTCTTCAAATCTTTTAACAATCGAAGGAGTTGAAAAATTAGGCGGAACCGAACATACATGTTTACCAGATATGATTGAAATTGGATCATGGATTGGTTTGGCAGCAATGACAAAATCTGAACTAACCATCAAAAATGTTTCGTGGGAAAATTTAGGCGTTATTCCAGATGTTTTTAAAAAATTAGGAATCAAATTAGAACGTCGCGAAGACGATATTTATATACCTGCTCAAGAAAATTATGAAATCGAACGCTTTATTGACGGTTCTATCTTAACAATTTCTGATGCGCCTTGGCCAGGATTTACACCTGATTTATTATCAATCATTTTAGTAATTGCAACACAAGCGAAAGGAAGCGTTTTAATCCACCAAAAAATGTTTGAATCACGTTTATTTTTCGTAGACAAACTAATCGATATGGGAGCACAAATCATTTTATGTGATCCTCACCGTGCCACTGTCATTGGTCTTAATCACGAAACACCTCTTAAAGGAGCAGAATTAACGTCGCCAGATATTCGTGCCGGAATGTCTTTATTGATTGCTGCACTTTCTGCAAAAGGAAAAACAGTTATTCATAACATCGATCAAATTGATCGTGGTTACGAAGATATCGATGTACGTTTACGCGCTATTGGAGCTGATATTATACGAGCATAAAAAATAAAAAATGCAATCTATTATTGAATTTATCACCAATTTTGTTCAACGCCCAGACAAGGTATTAATGGACATTATCAATAATTACGGTTATTGGATATATGCCATTTTATTCTTGATAATTTTTGCCGAAACAGGTTTAATTGTCATGTCATTTTTAATGCCTTTTTTACCTGGAGATGCGCTTATCTTTTCGATTGGAATGATTGCGGCCAGCGATGACCAAAACCATTTACATATCGAATATATCATTCCTTTACTGATGGTTGCAGCAATTCTTGGAGATAACGTAAATTATTATGTTGGACGAAAATTTGGCGGATGGATCTTAGGAAGAAAAGATTCGTGGTACCTTAAAAAGAAACACATCGAAAAAGCAACAGAATTTTTTAACGAAAACGGTAAAAAAGCAATCATCATTGCACGTTTTATGCCAGTAGTTCGTACTATAATTCCATTTATATGTGGTGTAACAAACCTTAATTACCGTACATTTATCACCTACAGTTTTTTTGGTGCTGTACTTTGGGTTGGCGTAATTTCTTTTTTAGGATATACTTTAGGTCAGTTTGACATCGTAAAAAATAATTTAGAGAAATTCATTTTTGGAATTATTTTATTGGCCAATATGCCTTTAATTATTCGAATTGTGAAAGCTCGATTCAATAAAAATAAAACAGACGAATGAGACAATTTGGATTAATCGGAAGAAATATTTCTTATTCTTTTTCGAAATCTTATTTTGCTGAAAAATTTATAAATGAAAACATTGTAGACGCTGTCTACAATGTTTTTGATTTACAGCATATCGATGAAGTAGAAAAAATTTTCGAAGCAGAAGGCTTAATAGGTTTTAATGTTACAATTCCCTACAAACAAGAAATCATTCCTTTTTTGGATGAATTATCGCCCGAAGCAAAAGCAATTGGTGCAGTAAATACAGTTTTAATTAAAGAAGGAAAAAGAATTGGCCACAATACAGATTGTTATGGTTTTCAACACTCTTTACAACCTCTTTTAGAACAGCATCACAAAAAAGCATTAGTTTTGGGAAATGGCGGTGCTGCAAAAGCTATTTTTTATATTCTTGACCAATTAAATATTACATATAAAATTGTTTCAAGAACGAAAATTAAAAATCATTTTACGTATGACGAATTGAATGAAGAAATCATGCATTCTCATCAAATAATTGTGAATTGTTCACCAGTAGGAACTTTTCCTAATATTGAAAATGCACCACTTCTACCCTATCAATTTCTAAACGAAAACCATTTATTGTACGACTTGATTTACAATCCAGCCGTGACAAAATTTTTAGAAAATGGACAACATAATGGTTCTAAAATAAAAAATGGACACGAAATGTTGATTCTACAAGCAGAAAAAGCTTGGGAAATTTGGAATAATCACACAAAATAGACTTGATATTGTCCTCAAATTTTATTAGATTTGAGAAACAAAACTTATTTTCTTATGAATACTGAATTGGATAACCTGCAAAATGCAGACGGAGAACAATTACCTAAATCTGCAACCACAAACAACTCTAACACGGAAACTTATAAAACAGAAGAGTTAGTCAACCAAGAAAAAGTGAGCGATATTTCGTTTAAAGATTATGAAACATTCAGCTTTGATGTCTTAATAAACGAAGCTAAAAATCTGTTGAGCAAGTACGATGTTCAAGATATTCGCGAACATTTCAATCAAATTCGAGATGCGTTTAAAAATAAATTAGACGAAGACGAAGCTGTTAAAAAAGAAGCTTTTTTGAATGAAGGTGGAGATGAATTAGATTTTAGATACGAAACTTCTTACAAAGCTAAATTTAATGCTGTTTATAACGATTTCAAAAATCAATTAGCTGTTTTTCATAAAGAAAATGAGAAAAAAGAATCAGATAATTTAAAAGAACGTTTAGAAATTATTGACGAATTAAAAGCCTTATACCAAGAACAAAATGATTCTTCTGCGGCGATGTTCAAACAATTTCGCGAGTTGAAAACTCGTTGGCATAACGCAGGAAGAATTCCGAGCAAAAATGCTGAAAATGTTTTTAAAAATTATTTTTTCCATTTAGACAATTTCTACACGTATTTGGATATGAACAAAGAATTGCAAACTTTGGATTATGCACATAATCTTGAAGTTCGTTATTCTATCATCAAACGTGCAGAAGAATTAGTCTTAGAAAATAATGTTCAAAAAGCGTTGAATGAATTGCAATACCTTCACCGTTTATGGAAAGAAGAAGCAGTTCCAGTACAAGAAGATTTGCGCGAACCAACGTGGCAGAAATTCAAAGAATTAACGAATAAAATTCATGACCGTAAAGGTGAATTGAATGAAAAAATAAAACAAGAGCAAAAAGATAATTTAGAGAAGAAAACTCAAATCATTGCTCGTATTAAAGAAATTGCATCAAGTTCAACAAGTAAATCGCACAGTGATTGGCAAAAAGCAATTAAAGAAGTAAATACATTACGTGAGAACTTTATTTCGTTGGGACGTGTGCCGAAAGATAAAAATTCTCAAACTTGGGAAGCTTTTAAAGAAGTGACACGAGAGTTTAATCACATCAAAAATGATTTCTACAAAGATTTAAAATCAGAACAACATATTAATCTTAAAAAGAAATTGGCTTTACTTGAAATTGCAAAACAACATGCTGAAAGCACAGATTGGAATGCTTCAGTTCAAGTGATTAAAAGAATTCAAAATGATTGGAAAAAGATTGGTCATGTTCCAAGAAAAAATTCAGATAAAATTTGGAAAGAATTTAAAGATACATGCAACCAATTCTTTGATCGCTACAAAAAACGTCACGAACAAGCGAATCAAAAATTTGAACAAAACTATACAAACAAGCAAGCTTTATTAGAGGAATTCAAGAATCAAACTATTTCTGATAATAAAGACGAAGCATTGAAACAATTAGAAGAAATTCAAAACAATTGGACGAGTTTAGGAAAAGTACCAACGGATAAAACATTAATCAACCAAGAGTTTACAGATATTTATCACAAAAAACTTGAAGCGCTAAATCTTTCGAAAAATGAATTGAACGATTATAAGTTACAATCTTTTGTCAATAAAGTAAAAGCTGGAAATAATGGTAATTTATTGGATGATGAGATTAGAAAAACACGTAAAACGATTGAAGAATTAGAAAAAGAAATCAATCAATTAGATAATAACGTACATTTCTTTTCGAATGCGAATGAAAACAATCCTTTATTAAAAGATGTTTACAAACAAATTGACGAAAAACGTAAAAAATTAATTGAAGCTGAAATCAAATTGAAAACATTATTCAACATAGATTTTAATGCATAATTTTTAGAGATGACACAACAATCTATCGATGAGCACTATATGGCTCGTTGTATACAAATTGCTACAAACGGGTTAGGAACAACATATCCTAATCCGTTTGTTGGTTCTATTATTGTACATAACAATCAAATTATTGGTGAAGGTTTTACATCTGAATACGGTGGTCCTCACGCAGAAGTAAACGCGATAAATTCAGTCAAAAATCCTGAATTATTAAAGAAAAGTACTTTATATGTGACATTAGAACCCTGTTCGCATCATGGTAAAACACCTCCATGTGCAGATTTGATTATTGAAAAAGAAATTCCGAAAGTTGTAATAGGAACGTTAGATCCGTTTGCAAAAGTAAATGGACAAGGTTACTTACGTTTGCTAAAAAATGGTGTGGATGTGACATTAGGTGTTTTAGAAAAAGAATGCATCAACCTTAATAAGCGTTTCATTACATTTCATCAAAAAAAACGTCCATACATTATCCTAAAATGGGCACAAACTGAAGATGGATACATCGGACGCGATGATATACAATTGTGGATTACCAATCAATACACCAAACAATTGGTACATAAATGGCGAACGGAAGAACAAGCTATTTTGGTTGGAAAAAACACAGCTTTAATCGATAATCCACAATTAAACTCAAGACTTTGGACTGGGAATAATCCGTTGAGAATTGCGATTGACAAAAATTTAGCTATCCCGAGAAATTTTCATTTGTTTGATCAGACTCAACCTACGGTTATTTTTAATTCACTTGAAAATTCATCAGAAGAAAATTTAAACCTTATCCAATTGGATTTTTCGCAACCAATATTACCGCCTATTATGAACTTTTTATATGAAAATAATATTCAATCTCTGATTGTTGAAGGTGGATGCGATACGATTCAACATTTTATTGATGCCAATTTGTGGGATGAAGCAAGAATCTTAAGTTCTGATACCATTTGGAATGAAGGAATTTTAGCACCACGCTTAAAAGGAATACGAACTGAAAAACATCGTTTTTTGAATGATGAATTAAATATTTTCGAAAATAGATTAGATTATGAAGAACCTTAATTTTGAGGTTCTTTTTTTATTTGAATTTATTAAAATTTTCGTTTAATAATTATTTCATCAAATTTATTATTCTCAAATTCAATTTTATTTTTTAACGCAATTTGAAAATTCATTTCAGAAAATTTATTTTTTAGCTTCAATATTAATTTTCCATCAGCAACATCAAGTTTATAATTGAATATATTTTGTTCTTTTGTTACATAGCAAATGTTGGTTCATTACAAGTTTGACAATCAATTAAACTTACTCTTTTCTTTTTTAAAAACCTAAATGCTATTGTATGACAAAATTGAAATTTAGCTTTTGCTAAAGAATTATTATCTAAGTTCAACAAATAAGTGCAACTCAAATTAAATCATTGGGGGCTAGCCCCCAATGATTAGCCAAGTGCTAAAT
>NZ_JACXZC010000036.1 GCF_020281205.1 Empedobacter stercoris
GGATTGCAAATATACAACCCATTTTTCCGAACTTCCAAACGCATTTTACATTTATTTTACTTTCTATCCCTAACTGATTGTTATGACGTGAAATATTTTTTGAGATTTTCAGATTTGAGAAACTAGATAGTAGATTTCTGACCCGAAAACATCGTTTTTACAGCAAGAAATGATTAGATGTTATAAGCAGTTTTTTATTCATCGTTTCCAATGTAGCTCAATTCTTTGCTTTTTTTGTCTAAGTGAAATAAAAATTGGAGTTGTGCAACAGTTACCGATATTAGGCGACGTTTTTTTCTTTATCTTTTCTGATTCTAGTAATTCTTTTTACTTCACTTGATTTTTCAGATAATTCATTTTCAATATCATAATCATCTTGAAGTCCAAGCCAAAATTTTGCAGAATTTCCAAAATAAGCACTAAGTCTTACTGCTGTATCTGCGGAAATTCTTCTATTTCCCTTGATAATTTCCGAAACTCTTGTTTGCGGAATTTCTAAATCTTTTGATAATCTATATTGCGAAATTTCAAGAGGAATTAAAAATTCTTCTAATAAAATTTCTCCTGGTGTTATGTTTCTTAACTTTTCCATTTTTTTTTGATTTTAATGATAATCCATAATTTCAACCTCAAAAGCATTGCCATTTTCCCATTTGAAAACAATTCTCCATTGATTGTTAATTCTTATACTATAGAATTCTTTTAAATCTCCTTTTAATTTTTCAAGTCGATTTGCAGGTGGAATTCTTAAGTCAGTTACATCAATCGAATTATTTATCATTCTCAACTTTCGCCGTGCAATCTCCTGAATTTCTCTTGGAAGTTTTTTGGAAACAATTCCGTTCCAGATTTTCTCAGTTTCCTTATTTCCAAAATTTACAATCATACTTTTAACGTTACTAACGTCAAAGATAAGTAAAATATTTCAAATTTTGATTTGAATGCAGAATTTTCATAAAATGTCGCCTAACGTTCCGGGACTTTGCGATAGTGGGGCAATCGAAACACAAATCTTCAATTGTGTACAAAAGTTTAATCGAAGAACAACTGTTGCACTTTGCAGTTTCGCCCCACTATTGCAAAACCGATGTGCTTGTTGCACAACTCAAAAATAAAAAAAAATTCGGATCTTGTAGTATGCAAGGACGAAAAGAATTTACCCCACAATTATTTTACGAACTAAGCTTAGAGCGGTTAGTACCACCCGATAACTTTTATCGCCGTGTAAATCAAGCATTAGATTTACATTTTTTGTACAAATCCACTCAAAAATATTACGGCACTCAAGGTCAAGAAAGCATTCACAAACCTTTGTACTATAAAATGCACGAAAAACTCACCCAAAACAAAGCATATCACCGCAGATTAGTTAAGCGTCGAAGTGCTACAGTAGAACCCGTTTTAGGAACGTTGATTAACTTTTTTAATATGAAAAAGATTAACAGCAGAGGAATGACACAAGCCAATAAACACGTTTTGATGTCAAGTTTATCTTACAACTTGAAGAAATATCTACGCTTTATTTTCAAAACCCCGAGCATTTTAGCCCAAGTTGTTCCCCTAAAACAAGGGAAATACAGCTTTTTACAAAAGCACTCCTTCACGACTTAAAAAGTGCGTTTTTAAGCAAACCTAATATTACAATTTAGCATATTTCTCTAAAAATAAACCTCGCTTAAAATGGCTTAAACGAGGTCAAATATTTTAAATTTTTATAAAAATTGGAGTTGTGCAACAGTTACCCTTGTTAGCTGATGTGTTTTTTTCTTTATATTTTAAGCGTATTTATAATTGTATTATAAATTTCTGTATATTTTTCTTTTCCTAAAAAATTCATTTTTTGAGGATGATAAGTTCTATACGCGAATTTAACATTTGGAATTTCCATTTTAGCTAATTCACGTATTCCATAATTTTCAACTTCTACAATCCTTAAGTCTTTAATTTGCTGATTTATGTGATAATCATAATCCGGACCAGAAATAAAAATGATAATATCTGGCTTTATAATGTTTATCTCTTCTTGTAAAACATTGAAATCGGTTTCCAATACATCCAAAACATAATTGGGTGGAAGACCTTTTTCATAGGCTTTTCCAATTTTCACAACATTACTCCAAAAAAAACCTATATTTTTATCTTCAAATTTATCTTTCAATAAATCAACAATCAAATTATAATGATTTTTGAAATATCCAAGATGTTGATAATATTCACCTTGATAAAAATCAGAGCAAGTTTTTAATAAATGTTCATAATCACCTCCAAATTCGCCTTCCCAATCATTATTTTCTTGTCCAAGTATCATTACTTTAATATCAGAATTTTGAAAATCCTCAGGATTTTTATGAGATAAGAGAAGCGGATTTGTTGGTTTTATTTCATATTGATCTGAATTTATGAAATCATTTAATTTAAGTTCTAAATTTCCCCAATATTTAAGATACATATCTTTAAGTTGGTCATTGATACTTTTGTTCATATTATTTTTAGGAATTGTGTTTTTAAAATGTCGGCTAACGGGAAACGTATTGGCGAAGTGGCGGATAAATTGGACGAAAAGTTCAATTTAGCGAGAACGTAGCCGATGTGTTTCCAAAGAAGCTAAATTAAAGAAAAAAGCTGAATGTGAAACACATTCGGCGGCTAAATATGCATAAACTTTCAACTTAGCCGTTACCCCGCCATTTTGCCAATGCGATGTTATCTGCTGCCCATATTTACTAATTCATTCTTTCTCTTTCGTTGAATTTATCTGTACTTTTTACTGATTTTACAGAAGACGAACCAAAATTGTATCTCAGTGAAATTCGATAGCTTCGAGCATCGAAATATTCTCTTCTGTGAACAGAATAGTTAGTAAATTCTGCTCTTGTTCTCGTTATAGATTGATTGGCTATATCTGTAACCAATAATCCAATATTTAGCTTTTTGTCTAACAAACTTATGTTAGCTCCAATGTCAAGACTTCCGAAAGAGTGGTTGTAGATATTATTATCCCAAAATGGTAAATCCTGCCAATAATTAACCAAGAGAATATACTTTTTGTCTTGGTCAAGAAATATGTTGTTGTTGATTTGGTATGAAAAGCCATATCCTGTTTTATCCTCTATATAATCAACTTTTGATTTTAGATTGTTTTGGTAAAAGGTTGTAAATAAATCGGTTTCCAACCATTTCAATTCATAGAGAAAGTAACTTGCAGTTATCCCGTAACGGTCTTGGTCAAGGTAGTTTTCATAAGTATAAATCCATTCGTTGTTTTCAAAAATATCTACACTTCCATAACCGTTTTTTACAAATTGTGCATAAGCAGAAATCATAAAATCTCCTTTGGAATAGTTTAACTGAATATTATCACTTGTATAGGGTAAAATGTAAGGGTTTCCTGTTTCATAGCTGTACGGATTATTGTACCAACGAAATGGTGTAACAGTTGAGAATTCAGGACGGTTAATTCTTCTTGAATAATTAACGGACAATTTATCTCCGTTTTCCATATTGTAAAGAGCATAAAAACTTGGGAAAAGATTTCCTTTCTTGCGTTCAGGGAAATTGTTGTTATTATTTTGGTTCTTTAAATTTACGTTGTTGTATTCGTAACGAAGTCCGCCTTTAAAACGAAATTTGCCAATATCTTTTGTTGCGAAACTTGCATACAAAGCGTAATTCTTTTCATCATACAGAAAACTTTCCGAATTGCCGTTTCCATTCAATGTGTAGTTTATTGTGGCATCATTTTTCAAAGTATAATACTGCACACCATAATCCAATTCTCCAATTTTATACGGAAAATGAAAATCAATTTGTGCAGAAAATGCCTTATAACTTTGTTCTCCTAAATTATTGAGATAATCTGTTATAGTTGTTCCTTGTTCTGTGGTTACTGTATTAAATTTTTCGGTCGGCAAATTTGCATTATAACTGGTAAATGCGGTAATTGTTTTACCAAGTGAATCTATTTTATAAATATAATTCAAGTCAGCAGAATATCTTGTATGCTCATTTCTTCTTTTTCCATCTGTTAGGAAAGTAGAAGTTGTAAATCTTTTATTGGTATAATTGTTTTCATTTACTGAATTAAAAACATTAAACGAAGTTGAAATATCGTGTTTTTCAGATGGTCGGTAATTAAGGTTCAGATAACCACCAAATTGATTCCCTTTATCTTTTCGGTCTGTTATTTCTTCAATATCATTTCCTTTGCTTTCTAAATCAACATTCAATTGTGTTAATGTGTAGTTGACATTTGCACTTGCTGAAAATTTGTTTTTATTGTAATTGAACGATATTCCGTTATTTGTTCCTGGCAAAGAGCGTTGAATATATGCACTTCTTACCGAAGCACTCCAATTTTCCTCTGTATTCATCTTTTGTGTAGTCACAATATTGATTATACCTGCATTGCCTTGTGCACTAAAATTAGCAGGTGGTGTTGTGATAACTTCAATGCTTTTCAACATTGATGGGTCAAAATTATTGAGAAACGAAACCAACTCACTACTACTTATCTGTTGTAGTTTACCGTTTACAGATACGTTTACAGCTCCTTTTCCAACAATACTGATATTATTATCTCGAACTCGTAACAAAGGAACTCTTTTTATTAAATCTTCCGTAGTAAGTGTTTTGGATAATGGGTCATTTACAATATTATATACAAGTCGGTCTATCTTTTGCTCGATGGTTTTTCTTCTTCCTTCAATTACTATTCCTTCAAGCATTACCGATGGATTTACCTCAATGATTCCTAAATCTAAATCTTGATTTAGTTGAATTTCTTTACGATACAATTCTTCTCCAAATTGTTCTATGAGTAAATGGTATGTTCCCTTATCAGCATTTAAACGAAATATTCCCAAGCTATCTGTTATTGTATATCCAGACTCGAAGTTATCGTTATTCAGCAGTACAACATTGCTAAAATCAATGGGGTATTTTTCTGTATCAACAATTTTCCCTGTAATTGTATGTTGTTGTGCGGAAACAACCAAAGGAATTAGAAAAATAAACGATAATAATGTATGATGTTGTAAAAGCCTCATTCTAAAATTCGATTAAAAATTAAAGGACAAAACTATTTATCGTTTTATTCTAAAAATTGTAAAAATGTAACCACTTACATAAAGAGCCAAATGTTGTCTTGTTCAGTATCTATATTTTTGAAAAACCAGCTTGGTTTTATTTTTGTCAAAGCCTTAAAATCTTTGATAAAATGCGATTGGTCATAAAAAAGACTTCCGTGAGATAGTGTAGTAAGGTTTTTACTTTTTTTATTTTCTATTAGCGTATTTCTAAACCGATAAATCTTACGATATTCTGAAGGTGGCTTTCCGATATGTTTTAAAAACAAAGCGTTGATATGTTTTCTGGAAATGCTATGTTTTTTAGCAATCGCATCAATTGTTAATTCAGTTTCTATATCAGCTAAAATTTGTTCCATTAAGGTTAAATCTTTCGTTACAAATTTTGATAACCAATAATTTTCAAGAAGTTCAATTTGCTTGTTACGGTCGCTTTCATTAAAAATCATTTTCATTGTTTCAGTGTAGTCAGAAAAAGGAACAAAGTTATCCATTTTCGATTGCTTGAAAATTTCAGAATTATCAATGAAATGATTTATTCCAAGCGGATTGAATTTTATAGTGATTTCATCTACTGCGTTTTCATAAACAACTTCTATTGGTTCGGAATATCTGATAACAATGTCAGCCAAAATATCATCTGTTTTAGCACTCGAAATGAAGTATGAATTTTCTTTGAGTTCTACTTTAGCATTTTGGTTTACCGAAAGAATACAGAAATTATTTGGAAATGTATAGTATTTAATCTGTTTAGATTTTTTGTTTTCCGAAATGAAATAATAACTGTCAATGTATTTTTTCAACACATCATTTTTCGGTTTATAATTGTCTAACTTCATTTCATCGACGTCGTTCAAATTGGGTTGCAGATAACTCTCGAATATACGCAACTTTCTATAAAAACCAAATGAAAAGTTAAAACAAACATTACTTGTTGAAAATAAATAAATTAAACACAATAATTAATTGCATATTTAGAATTGTTTATGGATTTTTTTTGTGTGATTTTAAATTCAAATAAAGTTTTACGTTAACAAATAAGAGTATTCTGAAATTATAATTGGCCATAAAAACATATAAAAATCGAGTGAATTTTCATTTATATTTTTTAGACTATCAAACATATTTTTCCAACCTTGAGTTCCAGTCACTATTGAAATGAAAGTAAAATAGCCTACGATACTTAAAAATAGATCTAATATTTTTGGTCATAATTTTGATTTAAGTTTCGTGAAAAATCAGCTATATCCTCAATTCGTACTTGCAGCTTACTCCCTACTTAAAGGCAGGATAAAGGCAACATAGTGTCAGTAGAGAGGCAGTAGATTGTATACAATACTTTTTTTGGACGGTTTATAGTTTGAAAAAAGGAAACTCATTGCGCGCGAGGTTTGTATTTTCACTGCATGGAATGATTAGGCGGTGACGATTTGCTGAATCAAGCAAATGGGCAGCGGCTACTTTTGGGTTATGGACTCGGGAAAGGTTTCGCAAAGCGAAATAAATTAGTCACTAATCTATACTTTCATAATCTTTTTTATCGAGTTGATGATCAATAAACGATACTTTTCTAAGTTTAGCATTTTTCTTCGGAATGATTGGGTAACCTTTGGCTTCAGCGAAAACTTTTGTGAATTTCGCTCCAAAATATAGGATGGTTGCCACGTAATAAATCCACAATAACAGAATAACAAGTGAACCTGCTGAGCCAAAAATGGAAGAATATTTGGAATTGGCGATGTAAATTCCGATTAGGTATTTTGCGATAAAAAATAAAATAGCTGTGAATACTGCTCCAACAAAAGCTGGTTTTGCTTTGATACGTGCGTCTGGTAGAATTTTGAAAAGGATGTAGAAAATCAAAATTGAAATCGAAATACTCAACGTATTATTAAGAAGAATAACGGTTGTCTTGGTCATTATTGCATCGAGCTCGAAAAGACTGAAGATTTCTTCACCAAACGACACCAAAACACTATTGAGAATAACAGTACCAATTAACACGATACCTAAAGAAAGAATGATTAGAAAAGATAGTCCGCGATTGATTGCAAGTTTGATCCACGCTCGACGAGGAACCGCCTCGACACGCCAAATAAGATTGAGACTATCTTGCATATCGGTAAACATAGTGGTAGAACCAAAGACTAAAATTCCGATACCTATATATAAAGCCAGTGAACTATCGCCTGAAATAGTAGAGTTCGCCACAAAGTTTTGAACAGCTAAGGCTACATCTGGACCAACAATATTTTTTAATTCATAATACATTCTGTTTTCGATGGCATCTTTTTTAAAAAATAAACTTGCACTCGAAATGACAATCAATATAAGAGGAGAAAGCGAAAATAAAGCATAATAAGTAAGTGATGCACTAAGTTTCATTATTCGATCTTCACCAAATTCGATAATCGTTTGCTTTATGATATTGAAGTAAAATATGAGTTGCTTCATCCAATGATTTAAAAAAATAAAGATACAAATTAGAAAAGTGACTGCAAAAAAAAGACCATTCGATGAATGGTCTTTTATACATATAATAAATATAATGATTACACTAACATAGTTACAGGGTTCTCGATATACATTCTTAATGTTTGTAAGAATTGAGCTCCTGTTGCTCCGTCCACTGTTCGGTGATCGCAAGCTAAAGATAATTTCATGGTATTACCAACGACTATTTGACCGTCTTTTACAACTGGTTTTTCGATGATTGCACCAACAGATAAAATACAAGAGTTAGGTTGATTGATAATCGAAGTAAATGATTCGATTCCGAACATACCTAAGTTTGAAACAGAGAATGTAGATTTTTCCATTTCATCTGCTTTTAATTTGCGATCTCTTGCACGACCTGCATAATCTTTGACCTCAGCAGAAATTTGAGCAAATGATTTTTGATCTGTATTTTTAACAACAGGTACTAATAAACCATCTTCTACCGCAACTGCCACACCGATATTGATGTCTCCATGCTGAATAATTTCTGTATCTGTCCAAGTTGAATTAACCGCTGGATGTTTGCGTAAAGCCATTGCGCATGCTTTCACAATCATATCGTTGAATGAAATTTTCGTATCAGGCACCGAGTTTAATTGTTTGCGCGCAGCAATTGCATTATCCATATCTAACTCAACATTTAAGTAATAATGAGGAGCTGTAAATTTAGATTCTGCTAAACGTTTTGCAATTACTTTTCTCATTTGAGAATTTGGAATCACTTTATCTTCGCCAGAAACAAAAGCTTGAGCAGGTTTGACTACTTCAAATTTTGGTTCAGCTTTTGGTTGTGCGGATGGTTGATAATTTTCGATATCCTTTTTCACGATACGTCCATTATCTCCAGAACCTTTTACCTCAGCTAAATTAATTCCTTTATATTTTGCAATTGTTTTTGCCAATGGAGATGCAAAAATTCTATCAGAAGAAGTTGTCTCTTCTACTTTATTGTTTACATCCAACTGTACAACAACTGGTTTTTCATCTTCTTCTACAATTTCAGTAGTAGGAGCTGCATTTTTACCACCATTTGCTACAATAGCAGAAACATCAGTACCTGCTTCACCAATAATTGCTAAAACCGTATCCACTGGAGCTGGTTCGTTTACTTTCGCACCTTGATACAATAAAACACCGTCAAATTCAGATTCGAATTCTTGTACTGCTTTATCAGTCTCAATTTCTGCAAGAATATCTCCTTCAGCAACTGTATCTCCTACATTTTTGTGCCAAACAACTACGGTCCCCTCTTCCATCGTATCCGATAAACGAGGCATTGTAATTACTTCAACATTTTCAGGAATTGCTGCAGTAGGTTGAACGGTTGATTTTTCAGAACTGGGAGATTCTTTAATTTCTTCTTTTTCCACTTTATTTTCATTTGTAGAATTCCCAGCAGAAATTAAACCTGAAATATCTTCTCCTTCTTGACCAATAATAGTCAAGATTTCATCAACTTTTGTTGAAACACCTTCTGCTATTCCTTGATATAATAGTACTCCATCAAATTCAGATTCGAATTCTTGGATTGCTTTATCTGTTTCGATTTCTGCTAAGATGTCTCCCTCAGCTACTTTATCTCCTACATTTTTGTGCCACTTTACAACAGTTCCTTCCTCCATTGTATCGCTTAAGCGAGGCATTGTAATAATTTCTGCCATGGTTTTTAGTTGTTTTCGATTTTATCTAAAAATGGATAATTTTCTTCAGAATAGATATAATCATACATTACGTTTTCTTGAGGATAGTCCGATTTTTCTGCAAACTCTGCACATTCTTCTACTAAAACTTTTACTTCATCAACAATTGCATCCAATTGTTCTTTCGTTGCCCAATTGTTCACTAAGATATGATTTTCTACATTCAAGATTGGATCTTCTTGTTTGTATTCTTCCACCTCCTCTTTTGTACGATACGGTTCTGCATCTGACATTGAGTGACCTCTATAACGATATGTACGAACATCTAAGAAAGTTGGTCCATCACCACGACGCGCTCTTTCAATCGCTTCGTAAGCAGCTTCCGCAACTTTTACAGGATCCATACCATCTACAGGCATACAAGGCATTTCATAACCTAAACCTAATTTCCAAATATCTTCGTGGTTAGCTGTACGAGAAACAGAAGTGCCCATCGCGTATTGATTGTTTTCACACACAAAAACTACTGGTAATTTCCAGTTCATCGCCATGTTAAATGTTTCATGTAATGTTCCTTGACGAGTTGCACCATCTCCCATCAAACAAATTGTTACACCATCGCGGTTGAAGAATTTATCACCAAAAGCAATACCTGCTCCTAATGGAATCTGTCCACCTACGATTCCGTGTCCACCATAAAAATTATGTTCTTTACTGAAAACGTGCATAGAACCTCCTAAACCATGAGATGTTCCTGTTTCTTTTCCACATAACTCGGCTAAGATACGCTTAGGATCTACTCCCAAAGCCATTGGCCAAACGTGGCAACGATACGCTGTAATCACATGATCTACACCAGGCTTCATTGCATGAATAAAACCAGCTGGTAAAGCTTCTTGTCCATTGTATAAATGTAAGAAACCTCTAATTTTTTGTTTTAAATATAATGAACGACACTTATCTTCGAAGCGACGCCAAAAAGTCATATCACGATACCATTGTAGGTACGTTTCTTGCGTTAATTTTTCCATAATTGCACAATTCCGTTGGAACAAATTTAAACTAATCTATTTAGTGTGCAAAATTGCTACCCTAAAAATTCATCTGTAAAATGCAATGGGAGCAAATCTTTAGCAGAATTAACCACTAAAACTTCACCTTCGTTTCCGGATAAGATTAATTCGATTGGTTGCGCTTGTTTCTTTTCGATTTCTAAAATATACTGACGACACATTCCACAGGGCGGTAATGGATAGTTGACATTTGGTGTAGAAACGGCTAATTTTTCTATTTTAATATTAGGGAAGTTTGCATTTACATAAGCCAACAAACCTCTTTCAGCACAAGCACCAACAGGGTAAGAAGCATTTTCTTGGTTTGAACTCGAAAAAATTTCTCCATTTTCTAATTGAACCGCGGCACCAACTTTAAAATTAGAGTAAGGTGCATAGGCTTGATGAGAGATTTCTAAAGCTTGATCAACTACTTTTTTTTGTTCAGCCTCAAGCTCATTTTTATTTTCGAATCGATCAAATTCAAAAGAATATTTTTCTTTTTTCATATAGATTAAACACTAAAGTGTTTTCATTTAATTAATTATTAAATACTTAAGTCCTTTTATCTATTTTATTAATTAGAAAAAGGAAGTAAATTTATAAAAAAATAAGATATGTTGGTAAAAATTTTTGCAAGTGCTATTTTCGGTGTTTCCGCTCAAACCATTATTGTCGAAGTAAATATCGATCAAGGTGTTGGTTATCATCTGGTCGGTCTACCCGATAGTGCAATCAAAGAAAGTAATTTTAGAATTAATGCAGCATTAAAAAATTGTAACTTAAAGTTACCTGGAAAAAAAATCACCATTAACATGGCTCCTGCCGATTTACAGAAAGAAGGTTCTGCTTATGATTTACCTATTGCAATTGGAATTTTAGCTGCATCGGAACAAATAAAATCTGAAGAAGTTGGAAACTACATTATGATGGGAGAACTTTCTCTTGACGGTTCGTTGCGTCCTATAAAAGGTGCTTTACCGATTGCAATACAAGCAAAAGAGGAAGGTTTTGACGGAATTATTTTACCCAAACAAAACGCCGATGAAGCAGCTGTCGTAGAAGGCATTCATGTTTATGCCATTGAAAATATACAGGAAGTTGTTCACTTTTTCAATCACGAGATCGAATTGCAACCTCATCAAGTTGATTTGAACGCAGCTTTTTTTCATGAAATTGAAAATTATCCGTTTGATTTTGCAGATGTAAAAGGACAAGAAAATGTAAAACGCGCCATGGAAATTGCCGCAGCTGGTGGTCATAATATTATTTTGATTGGACCTCCTGGAAGTGGAAAAACAATGTTAGCAAAACGTATTGCTTCGATTCTTCCACCGATGACTATAAATGAAGCATTGGAAACGACCAAAATTCATAGCGTAGCTGGAAAATTATCCAACAAATCGTTGATTGTAAGTCGCCCATTCTCATCTCCACACCATTCTATATCTGACGTAGCTTTGGTTGGAGGAGGATCTTATCCTCAACCCGGAGAAATTTCTTTGGCACATAACGGGGTTTTATTTTTGGATGAATTACCTGAGTTTAAACGTACAGTTTTAGAGGTTATGCGACAGCCCTTAGAAGATCGAGAAGTAACTATTTCGAGAGCAAAATTCACCGTGAATTATCCTGCAAGTTTTATGTTAATCGCTTCGATGAATCCGAGCCCAAGTGGTTATTTCATGGATGATCCGAATAATACCTCAACACTAACAGAAATGCAACGTTATATGAACAAAATTTCTGGCCCTTTATTGGATCGAATCGATTTACATATCGAAGTTAATCCTGTTCCATTTGATGATTTATCACAAGAACGACGTGGAGAAAAGAGTGCTACAATTCGAAATCGTGTGATTAATGCACGAAAAATTCAGACCAAACGATTTATAAATTCAAAAACTCATTACAATTCGCAAATGGGACCAAAAGAATTAGATGCTTTTTGTGAGTTGGACGAACATTCCAAAAATTTAATCAAAGTAGTGATGGAAAAATTAAATCTTTCTGCTCGTGCCTATGATCGAATTATTAGAGTTGGGCGAACAATTGCAGATTTGGACGATTCTGAAACTATTCTTTCTAAACATATCAGCGAAGCTATTCAATATCGAAGTTTGGATCGAAATCAGTGGATGTAAGAAGCGGTAAGTAAAAACGAATGTATTAAATTAAAAAGCCAATTGCGTTTGCAAACAATTGGCTTTTTGATTTACTTTTTGATATCTATTTTCTCGCGTTCTTTGTCTTCGCTTATTTTATAAGCTTTCAAGACTTCACGAACAATTTTATGTCGAACAACATCTTTATCATCTAAATAAATAAAACCGATATCTTTTACGTCTTTCAATATATTAATCGCTTCACGTAAACCAGATTTTTGTTTTGGAGGTAAATCAACTTGACCAGGATCTCCAGTGATTATGAACTTAGAATTTTTCCCCATACGCGTCAAAAACATCTTCATCTGCGCATAAGTTGTATTCTGAGCTTCATCTAAAATTACAAAAGCATCATCTAATGTTCGTCCACGCATAAATGCCAAAGGTGCAACTTCTATCACTCCTTTTTCGGTGTAAGTAGAAAGTTTCTCAAACGGAATCATATCTTTTAACGCATCATACAATGGTTGTAAATATGGATCTAACTTATCTTTCATGTCGCCTGGTAAAAAACCTAAATTTTCGCCAGCTTCCACTGCAGGACGTGTCATGATAATTCGTCTCACTTCTTTATTCTTCAACGCTTGTACAGCTAAGGCAACTGCTGTATAGGTTTTTCCAGTTCCGGCAGGACCTATCGCAAATACCATATCTTTATTATAAACCGTTTGCACTAATTTGTGTTGATTAGGCGTTTGAGGTTTAATCATTTTACCATTTACACCGTGAACAATGATTTCATCTTCTTTTTTCATTTGAAGCATTTCATTATTATCTTCGGTCATGATAATTTCAAGTTCACGATCAGATAGTCGATTATATTTGTGAATATGCTGAATAACTCGTTGCATTTTTTGGTCAAAAATTTTCAGAACATCCTCATTTCCAAAGACTGTTAATTCTCTTCCGCGAGCAACAATTTTCAGTTTTGGATAATATTCTTTGATTCTTTTTAGATGTTCATTATTAGCACCATAAAAATCTTGCGCATTAATTTCCGCTAATTCTATGTTAATTTCTGTCAAATGAGATTGTTTTTTTGGTTCATTTACACAAAAATAAAGAATAATAAACAATATATTTGCTAATTATTACAGAATAGTGGCAATTATTACATTAACATCGGATTTTGGAGTCAAAGACTACTTTGTTTCTAGCGTTAAAGGCGCAATTCTAAAAGAATTGGCCGATGTTACAATTGTAGACATTTCACACCATGTTAATCCATACGATTTAGCTGAAGCAGCTTACATCATTCGTAATTCCTACGAAGAATTCCCAGAAGGAACCATTCATATTGTTGGAATTAATGCATTAAGCACACCTTTTCAGAAACCAATTTGCGCCTTGATAAATCATCATTATTTTATCTGTGCAGATAACGGAATTTTATCATTGATTTGTCAAAAAAATCAACCTGAAGAAATTTACGAAATCACAGCTTATCCTGAAGGAATTGATAGTTTGTTCCCAATGAAAAACTGTTTTGTCCCTGTTGCTTGTCATTTGGCTCGCGGTGGTGTTCCTGCTTTGTTAGGGAATAAACGAACAGAAATGAAACAACTGAACGAATTAAATCCTATTTACCGCGATGATAAATTTATCATTGGTAATGTGATTTATATTGATCATTTTGGGAATCTTGTGACAAATATTTCGAAAGAGTTTTTTGATGAAATGGCGCAAGATAGAAAATTCAAAATCTTATTACGTCAAAAAGACTTTTCGATGACAGATATTACGGTCATTTACGAGCATTACCATGAAGTGGTACAAGATTTCAACAAAGAGGTACAAGCTTTTGGTCGTACATTGTGTTTGTTCAATTCGGCTGGTTTCTTAGAAGTTACGCTTTACAAAAGTAACCCAACTATTTCGGGAGGAGCAAATCAATTAATGGGATTAAAGAAAAATGATACAATTACAATTGAATTTGAAAATTAACGCAGAGAAATTAAAGAGAGTTAGAAAATTAAATGGAACCCTATAATTATTTTATTTACAAAGCAATACACGTTATCTTCGTGGTAAGTTACTTTGCTGGTTTGTTTTATGTTGTTCGTTTGATGATTTATCATACCGAAACACAACAAATGGAAGAACCGAAAAAATCTATTTTGCAGGATCAATATACATTCATGGAAAAAAAACTATGGAATGTAATTACAGTTCCAGCTTTGATAATTTTGGTGACAATGGGACTAAATATGCTTTACAAGAATCAAGGCTTACTACACTTGCCATGGATGAAAAGTAAATTGGGAATGGTGAGTGTTTTATTAATTTACCATTTTTGGTGTTGGCGAACATTGAAACAAATTCAGAACAACATTTTCAAATACACTTCTGTTCAATTACGAATGATGAATGAAGTCGCAACAATTTTACTGTTTTCTATCGTATTTGCCGTTATTCAAAAAACCATGTTTGGAGAATATTGGTATTGGTCTATAATCAGTTTCTTTGGTTCTGGTGTAATACTTATGCTTATTGTGCGTTTAATTAATCGTAATAATAAAAAGTAATATGTGGACAATCTTCAAAAAAGAATTTTCCAATTTTTATTTAGGCTTCACTGCTTATTTAGCTACCGCTACTTTCGTAATCGTTTCGGTATTATTTCTTTGGTTTTTCGATAACGAATTCAATGTTTTTAATACAGGAAATGCCTCATTAAGTAGTTTCTTTTTTATAGCGCCTTGGATTTTCTTATTTATGATTCCAGCCTTAACGATGAAACTAATTGCAGAAGAGCACGCAAACGGCACTTTATTGTGGTTATTCACGCTACCTATAAAAAACAATCAAATTATTTGGGGCAAATATTTAGCAGTTGTTTCAATTGTTATTTTCTGTTTACTATCAACTTTTTTGTTCACCATTACGTTACAAGAGTTTTTGATGCCTGAACAAGAATTAGATTACGGAACTATTTACGCTGGTTATTTGGGGCTTTTCTTGATAGGAAGTTTATTTGCTGCGATAGGTTTATTCACCTCATCAATCACAAAAAATCAAGTAATGGCGTATGTTTTAGCCGTTTTCTTTTGTTTCATCATTTTCTATGGATTCGAAAGTTTAGCGTCATATAATTTACTTGGATCGATGGATTTTTATGTTCAAAAAATTGGAAGTTTTACACATTACAACCAATTCTTGAAAGGAATTATTGACACCCGAGATTTACTTTACTTTTTGATTTTAATTGGAATCCTAAATCAAATTTCAATTCTTAATCTTGAACATAAAAAATAGTGCCATGAAAAAATTAAACAAACAACATCTAATTACTTTCGTTGCATTAATCACACTTTTTGTCATCGCTCAATTTGTTTATACACGAATTGATATGACGAAAGACAAACGTTTTACCTTAACTTCTACAACCGAAAAATTAGTAGAAAATGTAAAACAACCGCTTAAAATTGAAATCCTTTTGGGTGGAGATTTAACAGGCGATTACAGAATTTTGAAGAACGAAATTCAATTTTTGTTAGACGAACTTCGCGAAAAAAATAGCAATATTACCTATTCTTTTGTTGATCCTATCGATTTAGGTCAAACGGAATTGGAACAAAATAGATTAACGCCTGTTCCGATTAAAACGGACAAAGGTGTATTGAATGTTTATCCTTATGCCAAATTAACATACGATGATCATTCTACTTATATGGAGGTTTTGGTCAACGATCCTTCTACTCCATTTGAGCAATTAGCCTTAGCTTCAACAGAAAAATTAGAATATTTATTTGCTGAAAAAATTCAGAAAGCAACAAATTTCGAACGCAAACGAGTTGGTTTTATCGTTCATCACGACGAATTACCAGAAGTTCATATTCAGGGTTTAGGAACTGCTTTATCGGAGAAATACGACGTAGAAGTCTACCTAAATCCGATTGTAAATAAAACGTTCTCATTTCAACCATCTGACTTGGATAGCTTGAAACGTTTTGATGCCTTGATTGTTGCTAAACCAACATTACCTTTTTCTGATATGGATAAATTGGTTTTGGATCAATATATCATGAATGGAGGAAAAATGATGATGGCTGTTGAAACAGTTGATGCCGAAATGGATTCTATTTTTCGAAGTGGAAAAATCGTTGCCTTTCCAAGAGATTTGAAATTGAATGATTTCTTGTTTAATTATGGTGTACGTATTCATCCTGCGGTAATCAAAGACATGAATGGTGCGCAAATTGTTTTGGCAGATGGTGAAACAGCAGGAAACACAAGTTACAATTATTACAATTGGCCTTATTTCGAATTGGGAATAAAAGGTGAAGAAAATCCCATTACAAGTTCAATTGATCCTGTTTTATTTCAATTTGCGAATCCAATCGAATTGTTAAAAAATCCGAATATTAAACAGACTGTATTATTAAGTACTTCTGAACAATCGAGTTTGAAACCTGCATTAAATTACATTGAACTAAATGAAGTAGACATCGAAAATCCCGAAGAATTTAAAATGGGTAAAATTCCGATGGCTGTTTTAGTAGAAGGAAACTTTAATTCGGCTTATGCATCACGATACGAACGCAAAGAATTCCCGAATTTTAAACCAAAAGCAACAGATGGAAAAATGATTGTTATTTCGGATGGAGATGTCTTAAAAAATGCTTTATGGAGAGGCATTCCAATGCAATTGGGAGAAAATAAATTTTCGGTTCGTCCAGACAATCCAGATGGAAAGCCAAAAACATACGCCAACCAAACTTTTGTGATGAATGCGATGGATTACCTTTTAGGCGATGCTGATTTCTTGGCTTTACGAAATCGTAAATTAGAAATTCCGTTGTTGAGTGAAACAACTGTTTTACAAGAGAAATCGACTTGGCAAATGATTAATTTAATTGTTCCGACTTTTATTATTGCGCTTTTAGGTGGAATTGGTTACTTTATTAGAAAAAGAAGATATTCATAATGATATTGTAGGTAGTATACGTTTAGCAATATTCGCAATAGGGATTGTAGTGGAAATCCTTTTTCTTTAAAAAAAGATTGCAACGTAAAGCCCGACCCGAAGGGATTGCCCAAAAAAATATAAACAAAAAAACCTCAAGCTTATAACTTGAGGTTTTTATATGTAAAGTTGTGACGATTTTACTCTAAGTGCATAAACGCTTTTTTACTCAAAAGACGTTCTTCGCTTTCTACGTGGTTATCATCAGGCACACAACAATCCACAGGACAAACCGCTGCACATTGTGGTTCTTCGTGGAAACCTTTACATTCAGTACATTTATCGGGAACGATGTAATAAACCTCATCACTAACAGGATCTTGTACCGCATCAGCATCAAAAGTAACACCGTCTACGTTTACAATAGTTCCTGTTAGAGAAGTTCCGTCAGAATATTTCCAATCTACCGCAGCTTCATAAATTGCATTATTTGGACATTCTGGTTCGCAAGCTCCACAATTTATACACTCATCTGTAATAATTATAGCCATTGTATCTGTTTTTTTATTTCCTACATTTGCAAATACAAAATTACATTTAATTTTCAGAAAAAATGACATTTGAACAAAGGATTTCAGCATTTAGCGAATTAGGACAGTTTTTTAATTTTATTATAAATAATGATTCGATTAAAGACAACGAACTAACAGAAAAATTCGGGAAATGGAAAGAAGAAATAGACTATACAATTAGCGATGCAGAAGCCTACAACAATTGGTTTACAAAAGAAAATATTATGTTAGCCTTGAAAAGTTGGGCTGAAGCTTTGACGACTGATCATTTATTGGCTTGGACAAAAAATTATCCCTTTACGGATAAGCCAAAAAATGTTGGAATTATCATGGCAGGAAATTTACCTTTGGTCGGTTTTCATGATTTGCTTTCTGTTGTTGTATCTGGAAATAATGCCTTGATTAAAACATCTTCGAAAGATGATAAATTAATGAAATTTGTGATTAAATTTCTTCATTCGTTAAACGAAAATTTCAAATCAATTATTCAACCAATTGAACGTTTAGTCGATTTCGATGCAGTTATTGCGACAGGTAGTAACAATACAGCACGTTATTTTGAGCAATATTTTGGAAAAGTACCGAACATTATTCGCAAAAACAGAACTTCTGTTGCGGTTTTGAATGGTACAGAAACGGAAGAAGAATTAAAAGAATTAGGAAACGATTTGTTCATCTATTTTGGTTTAGGATGCAGAAATGTAACCAAACTTTATGTAAAAGATGAAACACAATTGCATAGAGTTTATGAAGCTATTTTACATTGGGGCGACATCATCAATCATCCGAAGTATGCGAATAATTACGATTATAATCGTGCTATTTATTTATTAGGAAAAGATGAATTCTTGGACAATAATTTTGTTATGATGAAAAAAGATACTTCTTTGCATTCTGCGATTGCTGTGATAAATTTTGAAGTTTATCAAGACATAAATGAAGTTAAAAACTTTTTGAGAGAAAATGAAGATCAAATACAATGTGTGGTTGGAAATGATATGAAAGACAATCCGAATTATGTTGATTTTGGACAAACACAATTCCCGAAATTAACCGATTACGCTGATAATATAGATACACTAAAGTTTTTGGCGGAGTTATAAATGTTAGATGTTAGATGTTAGATGTTAGATGTTAGATGTTAGATGTTAGATGTTAGATGTTAGATGTTAGATGTTAGATGCAAAAACATTAGCGTCCTAAACGTTAAAAGAAAGCGTAAAAACAGCGCGTAAATTTCGGATCTCAAATTATCTTTGAGTTGGA
>NZ_JACXZC010000037.1 GCF_020281205.1 Empedobacter stercoris
AATGAGTCCGATAGAATATCGAACTCATTTTTATAATTATTAATTTTTAATCTGTCCAAACTTTTGGGTGCAGTCTATTTCCAGTAGCGCTTTTTTGTTTTGAAAACTATTTTAGTTATAAATCAATCTTAATTGATGAATTTATTTTTTGTAAATCTTGAATAAATTCGGTTTGATTTTTTGGTGAAATAATCACTGAGTCATATTTATTGTAGAATATTTCGATTCTATTTAATGACCATGCCGGAGAACTAATCATACTTTTCGTTTTTTTGATTTCAACTATTTTTTTAATGTCAATTTTAATATTCATCAAAAAACCAACTTTCACCACTAATTCTTCATTATTTATTATCTTATATATTGTTGATAAATACATATAAATGATAAATAAAATAGTCAAAATACATACAACGATACCTATTTCATTTTGCTGAATAGAATTAAAAGAAATTCCAATGCCAACGAAAGAAAAAATTAGAAATAAGAATACGACTAAACTTACACTTAATCTCGATTGATATGTTTTAACATTCTCCTGCAACTCTCAAATTATTTCGCAAACTGAGCTGCTAATTTTTCTGCTTTTTTAGACTCTGAATAATCATAGAATCCTTCGCCCGATTTCACTCCTTTTTTACCTGCTGTTACCATATTTACTAACAATGGACAAGGCGCATATTTAGGATTTTTGAATCCGTCGTACAACACTTCTAAAATTGATAAACAAACGTCTAAACCAATGAAATCAGCTAATTGCAATGGTCCCATTGGATGAGCCATACCTAATTTCATTACTTCGTCAATTTCTTTTACACCAGCAACACCTTCATACAACGAATAAATCGCTTCATTAATCATAGGCATTAAAATACGATTCGCAATAAAACCAGGATAATCATTAACCTCGACAGGTGTTTTTCCTAATTTTTCTGACATTTCCATAATCGCTTTCGTAACATCATCTGTCGTATCGTATCCACGAATAATTTCGACCAATTTCATCATCGGAACTGGATTCATGAAATGCATTCCAATCACTTGTTTTGGACGACTTGTTACAGACGCAATTTTTGTAATTGAAATCGAAGAAGTATTCGATGCTAAAATTGCATTTGCAGGCGCAGCTTCATCAATTTGTTTGAAAATTTTTAATTTCAAATCTAAATTTTCTGTTGCAGCTTCTACAACTAAATTTGCATTTTTAACGGCTTCAACTGTATCTGTAAACGTTGTAATATTATTTAAAGTTGCTGTTTTATCAGCTTCAGAAATTTTTTCTTTTGCGATCATACGATCCAAATTCCCTTCGATAGTTTTCAATCCACGATCTAAACTATCTTTAGAAACATCAACTAAATTTACGGCAAATCCTGATTGTGCAAAAACGTGAGCAATTCCATTCCCCATCGTTCCTGCTCCAATAACTGTAATGTTTTTCATTTTTTTGTATGTTTTATTTTTTATGTGTTTTATTCGCTTTTCGAAATTCGTTTTGCGTTTTGCGAAATTCGTACTTCTAAATACTAACCTCGACTTATTCTTTTTCGATGGTTTGATTTTTGATGACTTGTTGCTCTTTTTCAAAATAAGCAATAATCTCCAACGCAACTTTTAATGCATTTCGTCCATCTTGTAATGATACTTTGATTGGTGTATCATTTTCGATAGAATCAGCAAAACTTTCCAATTCATCTAAAATGGCATTATTTGGTAAAATTTCGGGATGTTCGAAACAAATTTCTCGACGATCACCTTTATCATTTTCCAAAATCATGGCATATTCGCTTGGATTTTCTGGTGCTTTGTGCATTTTAATAATCTCTGTTTTCTTTGTCAAGAAATCAATCGAAATATAAGCATTTCGTTGAAAAACACGCATTTTTCGCATATTTTTCATTGACATTCTACTTGTCGAAACATTTACCACACAACCATTTTCGAACTCAATTCGAGCATTTGCAATATCAGGTGTATCACTAATTACAGAAACGCCAGACGAATGAATAGATTTGATTTCCGATTTTACAATTGATAAAATCACATCCAAATCGTGAATCATTAAATCTAACACTACAGGAACATCTGTTCCACGCGGATTAAACTCTGCTAAACGATGCGTTTCGATAAATAATGGTTCTTCGATAAAAGGTGCAGCGGCAGTAAATGCAGGATTGAACCTTTCTACGTGTCCAACTTGCGCTTTCAGCCCTTTTTCATTTGTTAATTTTAATAAATGATCTGCTTCCTCTAACGTATGTGTAATTGGTTTTTCAACGAAAAAGTGTTTATTTTTTTCAATTACTTTCAATGCAACTTCATAATGCGATAAAGTTGGTGTTACAATATCAATAACATCAACAGCGTCAATCAATTCGTCCATCGAACTAAAAAACTTGTATCCAAATTCTGCTTCTACTTTCTTTCCATTTTCTTCAAAAGAATCAAAGAAGCCAATTAATTCGTATCTTTCCGATTGATTTAATAACTTTAAATGGATTTTTCCAAGGTGTCCAGCACCGATCACTCCTACTTTTAACATTTGGTAGATTTTGCCGTTAAAATTAATGAGAATAAGTTGTATTTAATGCATTTTTGTAAAATTTTTGGAATATGTCGGTAGACGATTTTAAACACAGAGGACGACGCAAAATGTTGGTTGATTTGTTGCGCTCGAAAGGAATTGAGGATGAGAACGTGTTGGGAGCAATCAATTTAGTTCCAAGACATTTATTTTTGGATAGTGCTTTCACTGAATTTGCTTATCGCGACGAAGCTTTTCCTATCGCAGCAGGACAAACCATTTCACATCCTTTCACAGTTGCTTTTCAAACGCAATTATTAGATATTCAGCCCAATGAAAAAGTATTAGAAATTGGAACAGGTTCTGGCTATCAGACAGCTGTTTTAGTTGCTTTAGATGCAGAGGTTTTTACGATAGAACGTCAAAAAGATTTGTTTGATTTTTCGAAAATCATGTTGAAAAAAATCAATTTCGAGCCACGTTATCAAACATATGGAGATGGCTACAAAGGTTTGCCTTCTTTTGCTCCTTTTGATAAAATTATTGTAACAGCTGGAGCGCCAGAGATTCCTGAAGAATTAAAAAAACAATTGAATATTGGTGGAATAATGGTGATTCCTGTAGGGGAACAATCTCAACGCATGATTGTCATTATGCGTTTATCAGAAAATCAATATGAATATTACGAATTTGGTGATTTCAAATTTGTACCGATGTTAGAAAGTCGGGATAAATAATAAAAAAATCCAACTCAAAATTTGAGTTGGATTTTTTTATTATTTTATGTTGTTATTATTAAGGTTGAACACGAATAAATTCACCTGAAGCATTAAAGATTAAATCAAGATCATTTGTTAACTCAACTTCAAAGCCTTCATACGTTTTCTCTATTTGATTAATTTTCAAAGTAGGATAATTAGTGTTGATATACGACACAATTGAAGGCAATATAAAACCTGTTGGAATACTACGATTTCCTTCTGCTTCCACTTTTAACCAAGTTCCATTCTGATCAAAATCAATTTCATCTCTATTCACAAAATCAACCTCGTACATTGTTCCATCTATTTTGGCTGGACTATGTTTCTCTATTCGTGCAATTTCAATTCCAGAAAAATACGTCGTTACAAAACTTCTACCTTCTTCGGGAAGTGTTTTTAATTCTACCGTTTCCGTTGTTGTTGTATCGTCATCATTATTACAAGATGTTGTTACCAATGCAAACATTGTAAATAAGGCTGTTCCTAAAAATATTTTTTTCATTATTATGTTGTTCTAATTAATCTTCTATTTTTTTAAAATTTCCGTTTTCATCAAATTTCACTTCCAAACCATTCGATAATTTTACTTCAAACCCATTACGTTCTCGTTCAATTTTTGTGATTTTTGTGTTGGGAAAACTTCTCTTTACATAAGTAGAAATTTTAGCTGGTACAAAACCTGTCGGAATCGGATTTCTTTTTCCGTCAACTTCTTTCCAACTTCCATCGCTGTCAAATTCTATTTTTGTTCCATTTAACAAATACACTTTGTATTCTTTCGAGAAAAAATCATCTTCTAACATCGAAGAGCCAACTTGTTTTGAACCAAAATATTGGTTTACAAATTTTTGACCATCTTTTGGTACTTGATTATAATTAATTGGTTTATCTTGAGCAAATGATACCAAAGTAAAACCTAACATGATAACACTAAAAAACTTTTTCATTTTTGTTTGATTATTAAATTACAGAACAAAGTTGAGAAGTAAATTAGGAAAGATTTGGGAATAAATTATTTTTTCAAAATAAATTGATGAAAAGTTTCTTTGTATTGATAGTTTAACTTTAAATAATGTTGATTTTTTATAATCGTATCGACAATCGAAAGGCCTAATCCATTGCTTCCTTCACTTGCTCCTTGTTTATAGAAACGCTTGAAGATTAATTTTTCATCCAAGGAATTTTCATTTCCAGTATTGGAAATTATCAATTGATTAAAATCACTTTCTATCTTCATCATCTTTTGTTCGTTGTTATGCTTAATGGCATTTCGAATTAAATTGGAAATCAAAATTTGCGCTAAATCCAAATTAAATTCTATGATAAAATCTTCTTTGAAATCAGTTTCTAATCTTATTTCTTCCACTTCTAAAATCGATTCATAATCTTCGAGCAAATCTTTTGTAAGCGCTGTAAAATTAACTTTTACATTGTTTTTATATTGATTATTATCTATTCGAGAAAGCATCAACAACGACTTGTTTAAGCTCACCATTCGCCAAAGGGTTTGTTTAGTTTCAACTAAATCTAATATCTCCTTCTCTGGAATATCTGGGCTTTCAATCAATAAATCAAGTTTATTCAAAGCTATTGTTAAAGGTGTTTGCAATTCGTGTGAAGCGTTTTCTATGAATAATTTTTGCGAATTAAAAACCTCTTCATTTCGATTCATCATGCGTTGAATTTCGTTCTGTAAAAAATAAAATTCCTTTACATTCGTATCGACAACCGTTGGTTTTTCATTATTCCCAACTTCATACTTTCTTAATTGCGTTATAATCTGATCAAATGGTTTGAATGCTTTCTTTAAACCGTAATGATTAATCAACAAAATACTGATTAAAATAAATACATAAAGAGCCAACAAAGAAATCGTTAAATCATAAATCAAATCATCTTCCTCTACTGTAGAGGTCCTAATTTCTAACGAATAGGGTTGATTGTTTTTATCATAAAAACCTGTTCTCAAAACCCTGTATGGTTCCATATCTTCGTCATATTCCATGTAAACCATTTCATTTGAGAATCGATTTGTTTCATCGTATTGAGCTTGATCAATTTTTGTGATTCTGAATTGACTTAATCCAAATTCTGTTGTTTGCAACAAACTTTCATCAAGAAATACCTCCCGTAAAATTTCTATTTTTTGATTTTTTAAACCATCATCTACATTGTCATATACTTCATCCAAGATCAACGAACGAAATAAAAATGCCCAAATCGCAATAATGATTAACAACCAAAATGTTAGGTAACGAAAGGTGTAGTTTTTTAGTGATATTTTCATATTAAATCAACTTATAACCGATCCCATAAACTGCCTGCAAATCTGCTTCGGAATTCGCTTCTTTCAACTTTTTTCTTAGGTTTTTTATTTGAGAATAAATAAAATCCAAATTATCAGACATCTCGATATGATCGCCCCAAACGCTTTCTGCTAAAGTTGTTTTCTGAAAAACACGTTCGGGTCTCAACATAAAATAGTATAGTAAATCATATTCTTTTCTATTTAATTTTAACTCGACTTCGTTTACTTTCACCAACCGATCTTCAGGATAAATACGAATATTTTTATACGTTAAGATATCCTCTCCTTTCTGAAGGTTTTTGCGTAAAGCAACTTTTATTCGAGCCAATAATTCAGCAAAATGAAAAGGTTTTGCCAAATAATCATCCGCTCCAACCAACAAACCTTCCACTTTATCATCAACCGAATCCTTTGCTGATAAAATAATCACCGATGTTTCTTTTTGAAGTTTTTTTAATTCCTTTAGCAACGACATTCCATCTCCATCTGGAAGCATCATATCCAATAAAATACAATCATAATCAAACGAGATTATTTTATCTAAAGCTTGTTTATAATTGTCTGCACTTTCTACAATCATTTTTTCTTTTTCTAAAAATTCAACAATTGTTTCTTGCAGTTTAATTTCATCTTCAACGACTAAAATTTTCATAATTTGGGTTTAATTAATCCGTAAAAATAGAATGTAAAATAGGAAAGATTTAGGAAAACCCTTACTTTTATTGTCATAAAGATAAGCTTTCAATTTTGAAAAAATATAGTTTTAAAAACGATTATAGCGAAGGTGCACATCCTTCAATTTTACAACGATTAGTCGAAACTAATACGATACAAAGTATTGGTTATGGTGAAGATGAGTTTTGTAATGAAGCACGAGAATTAATCCTTAAATACTTGAAAAAAGATGCGGCAATTCATTTTGTTTCTGGTGGAACGCAAGCTAATTTAATTGTGATTTCGTCTATTCTAAAACCTCACGAGTCTGTGATTGCAGCAGAAAGTGGACATATTGCGGTTCACGAAACTGGCGCAATAGAAGCAACAGGGCATAAGGTAAATACAATTGTGACAAATAATGGGAAAATTACGCCTGAACAAATTGTTTTTGTTTTGAATATGCATACAGACGAACATATGGTAAAACCAAAATTGGTTTACATCTCAAATTCTACCGAAGTCGGAAGTGTGTACACAAAAATAGAATTACAACATCTTTATAAATTTTGTCAAGAAAACAATTTGTATCTTTTTGTTGATGGTGCACGTTTGGCATCTGCTTTAACTTCTTCTAAATGCGATTTGACTTTGGAAGATATGGCGAATTATACTGATGTTTTTTATATCGGTGGTACGAAAAATGGCGCGCTTTTAGGGGAAGCAATAGTGATAAATAATTTAAAACTGAATGAAGATTTTCGTTATCATATCAAGCAGAAAGGTGGAATGTTAGCGAAAGGAAGATTGATTGGAATTCAGTTTTCGGAAATGTTTCGAGATAATTTATTTTTCGAAATGGGAAAACATGCCAACCAAATGGCCGAAAAATTAGCAAAAGGGATTTCAGCTAAAGGTTATGATTTTCTTACTGAACCATCTTCTAACCAAATTTTTCCTATTTTACCAAATGAAATTATTGTAAAATTACACGCACATTTTGATTTTTTTATTTGGGAAAAAATAGATGAAAAAAATTCTGCCATAAGATTAGTTACTTCATGGGCAACACCCGAAGAACAGGTCGATAATTTTATTCAAGCTGTATAGAAAAAAATATTTTCAATAAACATCAAATAAAAACTTCTTTTCAAAAAGTAGCTTTTATTTTTACAGCATGAAACAAAAATTTAATCCTGAAGGTTGGAATCGAATTGAACATTTTAATATGTTCTCGAAAATGGATAATCCGTATGTCGGAATAGTTGCAGAGGTTGAATGCTCGAAAGCGTATCAATTTGCCAAAGCAAATCACGTTTCTTTTTTTGCCCTTTACTTATTTGCTTCTATGCAAGCTGAAAATAAAATCAATGAGTTTAAATTTCGGTTAGAGAATAATGAAATTTTCGTGTACGATCAGTTAGATTGCGGAACAACAATTGGTCGAAAAGATGGAACTTTTGGTTTTGCATTCATGAATTTCACTGAAGATTTTGAAGATTTTAATGCGCAATTACAAGAACAAATAAAAAGTGTTGAACGTTGTGAAGGATTGCATATCAAAAACGAAGATATTACGGAAGGATTGGTGCGTCATTCTACTTTTCCTTGGTCGAGATTTACAGGTTTAACGCAACCAAGTAATTTTGGAACAGAAGAATCTATTCCTCGAATTATTTTCGGAAAAACATACACACAAAATAATAAAATGTACATGCCTGTTTCGGTAGAAGCAAACCATGGTTTTGTAGATGGTTTTCATTTAGCGAATTATCTACAAGAGTTTGAAAACGAATTGAGTAAGTATTAAAAAGAGGAATATTAATATTCCTCTTTTTAATTTTCTTTTTCTAATTCGATTTCTTTTATTGCATCATTCATTAGATCAAATTCATAACCTTTGTATGCTAAATATGCTTTTACTTTATTTGTTTTTTTGAACGATTCGCGCTCAGAAGCTAATAATCTAAACTTTTTTCGAGTTAAATGCAGTAAATTATTCCAATATTTATCTAAATCGATTTCTTCTTTAAATGCTTTCTCAATTAATTTTTGATCAATCTGTCGCATTTTTAATTCTTGACGAAGACGATTTCTTCCCCACATTTTTTGATTGACTTTTCCACGGACAAAACTATGCACAAAACGTTCTTCATTTAGAAAACCATAATGAATAAGTTTAAAAATAATTTCATCTTTTGCTTCTGGAATCAAATCAAAATCACGTAATTTTTTTTCTACTTCCCAATGACAACGATCTTGATAAAGACAATATTTTGCCATTTTATCTTTGATTTCATCAATTGTATAAATCTTTTTTGAGTTGTCTTTGGAGAAGTTCATGGTACAAAGTTAGGGAATAAATTAGCCAATTCGAAAATGTATTAATTTGAAAACATTTCAGTTTGACAAGAAGTTTAAAGATTCTTCGACAGAATTAAAATGACAAACGTTAGATGTACGTTTAATAGTTAAGACATAAAGTTTTTTCTATTAAAACTAACTCAGAATGCTAACTAAATGAGAACAAAACTAAAAATTGCGTTAGGGATTGCAGTGGAAATCCTTTGCTGAATAGCAAAGATTGCAACGAAAAGCCCGCCCGAAGGGAATGCCCAAAAAACAAAAAAACTGAACCATCGCTGATTCAGTTTTTAACATATGTTGATAAGTATAGACTTATGCTTTTTTTAACGCTTCGATGTACGCCGTAGGATTTTCTGCATTGAAAACTGCTGACCCCGCAACCAACGCATCTGCACCAGCCTCAACTAATTTTGATGCATTTTGAATACCAACTCCTCCGTCAATCTCGATGATAACATTTGCATTTGCTTCCGTAATCATTTGTTTTAATTTAGAAACTTTATTGTACGTGTTCTCGATGAATTTTTGTCCTCCAAAACCTGGGTTAACACTCATGATTAACACCAAATCTAAATCGTTAATTACATCTTCTAAAACTGAAACAGGCGTATGCGGATTGAGTGCCACACCGGCTTTCATTCCTTCTGCTTTTATCGCTTGTATTGTACGATGTAAGTGGGTACACGCCTCGTAATGCACGGTTAAAATATCTGCACCAACTTGTTTGAAAGTCGAAATGTAACGGTCTGGATCAACAATCATCAAGTGTACATCAAGCACTTTGTCTGTTAATGAATTGATTTTATCGATAATTGGCATTCCGTACGAGATGTTTGGAACAAAAACGCCGTCCATTACATCTAAATGAAACCATTCTGCTTGAGAATTATTAACCATTTCGATATCTTTTGCTAAGTTTCCGAAATCGGCTGCTAAAATTGATGGTGCTACTATTGGCATACTTTTTTTGTTTGTTGTTTGTATTTTGTATTTTGTATTTTGTATTTTGTATTTTGTATTTTGTGGTGCAAAGGTAAGGAAATAAAAAAATCGTTGAAAACTCAACGATTTATATTTTTTTAGAAATTATATCCAACTCGAAAACCTAAATCTAAGGCAACTCCAGTTGTCATTTCTTTCTTACTTTTTCTACTATCATTTATTGTATCGTAATAGTAATAATGCTCATCTTGATAAAGAGAAAGTCCTAATCCTGTGTAAAACTCATAAAAAAAGTTTTGCGCAAAAGAACGTTTCAATCCATAATTAAATGTAATTGATCCCTGCGGATTCACTGTAACATTGTCTTTATTTGTACTCGTTAGCCAATCTGGAATAAAATCTCCTTTTAACGCAATGTAATTTCCTGAATTATTTTTTGTGTTTTTTCCTTTAGAAATTCTTCGATTAAAATTATAATAATGGCGTCCTTCTAAGGCAAAACGAGTTGTAAAAATATAATCAAAATCACTACCTCCGTAATATGAATCGCTCGAATAAGAAAATCCGCCCATATAATCTAAAGTTCCTACAGCTGTAAAATTATCGTTTAACGCTTTTTCGTATTGAATTCCGATTCCGATAAAACTGATATTCGCATTAAATAAATCGGTTGCTTTTTCTTGTGCAAACAAAGAAGATGATAAGAGTAAAGTAAATAGTGTTTTTTTCATTTTTAGTGTTAATTTTCAATACGAATATAACAGAAAAAATGAAGAAATAAATTATTATTTTTAATCAAGAAAAACTCTATTATCGATGAAGTTATATGGTTCTTCTTCTTTCAATTCTTCGTTGATAATGAAATGAATAGAATCTTTGGATAAAAAAATGTAAGTATAATGGTCTGCTTTTACATCGGACTGACGATATTCATAATATTCGTCTTCTTTGACACACCACAAACCGATATCTTCTGAATACGTTACCGTATCATCACTATAAACTGTTTGGAAACTAACGGTAAATGTGCCATCCATTTTTCGGTTCACTACCCAACTGTTTGTTTCTCCTTTAAAAAATTTCCCATGATCTGTACCTGACCAAACACCTACAAAGCGTTCGTCTACACCCATAGATTTTATAAAATGTTCGATTTGCTGATTTTCTATTTTATGCATAAATTATTTCAACATTAAAATTAGCTTAAAAATAGCTAACCTTTCACCTCCCTTCTCCCCAAAATAGCTTATTTTGCAGTTCGGGATATAAAAAACAACAAATTTATGGAAAATAATATGCTTAATCAACATCCGGCGGATATTGCAGAGCAATTAACTGCATTAGATATAAAAAGAAGAAATATAGCTTTTTATATGCTTTCTAATGATGATAAAGTAGATGTATTCTCCTATTTTGACCCTGATGTTCAATATGAAATTGTTAAAAGTTTAACTGACGAAGATTTAGCAGATGTTTTGAATAACTTAGATCCTGATGATAGAACTGAACTTTTTGAGAATTTTCCAGATGAGTTAATTAAACATTCAATCAATCTTTTGAATCCTGATGAACGCGCAATTGCATTGAGTCTAATTGGTTATCATGAAGATTCCATTGCTCGATTAATGACTCCAAATTATATTCAAGTAAAGGAACATTATACCGTAAAACAAGTTTTGGCACATATCAAAAAATATGGAAAAAAAGCCGAAACATTGACGTACATTTTTATTGTTGATGGTAAAAATAGATTAATTGATGATTTAAAAATCGGAGAAATCCTTTTAGCTGATGAAGAAACTAAAATGGAAGATTTGATAGATCATAATTTTGTTTCTATCACAACAACAACTCCTTTAGAAGAAGCTTTAGAGGTCTTTGCTAAATACGATCGATCTGCGATGCCTATTGTTACCGAAAACAATGTGTTGGTTGGAATTGTCACATTTGATGATATTTTGGATCGAATGAAAATGAGGGATACAGAAGATATTCAGAAATTCGGAGGAATGGAAGAGCTGGATGTTTCGTATACAAAAACTCCTATTGTAGAATTAATAAAAAAAAGAGCTGGATGGTTAGTGATTCTTTTTATTGGAGAAATGTTTACTGCTTCTGCTATGAGCTATTACGATGATGAAATTGAAAAAGCTGTGGTGCTTGCTCTATTTGTTCCTTTGATTATTTCGAGTGGAGGTAATTCTGGTTCGCAAGCAGCTTCGCTGATTATTCGTGCGATGGCTTTGGGCGAATTGAAACTAAAAGACTGGTGGTATGTCATGAAAAAAGAATTTGCTTCGGGATTAATCTTAGGTGCAATCCTTGGTTTCGTTGGCTTCATTCGAATTTTTATTTGGCAAGAATTAGGTATTTACAGCTATGGAGAATATTGGCTGTATGTAGCTTTAACAGTAGCCTTATCTCTAATTGTCATTGTTTTATGGGGAACACTTTCTGGATCTTTAGTTCCATTTATTTTGAGAAAAATTGGATTTGATCCCGCAACAGCATCTTCGCCTTTTGTTGCTACATTAGTCGATGTTTCTGGATTAATTATTTACTTTACAATTGCCGCAATTTTATTAAGTGGAAAATTATTATAACGAAAAACTCCAACTAAATTTAGTTGGAGTTTTTAATTTATTTTTTTCTTGTATCAATAAATTCGTAATTATTATTATTCTGATTAAATGATAAATCAAAAACTTTAAATTTTATTTGATTTACATTCAAAACTTCAAATGTATAAACATCTGTCATTCCAGAATCTTCATGATATTCGTAAAACTTATTATCTTTTACCCACCATTTTCCTTTCTCAATATGATTTTCTGTTTTTCTTCCTTTCATTTTAGTTTTAAAATCTAAAACAAAAGTTCCATCAATATTTCGAGTCATTGTCCATTCTTTAGACACTCCTTCTATTTGATTATCCTTTTCCGAACCTTCCCAAATACCTACTAATCTAGCATCTTGAACACCATCTGAAGAGTCATGTGAAAAACCATTTATTTTATCGCTCATATTCATCAATTTCTGCATAGATTTTGCTTTGAATATAGAATATTGCTCTTCATAATAACTTGTTTGATCGGATGATTTTTCTTCATCAAATTTTTCTGATCGAAATCCTAAAACTTGTTTCTTCTTTTTAAGTTTAAAATTGACTTGATTTTGATTTATCTTGTAAGAAAACTCGTCATTGTATTCTTCTCCAATTTCTGTATAAAGATCATTATTCGTGTTCCAATGTCCAACTTCTTTAGCATAGATCGAATCATTATTGTAAATCAACTCTAAAAATAATGTAAATGTCCCATCAGCTTTTCTATCAATAAAAGCATTTCCTTTTACAGGATCATTTTTTGTTGGATAGATTGTAGATTTCCAAAATCCAACTAAATTTTGATCAATTTTCTTTTGACCGAAAGAATAAGTTGAAAAAAGTATAAAAGTAAATAGTAAAATAAAGTTTCTCATAAAGTGTTTTAATATTTATAAAAAAAGCAGCTTATTTAGCTGCTTTCTTATGTTTTTATCGTCCAATATACGTTTTCAAGATTTTAGATCTTGACGTATGTTTTAAACGACGAATTGCTTTTTCTTTAATTTGACGAACTCGTTCTCTTGTTAAATCAAACGTTTCACCAATTTCTTCTAACGTCATCGGATGTTGACCGTTTAATCCGAAGTATAAACGAATTAAATCAGCTTCACGAGGTGTTAATGTTTGTAAAGCACGTTCAATCTCTACTCTTAAAGATTCGATCATCAACTGAACGTCTGGAGATGGAGATTCACCAATATTTAATACATCATATAAGTTAGAATCTTCTCCTTCTACTAATGGCGCATCCATTGAGACGTGACGACCAGAGTTTTTCATCGACTCTTTTACGTCACCTTCTGACATATCCAATACTTCAGAAATTTCTTCTGCAGATGGGGCACGCTCATGTTCTTGCTCTAATAAAGCATACGCTTTATTAATTTTATTAATTGATCCAATTTTATTTAATGGTAGACGTACAATACGAGATTGTTCTGCCAATGCTTGTAAGATAGATTGACGAATCCACCAAACGGCATACGAGATAAATTTGAAACCACGTGTTTCGTCGAAACGTTGTGCTGCTTTAATCAAACCTAAATTTCCTTCATTAATTAAATCTGGTAAACTTAAACCTTGATTTTGGTATTGTTTCGCAACAGAAACCACGAAACGTAAGTTTGCTTTTGTTAATTTTTCTAAGGCAACACGATCTCCTGCTTTGATACGTTGTGCTAACTCTACTTCCTCCTCCGCTGTAATCAAATCTACTTTACCAATTTCTTGTAAGTATTTATCCAACGACGCAGTTTCACGATTTGTTACCTGCTTTGTAATTTTAAGCTGTCTCATTTAACTAAAACCCTCTTATTTTAAAATGATTATTATCGATTTCTTGGGTGATTTATTAACACCACTATATATGTATACGCAGATAACTGAAAAAGGTTACAAAATATTGTAAATTATTTCATAATTAATGTCTTAAAACTTCGTAAATCATTTGTGCAGAGAGTTTCGCTGTTGAGTTATCAACATCAAAAAGCGAATTATACTCGACCAAATCAAAGATTTTAACTTTATTCGAATTCATTAAAACCTTCAAAATATATTTTACTTGAAAAGGAGTCAAACCATTAATTGTCGTTGCACTTACACCAGGTGAATAAGCTGCATCAAAAACATCCATATCCAATGACACATAAAGTGCATCATATTGTTGAATGATAATTTTTAGGTCTTCTAAAATTTTATTCAGATTTAAGTGTACTTCATCGGCCATGATAAACTTAACACCTAAGTTTTCTGCTCGATAAAATAATGCTTTCGTATTTCCCAATTCTTGAATACCAATTGGAATATAATTAAAATTCATTTCGTTTTGTTCGCAATACTTTGCCATTTCATAAAATGGTGTGCCAGAAGTAGATTGCGGATTTGGCGTTCTCAAATCAAAATGCGCATCAAGATTGATAATTCCAATATTTTGATGTGATTGTGCTAAAGCTAAAAAATCGCCCAAAGCTGTTTCGTGTCCACCGCCAATCACTATCGGAAAATGATTTTGTTTGATGATTTTATGAACTTGATTAACCTGTTCTTCTCTCGCAGTTTCTAAATCTTTGTCGTCGCAAACAATATTTCCAGTATCAAAAATAGAATCTGTTTCAGAAAAATGCAAAGGCAAATTGGCTAATGCTTTTCGAATGAAATCTGGTGAATTCTTTGCGCCAATTCTTCCTTTATTTCGTTCAACTCCTTCTTCTGAACAAAAACCAAGAATTACTTTTGGTTGAATGGATGCTGATTCAAATTGATCATAATCATTGATTACTTGATGAATTCTTAAGCCTAACTCTCCATCTTCAGAATCAATTCTTCCTGTCCAAATTTCTTGATTAAATGGTGTTTTTTGCATGATTAATAAAATTTAGGTAACGATAAATTAAACTTAACTGTCACAATACGAATTGCAGCAATAATAGCTCCTGAAACAATGAAATTAATATTTCGATCCAGCCCAAAATCATCAAAAATTAGATAAGCTACCCCACCTACAATACAAGCTGTTGCATAAATTTCTTGAACAAAAATAAACGGCGTTCTATTCATCAAAACATCACGCAACATTCCGCCCATCACAGCCGTCATCATTCCCATCATCACAGCTATAAAATCATTTGCACCTAAAGAATGTGCTTTCTCTAAACCTACTATTGTAAATAAAGCGATTCCTAATGTATCAAAAAGCATTAAAGTAATTCGTAAACGTGAAAAATACTTAAAAAATATTCCTGCTAATAAAATTCCTGCAAAAACGGCATAAATCACATTCATATCGCTAATCCAAACCAACGGATAACTATTCAAAAATAAATCGCGCAAGGTTCCTCCTCCAACAGCAGTTATAAAAGCAAAACAAGCGATTCCAAACCAATCATGTTTTCGTCTTTCATCACCAGCTAAAGCACCTGAAATTGCGAATACAACAGTTCCGAATAATTCAAAAATGTATTGAATTTCCATCTATAAAAATTAATTTGCTAAGATAGTTAAAGGATTTTAATCTTCTTGTTAATGACTTTTGAACTTAGGCAAGGACAAATTGTATTTTACTGCAGCCAAACGAATAGCAACAATTGCTCCGCCAGAAATAAAGAAATTAACATTACGACTAATATCCAATTGCCATAAAATTAAATATATAATTGCACCACAAAGACATGCAAACGCATAAATTTCTTTTTTGAAAATTATTGGAACTTCGTTTAACATCATGTCGCGTATAACAGAACCGAATACCGCTGTAAACATTCCCATGACTGGTGCAATAACAGGATGTATCCCAAGATTTAAAGCTTTTTCTAAACCAACTATCGTAAACAACGCAATTCCCAACGTATCGAAAAGCATAAAGGTTTTGCGTAGATTGAGTAACGGTTTATAAAAAATTGCAGCCAGAATAACACCAATTGCAACAGCATATATAAGGTTAACATCTTTGATCCACATAATCTCTACAGAAAGCAAAATATCACGTACTGTTCCTCCTCCAATTGAGGTTAAGAATGCAATAAAAGTAACACCAAACCAATCGTTACCTGATTTTTCGTCTGCAGCTAAAGCGCCAGAAATCCCAAAAAAAAGTGTTCCAAATAATTCGAAAAAATATTGAATTTCCATTTCTATTGTATTACATCATATTGAGTTAAAGGATTCAAAAGAATCATTTTTCATTGTTAAAAATGATGTTTAAATATACAATCGAAAAATAAAAAAAGACTAACATAATTGTTAGTCTTTTTGATTGTATTAATAATAATTTGTTTTTTCTAACTCTTTCTCATCAATTGGATCTTCATCTAAATATCGTTCTAAACTATCATCCAATTCCTTCATCCAAGGTGTATGATGTTTTTCTGCTTTTGTTTGGTCCATAACAGATGTGAATGTTTTATCGCGATAAGTCAAAATATTTTCTTCTTTATCTTTTAACCAAACTTTGAACATTTCGGCAACTTTATCCAAATCAAACATTGGATAATCTGTTAATTCAATCAAATCTTTAATATAATTTGTTTGAAAATCAACATGATCATCTGCTGAAATACATTTACTTTCATCTTCCATCCATTTTTGAATATCAGTCTGAATAGCTTCTTTAGAAGGTAAATTAATTCGACCTAAAATATAATCTCGTGCAAACCATGCTTGTGCATCAAACATATTGAATGTATAATATTGATCTTGCATTCCCAAAAATAACAATTGAGCGTTAACATCTGATATTACACCTTTATACATCCCTTCTGGATACAGACAATTTTTGGTTTTTAGACGTAAATTATCTGGTAAAAATGGAAACTTATGTTGATAACCTGTACACATGATAACAGAATCAAACTCTTTTACAGTTCCATTTTTAAAAAAAGCCTTTTTATCCTCAAAATGTGTTACCAAAGGTAATTCTTCTATCCCTTGTGGCCATTTACAATCAATCGGATTCGTACGATATGAAATCGTAACTGACTTAGTACCGTGTTTATAACATTGTACGGCAATATCTTCTGCAGAATAACTACTACCAATCAACAAAATATCTTGATCAATAAAAGGATCTGCACCACGAAAATCATGCGCATGCATTACATTTCCTGTGTAATTTTCTATTCCTTTAAAATAAGGCATATTTGGTGTAGAAAAATGCCCTGTTCCGACAACTAAATAATCAAAAAACTCTTCAAAAGTTTCATTTTTCTTTAAATCATCAAAAACAACACGAAATTGCTTCTTCTCTTCTACATAATCTACCCACCTTGCAACGGTATTAAACTGTATGTACTTTCGTGCATTACTTTGTTTAATCCTTCCTTGTATATAATCAAACAAAACTTCTCGCGGTGGATAAGAAGATATTGTTTGATCAAAATGCTCAGAAAACGTATAATCCGCAAATTCTAAACATTCTTTTGGTCCATTCGACCACAAATATTTATACATACTGCCGTGTAACGGCTCTCCGTATTTACCTACACCTGTACGCCAAGTGTAATTCCACATTCCTCCCCAGTTGTCTTGCTTCTCAAAACATTTAATTTCTGGAATTTTGTTACCTTTCTTTTCTTCCGACTCGAATGCTCTTAACATAGCTAAACCACTTGGTCCAGCACCGATAATGCCTACTTTTAAACCCATGAATTGTTTTTAATTAAACTTATATGAACTACTCAACTATCTCGCGATAGTAACTGATTATTTTGTCTGAAACGACCTGATATAGAATTTCAAAAATTCTATTTTATAATGAAAAAATAGAACGTGCAATAACCTGCACCAAATTAAGAGATAGAACATCTCTTGATGAATAAATCTTATTCAAATTTTTTTTAAATATACGAAAAATTTAGCTAACAAACAAATAATCATATTCTCTGGGCGTTCCCTCGTCAACAAAATTATAATTAAATAGTAAAAAATTCCTACGCTCGGTCGGGCTATCCGTTGCAATCTTTTGTTTGGAGTAACATAACACCTAAAAACAAAATCTCGTCAAACAAAAGGATTTCCACTACTATCCCTAATGCGGGTTTTAAGTTATAACCATAAGACATTAATAAAACTTTCATTCTGTGAGTTTAACGAAGAATCTCAACTATTCGTCAATTCGAGTAAAAATCTATGATTTTTGTATCGAGAACTTAGACCAAAAGAACGCATTTCAGCTGCGTGAAGCTCTAATATCTAATTACTAACATCTCAAAAAAGTATAAACACAAAAAAGCCTCAAGAAATAATCTTGAGGCTTTTGATAAAAACTGGCGACGACCTACTCTCCCGCAATAGC
>NZ_JACXZC010000038.1 GCF_020281205.1 Empedobacter stercoris
TGGATTCGAACCAGTGACCCCCTGCTTGTAAGGCAGGTGCTCTGAACCAGCTGAGCTAAGAGACCTAAGGTTCATTTTAAGATTTTTTTTGAATAGACTTCTTATTGTCTAAAAAGTGGTCCCTACTGGATTCGAACCAGTGACCCCCTGCTTGTAAGGCAGGTGCTCTGAACCAGCTGAGCTAAGAGACCTTCGTAATTGGATTGCAAATATAGGGCTGTTTTTGAATAATCCAAATAGTTAAAATGAAAAATTTAAAATAAAATTCACACTTTTATCATAACTCTTTTCATTTCAAATAAATAATTTTAAGATTTTAAAAAGAAATTTTCGTCTTTTTCTTTTTCTCCTCTATTTTGACTCCTTTAAACAAGTAAATAATCCCAATAAATGAAATTGAAATGGTGATAATAGAGAAAATAAATGCTGCACTTGTTGCTAAAGTTTCATCGAAATGAAATCGCTGAGCTGCGTACATAAACACTGCTTCTCTAATTCCGAAACCACTAAACGAAATAATCGATAAAATTCCTGATATTAAAAAAATCAATAAATAAATACTGAAATTCTCGGGATGAATATTCAATCCTTCCAAAACAAAATACAACATACCAACTTGTATCAGTTGTAAAACAATAGAATAAATCATCGAGTTGTAAAAAGTACGTTTATGGATAGGGAAAATTAAACCTAAAATAAAAGGAACAGTAATAAAACCAATCAGAGAAATGGCTAAAGAACCATATTGTATCCATGGATAATCTGTTAGATTAGATAAGAAAACTAAAAATACAATAATGAGTAACATTGCTGAAAGTCCAATAATTTTATCGAGAAAAACAGCTTGAGAAATTTTCTTTAAACTAATTTTATAATTTTTATTTAAAACATAAACTTTGTACGCATCGCCGCCAATTCCACCCGGAACAAAAGTGTTGTAAAACATTCCTAAAAAATACAAGCGTGCGTTTGATTTATAAGATAAATCAAGATGGATATCTCGAAAATAATAATCTAATCGAAAGACAGATAAGGCTTGTGAAATAACGTACAGAATTACGGCAATAAAAATATAAATCCAATTGGCATTTTTGTAATGGCTAAAAATATCGAAGATATGTAGTTTTACAAAAAATATATAATAGATTAAAGCAATACTAATTGTAAGTTTAATTCCTGTAATGATGTATTTTTTAGTTTTCGGATTCAATTGAATTCTTTTGAAAATTGACGTACAAATTTAGAGAATCTTCTATTAATCCTTCAAAAAAATATTTATCTACAAATATTTAGTTGATATTATGTAGTTTTGCGGTTAAATTAATCGAATCATGCAATCAAAAGTTATTGTAATTACGGGCTCTTCTTCGGGTGTGGGATTGACTTTGGCCAATTATTTTCACGATAAAGGTCATCAAGTTTATGGTTTATCAAGAACGGCTAAAGGTCAAGAAAAATTCAAGCACATTGCAACAGATGTAACCGATAAAGAAAATGTAAAACGTAGTTTTCAGCAGATTTATTTGGAGACAAATCATCACATTGATGTATTGATTAACAATGCAGGAATTGGAATGTTAGGTGCTGTGGAAGATGCTTCGAAAGCAGATATCGAAAAATTGTTGGCTGTAAATGTGTATGGATCAATTTATACGATGCAAGAAGTTTTGCCAATTATGCGCGATCAAAAAAGTGGTTATATTCTGAATGTATCATCGATTGCGAGTAACAATGGATTGCCTTTTAGAGGTTATTATTCAGCTTCAAAAGCGATGATAGATCGGTTGATAGAATCAGCTCGTTTAGAAAATCGTCATACTGGAGTAGAAATTACAACACTAAATTTTGGTGATATCAAAACCAATATTGCTGAAAGTCGTGTCAAAACATTTGTGTCAAAATTTTATCAAAAAAGATATGATGCGATGGTAGCAGATATTGATCACGAAGTACAAGATGGTACACCAACAGAAGATTTGATTCCAATTATTGAAAATATTATGGCTCAAAAGAATTTGAAACCACATTATTATATTGGTAAATCGATGCAAAAATTTTCGGTTACGTTGAAAAATATTTTGCCCCAAAAAATGTTCGAAAATATTATCGCAAAATATTCAAAATTAGATTAAGGATGGATGAAATTATTTGGCATTTTAAATCGTTTGAAGAATTAACTTCAAAAGAGCTATATAAAATAATTCAATTACGAAACGACGTTTTTGTGATCGAACAAGATTGTATTTACCAAGATTGTGATGGTAAAGATTTGGTATGTGGGCATCTTTGGGCAACGATTGATAATGAAATTGCAGCTTATTCTCGCATTGTTCCTCAAGGAATTTCATACGAAAACGAACCGTCTATTGGTCGTGTAATTACAAATCCGAAATTTCGTCGTTATGGTTTGGGAAAACAATTAATGAAAAATTCTGTTCAAGTAATCGAAAATCAATTTAAAACATCTTCAATTCGTATTTCTGCACAATCTTATTTGAAAGATTTTTATTCAACTTTTGGCTTCAAACAAGTGTCGGAAGAATATTTAGAAGACGATATTCCACATATCGAAATGTTAAGAAAATGAAATTTCTAAAAAGGATATTATTAGGAGTATTAATCATTTATGTTTTAGCATTAATGATAGATGTTTTTATTTCAAAATCATTTTTAAGAAGTAGCTTGTTTGAAGGAGAACTAAATACTTGGAATGATATTTATAATAAAAAAATAGATGAAGACTTAGTTATTTATGGATCTTCTAGGAGTTACGTTCATTTAAATCCGATAATATTAGACAAAGAGTTAAAATTAAATTCTTATAATTTAGGATTTAATGGTCAAAAGATAGAATTACAAAAATTTAGGCATGATGAACTTATTAGCATTGGAAGTCATCCTAAAAATGTAATTATTAATTTAGACATTACTTCTCTTGAAAAAGCAAGAGTCTTTAATCCAGAACAATTTATTCCATTGATGTTATATCGAAAAAGTATATATGATATTGTCGGAAAGGAGTTAGAATTTAATTATTTTGATTTGTATTTTCCAATGATAAGATATAGAAAATTTAAATATCAAAAAGTTGATGTATTAAAAGAGCTTTATAAAATTTATTTTTATTCAAATTATCATAATAACGGTAGAGTGAAAGGTTTTAGAGGAATGAATTATTCTTGGAAGGAGGGATTGTATAAACCTAATTTTATAGAAGTTGATTCTTTGAGAAAACAAGATTTATTTCTAATAATAGAGGATTTGCAAAAATTGAATACAAGTGTGATTTTAATAAATTCACCAGAATATATAGCTCAGATAGAAAGTCAAATTAATCGAAATGAAGTTATAAAGTTATATAAATCTATATCAGAAAAATATAATATTCCTTTTATTGATTATTCAAATGATTCGATGAATTATCAAAAAAATCTATTTTATAATTCTAATCATTTAAATGCAAAAGGAGCAAATATTTTTACAAGAAAATTGGCAGAAGATGTTAAACAATATTTGAAATATTAAATGAAATTTTTAAAATACTTTTTTACTGTCATATTTTCAGTTTTCATTGTATTGGTTTTGGTTGATGTGTATTATTCAAATCAACTCAAAAAGATGGCGTTGTTCAGTGGTGAAGTACAAGAATGGAACCGTGTGAATCAAGGGGATATAGACGTGGATTTAGCTGTTTTTGGTTCTTCACGTGCAATGATTCATATCAATCCTCAAATTTTGGAAGATTCATTGGGAGTGAAAACACATAATTTAGGGTTGAACGGAAGTAAATTCAAGATGCAATATTATCGTTTCTTGAAGTATTTGGATAAAAATCCTCATCCTCAGACCATTGTTTGGAATTTGGATACGTTTTCATTTTCGCACATTGATGAAGTTTTTCAACCGAATCAATACGTGCCTTTTATGTTATGGAATTACAAATTATATGCGTACCTAAAAGAATATGAAAATGCCGATTGGAAAGATTATGTGATTCCTTTTTACCGATACGAAGACCAAAAGTATTGGAAAGATGAAATTCAAAAAGCAGCAAAAGAAAAAGTGGACAAAAATGGAGATTTTCGTTTAAAAGGTTTTAAATCCTATAACCGAAAATGGAATGTCAATTGGGCGAATTTAAAAGCAAAAGATGCGGAATTTGATGCCGAAGTGTATCCTTTGTTAGAAGAATTGATCCAACGTTGTCAACAAGAAAATATTCAATTGATTTTTACGATTGCGCCAGAATTTTACAAAGGGCAAGGGTATATGTTGAACCGCGATGAAATTGTAGGGCGTTACCAAAAAACCTTACAGAAATATGATTTGCCTTTATTGGATTATTCGGATGATTCGATCAGTTATCAACAAAAATGGTTTTACAATACCACCCATTTAAACGATAAAGGGGCGGATGAGTTTACCAGAATATTAGCAACAGCTTTAAAACCTTATATGCGATAGGTGTACTATATAATTAACATATTCAAAAAGCCACTGTTGGAACAAAGTTCCAGTAGTGGCTTTTTGTATGGGATACCTGAAAGAAGAAAGGAAGGATTCGGAATTTTTAGCGAAAAATCGTATTTTTAAATCCGTAATTTCAACCCCTCTTTAGGCCACTTTATTTTCTTTCACGGTCATTGTTCAGTATCGGTTCTATGACGCTTCTATGCCGCCTTTATGCTACCTCTATGCTGCCTTTGTACCGCCTCAACTTCGCCTCAACTTCGCCTCAACCAGGAGGACTCTCTTATCTTTCTTCGGTGATGCTCTTGTCTTGCTTTAAGTAAAGTTCTCCTATGAAATGAATGTGCATAAAAAATCCTCATTTCAATAAATGAGGATTGATCGTATAGTACTGTTAAATGGTTTCGATTTGTTTTTTGTCTGGTTTCTGCGTCAAATACACACCCGATAATATCATAGCAAAGCCAAATAAATGCATGAATGTGATTTGTTCTCCAACTAAAAATCCCCAAAAAACAGAAACAATCGGCATCAAATAGGTGACCATTGAGGAGAACATCGAGCCAGTGGCTTGGATTAATTTGTAGAATAAAATCATTGCTAATGCAGTCCCAATTAAGCCTAATATGGCGACATAACCCAAACTTTCTAATTGTTGAGGAGTACCAACAAAGTCAGTGAAAAATCCGGATAAAAATAAGATTACAATAGAAGGTAATAACCAGATTGTAAATAATGCTGATGACAATTGGAATGATGGTACATCGTTTAAATAGCGAGTTAAAATCAAACTATTTAGTCCATACAAAGCAGTTGCTAATACAATTAATAAACAATGTAATAAACTGTTTTCACCTGAAAAACCATCTCCACCAATTAATAGAACAGCTCCTAAAAAACCGATCAACGCACCAATTATTTGATTTTTAGTTCCTTTTATGTTAAAAAATAAAGCGCCAAATAACAAGATAAATAATGGAACCAACGAATCTAAAATTCCAGCCATCGAGCTTGAAACGTGCGTTTGAGCCATTGGGAATAAAAACATTGGAATAAAATTTCCACAAAAACCAGCTAATGCAACATATTTTAATTTGTTTTTTGGAATCTTAAATAAACTTGGAATTCCCCAAATGGCTAAAATTCCTCCTGCGATAGATAGACGTAAGGCGCCTACTTGATAGGGTGTGTAAGAAACCAATCCTTGTTTGATTAGTATAAAAGAACTTCCCCAAGTTAAAGCTAAAATACCGAGGATAATCCAATATTTTAATTCGATTTTCATGTGCTAAATTTGCGCAAAGATGCGAAAGTTAGCTGTTTTTACAAACATAATTTATTTACAAAAGCAATCGTTGGTATGATCGTTAACCATTCCGGTAGCTTGCATGTGCGCATAAATTGTTGTTGAACCAAAGAATTTAAAACCTCGTTTTTTCAAATCTTTCGCAATTTTGTCCGAAATTTCTGTGGTTGCAGGAACTTCTTTGATTGAGTTCCAATTATTGATAATAGGTTTGTGGTCAACGTAACTCCAAATAAAATCAGAGAACGATCCAAATTCTTTTTGTATTTCGATAAACAACTTTGCATTGTTGATTGCTGCAGAAATTTTTCCTCGATGACGAATAATTCCTTCATTTTGGACTAATTCTTCGATTTTAGTTTCATCAAAATTGGCTACTTTTTTGACATCAAAATTTGCAAATGCTTTTCTAAAGTTTTCACGTTTTTTGAGAATAGTAAACCAACTCAATCCCGCTTGAAAAGATTCGAGAATCAAAAATTCAAATAAAATCTTATCGTCTTTTATAGGTTTTCCCCATTCGTTATCGTGATAATCGATGTAATCTTGGTCTTTATTTACCCAAGCGCAACGTGTTTTTTCCATGGTTTATAAATTTTTATAGGCTTCCTCAATCGAATAAACGGGTAATTGACATGCATAATTTTCGCAAATATGAATGGATGTTTTATTTTCAATCAATCTATTTTTAGTAATCTCTAATTGTTCTGTTTCTGAAGCAACAAAAATCGCATTCGGTACATAACATTGTTGGATTTGTTTCGAATATTCTTGAGCTTCATTACCAACGATAACAATTTCTTTGAACGGATAACTGAAATTTAAATACAACTGAATCCAATTTGCAAAACCAGTTGGATAATCGTGAATTTTTTCATCAATATTCGTTAACATTTGCTTGGCTTGTTCGATGTATTTTTCTTCATTCAAAATTTTTCCTAATTTGAATAAATTAGTTGCCATGACAGAATTTGAAGAAGAAATAACATTATCATAAATTTCGAATGTTTCGTTCACCAAAGGTGTGTCATAATGCGACTTGTAAGCAAACATTTTATTTTTGTGATTGTAAAATTGATTAAATGTTTCCTCTGTTAATGTTTGAGCGGTTTCCAAATATTTTATCTCGGATGTGATTTCAAAAAGCTTAATTAATGCTTCAATCATCAACGCATAATCATCTAAAAATCCTGGAATTGTCGTTTGTTTATCTTTATAATTTCGGAATAATGTTTCGTTTTTCCATTGATTTTCTAAAATAAAATGAATTGCGTTTTCGGCTAAATCAAGATATTCAGGAATTTCAAAAGTGAGATAAGCGTCACACAAACCTTTTATAGTTAAAGCATTCCAAGAGGTCAATACTTTTTCGTCGCGATGAGGTTTTATGCGTTTTTCTCGAATAGGATTTAAGATTTTTTTCCATTTTGAAACTTTGGTTTGAAGATCTTCGACTGAAATATTCTGTTTCGTAGCAAAATCTTCGTCATCCGTTAATCGCATCAAAATATTATTGCCATGTTCCCATTCGCCAAATTCGTCTATGTTATAATAGTTCTTAAATAAATCAAAATCTTCTTTTAAAATCAGTTTCAATTCATGCGATTTCCAAACATAATATTTTCCTTCTTCACCTTCAGAATCAGCGTCAATTGCAGCATAAAAAACATTTTCTGGCGAAAGCATTTCATCTTTTAGCCAATTGATGGTTTCTTTTACTATATTTTCGTATTCTTTTTCGTTGAAAACTCGATAAGCATTTGAGTATAGAGAAAGCAGTTGTCCATTGTCGTAAAGCATTTTTTCGAAATGTGGAACTTTCCAATACGGATCGACTGAATATCGCGAAAAACCTCCTTTCAATTGATCGTAAATTCCTCCAAAAGCCATTCTGTCTAATGTTATTTTGGTTTGAATTAAACAGTTTTCGTTTTTAGTTTGAATTCCATAACGTAATATAGTCTCCCAAGCATTTGGTAACATAAATTTTGGTGCACGATTAAAACCGCCCCATTCGTCATCAAATTGTTGTTTCCAAAATTCGAATGTTTCGTCGATTTTTTCTTTCGAAAAATTTTGTTTAGATTTCAATTCAATCGTTTCCATTTTGTGTAAACCATCAGCAATAGAGTTGACATATTCCATTGTTTTGGGATAATTTTCATGATACAAATGATTAATATTTTCTAATAATTCGATCCATTGAACTTTCGGAAAATAAGTGCCACCATAAAAAGGTCGTCCATCTGGAAGTGCAAAAACATTTAGTGGCCAACCTCCCGATTGATGAATTAATTGCGAAACATTCATATACAAAGCGTCTAAATCTGGACGTTCTTCACGGTCGATTTTAATGCATACAAAATACTTGTTCATTAATTTAGCGACTGTTTCGTCTTCAAAAGATTGGTGTTCCATGACGTGACACCAATGACAAGCTGAATAACCAATTGAAATAAGAAGAGGTTTGTTGATTTCTTGTGCATGATTCAAAACTTTGTCGCTCCAACTTTGCCACCAAACAGGATTGTTTTCATGCTGTTTTAAATAAGGGCTTGTTGCATTTTTGAGGTTATTTTGTTGAAAATTCATCCTTAATTATTTAGAAATTTAAAGTTCGTTTATTTTTTGTGGATGAAAAATTATATTTTCGATAAAAATTAAACACATGAACTTTTACGAGTATATTTCTATAGGTGTATATATGGCTTTGATGATTGGAATTGGAATTTATTCTTACCGAAAGTCGACAAGCAATTCTGAAGAATTTTTGATTGGAGGACGGAAAATGGGAGCTGCTGTTACGGCACTTTCTGCAGGTGCTGCTGATATGAGTGGTTGGTTGCTGATGGGAGTTCCTGGAGCAATGTATTTCACAGGTTTATCGAGTGCATGGATTGCAATAGGTTTAACAATTGGTGCTTTTCTTAATTATGTTTTTGTTGCGCCACGCCTTAGAGTTTATACTGAAGTTGCCAATAATTCGATTACAATTCCTGTCTATTTCGAAAATAGGTTCAAGGATAAAACACGTTTATTACGTATTGTTTCATCTATTTTTATTTTGGTGTTTTTTACTTTGTATACATCTGCTGGAATGGTTTCTGGAGGGAAATTGTTTGAATCTGCTTTTCATATGGATTATATGACAGGAATTTGGATGACAAGTTTTGTTGTTGTTCTGTATACTTTTTTGGGTGGATTTTTGGCTGTTAGTTTAACAGATTTTATTCAAGGAACAATTATGGTGTTGGCTTTGGTTATTGTGCCAATAGTTGCTATTGCTGAAATTGGTGGAGTAGAAGAAACTTTTTCATTAATTAATACGAAAGGTGATAATTATTTAGATCTATTTGAAGGGACAACTACTATTGGGATTTTATCTTTGATGGCTTGGGGTTTAGGTTATTGTGGTCAACCACATATTCTTGTTCGCTTTATGGCAATTGGTAAAGTGTCAGATATTCCGAAAGCAAGAAATATTGGAATAACATGGATGATCTTTACTGTTGGTGGAGCATTATTAGTAGGTTTGGTTGGAATTGCTTATTTGATGAAGTTTGATCAATCAACGATGCAACTTTTTGATGGTTCTAAAACTGATGCAGAAACAGTGTTCATCTATTTTTCGCGTGTATTATTCCATCCATTGATCGGAGGATTCTTATTGTCAGCAATTTTAGCTGCTGTAATGAGTACCATTTCTTCTCAGCTTTTAGTTACATCAAGTTCGTTAACAGAAGATATTTACAAAGCATTTTTAAATAAAAAAGCAACATCTAAACAATTGTTAATTGCAAGCCGTTTATCAGTTTTAATCGTAGCAGTAATCGCAGTTTTATTGTCTTTAACACCTAATGATTCGATTTTGAACTTAGTTGGAAATGCTTGGGCAGGATTTGGATCAGCTTTTGGACCGTTAATTGTTTTCTCTCTTTTTTGGAAAAAAACAACATGGCAAGGTGCTTTAGCGGGTATGTTAACTGGAGGAATCGTAGTCTTAGCTTGGGTTTATATACAGCATGATTACAAAGATTGGTACGAAATGATTCCAGGTTTTTTATCTTCAACGGCGATGATTTATATTGTCTCATTGCTTACGCAACAACCTAATCAAGAAATTGATCAAGATTTTGATGAGATGAAAGCTATTTTAGATAAAGAATTGAAAAATGCATCCTAAAAAAATAGAAAATATTTTAAAATTAAATCCTTTTGAACGTTATCAATATTTTATTAGAAAAATAGCTGATTGGGAAAAGACGTATACATTAGTTTTTCCAAATGGAGATCATGCTATTTCTACAATTGATGATAAAACTTTATTTCCCTTATGGTCAGAAATTGAGTTTGCAGAAATTTGTAGAATAGATGATTGGAGCGATTGCGAAGTTTTAGAGATTGATTTCAATAGATTAGAAGAAATTATAAATTTTATTAGAGAAAATGATTTTTTAATCAATGTTTTTCCAACGAATAAAACAGGTTTTGTAGTTACTTTAGATGAGTTTATAAGAGATTTAAAAGAAGAATTAAAAAATTACGAATAATAGATTTCTTAACAAAAAACTTAAATTCCAAAACTCAAAAGGCTTAGAAATGTTGATAAGTTTCACTTTGTTTATATGGGTAGAAAAGGGAGATTTGTTTGTATATTTGTAAAGTTTGATTAAAAAAAATAGTCAAAATTAAATCAATTTTAAACGAAAAGATGAACGATATTATCCAATTATTGCCAGATCATGTAGCTAATCAAATTGCCGCCGGAGAAGTTGTGCAACGGCCAGCTTCGGTGATAAAAGAGTTGATTGAAAATGCAGTGGATTCTGGTGCAACTTCTATTCAGGTAATTGTAAAAGATGCGGGTAGAAGCTTGATCCAAGTGATTGATAATGGTTCGGGAATGAGTGTGACAGATGTTCGTATGGCTTTTGAACGTCACGCAACGTCGAAAATCAGAAAGACGGAAGATATTTACAATATTCATACAAAAGGTTTTCGCGGAGAAGCTTTAGCTTCAATTGCTGCTGTTGCGCAAGTAGAAACGAAAACGCGTCGTGATGAGGAAGAGGTAGGTTCGCAATTGGTGATAGAAGGAGGAGAAGTTCGAAGTCAAGATCCAGTTGTTTGTCCTGTCGGAACTTCTATTGCGGTCAAAAATCTTTTTTATAACGTGCCTGCTCGTCGTAATTTCTTGAAATCAAATCAGGTTGAGTTTCGTCATATTCAAGATGAATTTCAACGCGTTTCGATGGCACACGAAAATATTAGTTTCTTTTTACATCACAATGATGCAGAGATTTATCATCTAAAAGCGGGGAATTTAAAACAACGAATTACTCAGATTTTTGGAAAGAAATTAAGTGCTCAAATTATTTCGGTTGAAGAAGATACTGAAATTGTAAGAGTAAAAGGTTTTGTAGGAAAACCAGATGCTGCGAAGAAATCACGCGGAGAGCAATTTTTCTTTGTCAACAATCGTTTTATTCGAAGTGGATATTTACACAATGCTATTGTAGATGCTTTCGAAAGTTTGTTGCCAACAGGATATAGTCCGTCTTATTTTTTGTATTTAGAACTTGATCCTTCAAAAATTGATATCAATATCCATCCTACAAAAACAGAAATCAAATTTGAAGACGAAGCATTGATATACACAATTCTAAGAGCTGCTGTAAAACATGCTTTGGGACAGTTTAATGTCATTCCTTCGTTGGATTTTGAACAAGATCCAAACTGGGCATTTATTCCTTCTGCAACAGAAAATACAGAAATTAAAATGCCAGAAATTACAGTTGATTCAAGTTTTAATCCATTTGAACATCAACAAACAAGATCGCCAAAGCCATCTGATATTAGAGCGAATATGGATTTTTATAAAGATGCGGTTGAGTTAGAAATAGAGAATAATCATGCACATCAATTATTCGAATCTGAAGATTTTCAGGATAGTTTTGATGTGATACAATGGATGAACCAATATTTGATAGTAGAATATCGTGGTGAATTGTTGATTATTGATCAACATCGTGCGCATCAAAAAATATTGTTCGAGAAATTTATTCATTCAAATAACGGAAGTGCTTTGGTTCAACAAATGCTTTTTCCGATAGAATTGGAGCTTTCGCCAAATGATCGTCAGAAATTAATCAACGTAGAACATCAATTGTTAAGTTTTGGTTTTGACATTTCGTTAGACGAAGAAACCATTCAGATTAACGCAATTCCTGTTGATGTTCAGCAAGAAGATGTCGTGTCTATTTTTATGGATTTTATAGAAGAGTTGGAATACCAAGAATCAATCGAATTAGAAAATACGTTTGCGAAAATTTTAGCGAAGAATGCCGCCGTTAAAAAGGGTGTAGCGTTAAAATCTGAGCAAATGCAAACTTTGGTAGAAGAATTGCTAAGACTACCTAATCCAAATTATACACCATACGGACGCCCTATTTTTGTGCAAATGAATACGGCAGATATTAAAAAAACATTACAATAACTAAATGAGACAATCTATACCACCGATAACAAAGAATTTACTGATTATTAATGGGTTATTCTTTTTAGCGACTTTTGTTTTTAACGCAAAAGGAATTGATTTACGCGTAATTTTAGGGGCATTTTATCCAGAATCTCCTAACTTCAATTTTTGGCAAATCTTAACGCATATGTTTATGCATGCCGATTTTACGCATATATTGTTTAATATGTTTGCATTATGGATGTTTGGTTCGGTAGTGGAACAAACTTTTGGTCCTAAAAAGTTTATAACCTTATATTTATTAGCTGGTTTAGGAGGTTTTATTTTATTTAATTTGGTAAATTATTTCCAAGTTGAGCAATTAAAAGAAATAATCCAATCGCAAGGAATAGGTTTGGGACAAATTTATGATGCAGCTAAATTATCAATGCAAGGCGCATATCATACCAACGCAGTTATTCAAAGTAGTCAATCTGCGTCAAGTATTTTAACCTATTTTGTTACACCAATGGTTGGTGCTTCAGGAGCAATTTATGGCTTATTGTTAGCATTTGCGGTGTTGTATCCAAACGAAAAGTTGATGTTAATCTTTTTTCCAGTTCCAATAAAAGCAAAATATTTTATTCCAATTATGGTATTAATTGAGTTTTATATGGGATACCAGAATATCGGAAATGTAGCACATTTTGCCCATTTAGGAGGAGGTTTAATAGGTTTCTTATTGGCAAGAAAATGGAAAAAGAATCTTTATAGATGGAATTAAACTATGACAAATAATATCTTAGACGATTTAAAACTAAAATATTCTTCAGGAAATAGTGCAACAAAGTTAATTTATATCAATGTTGTGGTGTTTTTTACGTTACTGATTGTAGATTTCATTCTTCGTACTGTAGCGAATTCAATTATTAACACAACTGATTTGTTTGCATTGTCATCTTTTGATGATTTATTGACAAAACCATGGCAAATTTTCAGCTATTCTTGGTTGCATGGAAATCTTTTCCATTTGATTATGAATATGGTTTTGTTGTACTTCGTAGGCCAAATGTTTTTACAACAATTTCAGAATAGAAACTTAGTGACGTTTTATATTTTTGGAGGAATAACTGGAGGTATATTCTTTTTATTGTTTCAAAATATATTCAATTATTCACATTTATTAGTTGGTGCTTCTGCAGCTGTTTATGCCGTTTTTTTTGGGATGATTTCCTACAACCCAAAAATGCCTGTTCGTTTGCTACTTATTCCAACTTCGTTTCCATTGTTGTATGTAGGCTACTTTTTTATTGCTTTTGATGTATATAATATTATAGCAAATCAGAATGCTGGTGGAAGTATTTCGCATTTGGGTGGTGCGATTTTTGGTTATCTTTATATGAAACAATTTGAGAAAGGAAATGATTTTTTAGGTAACTTTATTATCAAAATAGAACAATTGTTTCAAAAGAAAGACAAATCAACATTTAAAATATATAAAAATACTTCTTCAACTTCAACTCGAACAAATGTTCCGAAAGATGACTACGATTTTAATCATCAAAAAGTTGAAAAACAAAAGAAAATTGATGTAATTTTAGATAAAATTTCGCGATCAGGATACGAAAGTTTATCTAAAGAAGAAAAAGACTTTCTATTTAAAGAAGGTAGATAAAATGAGTGTAATCAGTAAGTTTAAACTAAATTATTTCAATCGTTTAGTACTAACAATAAATATTGTTTTTTTGTTGGTAGCTTATTGTGTTTATTTAAATAAAGTTTTTACACCTTCAGAAATACCTTATTTTAATTTTATCTCAATTGGTTTTCCAATTTTATTTGCATTCGGAACTATTTTTTTAGCTTATTGGTTATTATTTAGTTGGCGACATTTTCTATTGATTTTAATTCTTTCAGCTGGATTGTTTTATCCAATTTATTTATCTTACCCCATTGTACAATTCAATAAAATAGAAGCTAAAAAAGCCGATTTAACAGTTTTGACATACAATGCTCATGGTTTTAAGGATGAAGGAACGAAAGAACTTTTGATTAAAAATAAAGCGGACATTATGTTGCTTCAGGAGGCAAGAGAAGCTCAACAAAAGAGTTTGAAAAATAATGAGTTTAAAGATTATTATTCAGAATTTTATGGATTGTTAACGATTTATAGTAAATATCCAATTATCCAAACAAAAATAATAGAAACCGAAAATAGCGAAGATTTTAATGGACTTGCGGCATACGCAGATATTGATCTCGGAACCGATACAATTCGAGTAATCAATGTTTATTTGGAGCCCATGTACATCGATAAAACGATGGTAAAAGATATTATTCAATCAGAAGATTCGAAAACAGCTGAAATTTCGAGCAGAAAGGTCGAATTGAAATTGGTAAAAGGAATGCAAAAGCATCAAAAGCAGTTGGAAGCAATTATCCCGTATATCAAATCATCTCGTCATCCCGTTATTTTGGGAACAGACCTTAATGCTACGCCTATTTCGTATGAATACGAAAAATTAAAAAATTACCTTCACGATTCATTTATAGCGGTAGGAAAAGGAGATGCTACAACTTTTCATGGATTTAAATTTCCAATTAGAATTGATTATTTATTTCATTCAAAAGAATTTACAGCTATTGAGGCAAATGTTATTCGTAAAAAATTTTCGGATCATTATCCTGTTGTTGTAAAATATAAATTTGCAGAATAATTTTTCCTATATTTATTTAATAATCAATCAAAATGAACCAAAAAGAAAGCTTTATTCAGGAAATTCAAAAACGTTATTCCTATAAGAATGATAAAATAATATTAGGCAAAGCCAGATTAGATGGAGAAATTGTAGAAGAAGCTGAAATTTCAGTGGCATTAAAAACAATGAATCGTCATGGATTGATTGGAGGTGCAACCGGAACAGGAAAAACTAAATCTTTGCAAATTATCGCCGAACAACTTTCTTTAAAAGGGGTTCCGACTTTATTGATGGATATTAAAGGAGATTTGTCGGGAATTGGAGCAGCAGCAAATACGGAAGATAAACATGCGCAAGAAAGAATGCAAGCGCTCGATTTACCTTATAATCCGCAAGGGTCAGCAGTGGAATTTTTGTCTATTTCTGATGAGCGAGGAGTTAAACTTCGTGCAACTGTAACTGATTTTGGTCCAATTTTATTCAGTAAAATTTTAGAATTAAATGAGACACAAGAAAGTATAATCTCAATTATATTTAAGTATTGTGAAGATCGAAATTTACCATTGATTGATTTGGAAGATATTCGACGCGTTTTACAATATGTAACAGATTCAGCTGAAGGTAAAGCAGAATTAAATTCTAATTATGGAACAATTGCGCCTGCTTCATTAGGAGCTATTTTACGTAAAATTGTTGCATTAGAACAACAAGGTGCAACAAAATTCTTCGGAGAACCAAGTTTTGATGTTCAAGATTTATTGAAAACAAAAGATGGTAAAGGAATCGTAAATATTATTCGTTTGATTGATATTCAAAATCAACCCAATTTATTTTCCACTTTTATGCTAAGTTTGTTGAATAAAATTTTTTCTCAATTTCCTGAATCTGGAGATGCTGATCAACCTAAATTGGTTATTTTTATTGATGAAGCGCATTTGATTTTTAAAGAAGCAACGAAAGCTTTATTAAATCAAATAGAAACCATGGTAAAATTAATTCGTTCTAAAGGTGTTGGGTTATATTTTGTAACTCAAGTTCCTGGAGATGTTCCTGATGCAGTTTTGAGTCAATTAGGGCTTAAAATTCAACATGCATTAAGAGGTTTTACAGCAAAAGATCGTAAAGAAATTACGAAAGCAATCGAAAATTATCCAACGACAACTTATTATAAGGCAAATGAGGTAATCACACAATTAGGAATTGGAGAAGCTTTTGTGACTGCTTTAGATGAAAAAGGGATTCCAACACCATTAGCATATACTTATATGCGCGCACCAAATTCGAGAATGGATGTGTTGACTTCTGATGAAATAAATACGATTGTAGCAAACTCAGATTTAGTTAATAAGTATGCGAAGAATATCAACCGTGAATCGGCTAATGAGATATTATCACAAAAATTAGAACAACAAAAAAATAGTGAACAAACAAGTAGTAAAAAAACTCCTTCAAAAAGAGTTCCACAAGAAAAAGATTGGACAGATAATCCTGTTATACGTGACGTAAGTCGTACAGCAACTCGAAAATTGATGGATTGGGGGATGAAAATGTTAACTGATTTTTTAAAAGGAAAAAAATAAGCAAGTGTACGCGATTTTAGATATAGAGGCGACTGGCGGAAAAGTAGGAGAAGAGTCAATCATTGAGATTGCTGTGTATAAATATGATGGAAAAGAAATTGTTGATCAATTTATTTCATTAGTTAATCCCGAAAAAAAGATTGACAAATTTGTACAAAAATTAACTCAAATTACCGATAAAATGGTGTTAACTGCACCAAAGTTTCATGAAGTAGCTAAGAGGATAGTTGAAATTACAGATGATTGTATTTTAGTTGGACATAATGTGATGTTTGATTATAGAATGTTGAAACAGGAGTTTGAACGATTAGGCTATAATTATGAAAAAGAATGGATTGATACTTTTGAATACAGTGAGAAATTAATCCCAAATTTACCATCATATTCTTTGGGTAAATTGTGTCAATCCTTAGGTATTGTGGTAACAGATCGCCATCGCGCTTCTGGAGATGCAAGAGCAACGATAACGTTATTCAAAATGCTTTTAGATAAAGATTCTGAAAAAATTATCACAAAGAAAACAGGTTTAAAACAACCTAAAAAAGCAAGTTCTAAATATCAGAAATTGTTAGAAAATCTACCGAATACGATAGGTGTTTTTTACATGTACAATAGTAGAAAACAGTTAATTTATATTAGTAGAAGTAATAATATCGCACGATCTATCAATCAAATTTTTACATCAAAAACCTTAAAAGCAAATAAATTAAAACGTTATACTCGCTCGATTAAATTTGAAGAAACTGGAAGCGGATTTTTAGCCGCTATAAAAGAGAATAATGAGGTTTTGACTAACCAACCAATGTATAATCTTAAACTAGTTGGAAATAAAGTATATCCGTATGGGTTGTATTATTTAGAATCGAAAAGAGGTTATTCACGTTTAGAAATAGGAAAAGTTAGAAAAGTAGAGCCTGTTTTAAAATTTAAGACGAAAGAACGTGCCAAAGAGGTTTTAGAAAAAATTGTTAATGATTACAATCTTTGTCAACAAGTAAATGAGGGAATAAAATCTGATGAATCTTGTTTTCAGTACAAAGTGAATAAATGTAATGGAGCTTGTATAAAGGAGGAATCTCGAGATGATTACAATAAAAGAATCAAGGATTTTATTCAAACGACAGAGTATCCTTCGGATACATTTTTAATCATTGATAAAGGTCGAAGTGGGATAGAGAAGTCATTTTATTTAATCGAAAATAAGGAATTTAAAGGATATGGCTATTACGAGTATCATCATCAGATAAAATCGCTTGAAAAGATACATAACATATTGATTCTAATTCAAGAAACAGATGAAATCAAGAATATGCTAAAATATTTTCTGTACAAGGTTTCGTCTAATCCAAGCCAAATTGTAATATTAAATTAAATTATTAGAAATAAAAAAAGGTCAGTGTAAAATACACTGCCCCCAAAAAGTTAGACACTTTTGGGGGCATTTTTTATGACAAGAAAAGTAAAATATGGTGTAGCATTTA
>NZ_JACXZC010000039.1 GCF_020281205.1 Empedobacter stercoris
TCCAACTCAAAGATAATTTGAGATCCGAAATTTACGCGCTGTTTTTACGCTTTCTTTTAACGTTTAGGACGCTAATGGTTTTGTATGTTTAAATTTTTGATTTCATTATTCATGCTAAATACTTTTCAAATTATATGCAAAATGATTTAATAAGACAAAATGACTTGTTTTTGAAAAACATCACTGTCAAAAAGTCTGTAAATTAAATTTAGTGCATAAAAAATCCTGAAAAATTGACTTTTCAGGATTTGAATTTATTTTAGAATAATCTAAAAATCTATTTTATTTAAAAATATCATCCAAAACTTTTGCTAAACGAATTCCACCTTTTAATAATTGATCTTCTATGATAAATTTGTTATCAAAATGGTAACGGTATCCTAATTTATCGTCCATTTTTACACCTGCGTAAATATTGTTTGCAAGAATGTAAGAACCATAAATCCAGTCTGCATAAGTGCCTTCTTTCATTTGAATTTGACGCTCTTTTGAAGCAATATCTAACAAATTTGAATATTCTGTGTACGAATAGTTTTCGTAATCAACTAATTTAGAATCCCAAACCGTGTGGATATTTACTTTATCACGGAACCATTCTACTTTGATTCGATTTCCTCCCAAATCATCTGGACGCCCCACATGAAGTGGTTGATGCGCATCCCCAAGAATGTGAATTAAAAAGTATAAATTATGTTGTTTTTCCTCAATCGTAAGATTTTGATTGTTTTTTAATTCGTTGATTAAAAACAACCCTTTTTTGTACATATTTTCATCCGACGTTTGCTCTAAAGCAACATCAAATTGTTGACGATTTAAATTTCCAGGAATGTTAACATAGTGATAAGAATCTGCATGTTTCCAAGTAGTATCAGATTTAATAAAATCTGGCCAGTTCGCCCAATATGCTAACTTTTGAGGGCCAATAATTTTAGTGATTTCTTTACGAGTTTTCTTGCTAATATGTTGTTCTGCAATTTGAGAAACTACTCGGTGACCTGTTAATCCCCAAGCTAAAGCACTTTCTGAAGCTAAAAAAGCACCTAAAAGCATTACGCTTCCTATTATTTTTTTCATTGTGTGAGCTCGAATTTTTGCAAAGATAAGGAAAGTTAAGCAAGTTGAAATGTGATTTTTAATTGCAAATGAAGTGATAGAGGTTTTACTGAATAGAATAAAACATTTAAATTTTTATTCTAAAAAAATCAATTAGAAAAGAATGTAAAAAAACTTAAAAAAAATATTTTTATATCAATCCTTGATAAATAGACCGATTGTTGTGGTTTATATATATAATACTAAAAATAATTCAGTACTTTGTTTTGCATAATACTGAAACTTTTATATATATTTGTATAACAAAATAAAACAAGCCGTTCTTATGAATATAGAGAAAACAAAAGTTCAGATGCGAAAAGGTGTACTGGAATATTGTATTCTCAGCATTATTAAAAAAGGTGATGCTTATGCATCTGATATCATAGACGAATTGAAAAAAGCAGAGATGATTGTTGTTGAAGGAACATTATATCCGCTTTTAACAAGATTAAAAAATGATGACCTTTTACAATATCGTTGGGAAGAATCAACCTCAGGACCACCTCGCAAATATTATGCACTTACAGAGTTAGGTGAAGAATTTTTAAAAGAATTAGCTGCTACTTGGGAACAGTTAATCGAAGCCGTGAATAAAGTAACCACAGAAACGCACAAAAATGGATAAGACAGTATCAATAAGTATAGGAGGATTTTCTTTCGTGTTAGACGAAATCGCCTATAATAAATTAAAAACCTATTTACAGGATGTAAAAACTTCGTTGAGAGGAACAGAAGGTATTGAAGATATTATTGAAGATGTAGAAATCCGTATTGCTGAATTGTTTCGCGAACGATTAAAATTTAGAGAAGTCGTGAACGAGGATGATATTAATTTTGTGATTGCAACGATGGGGCATCCAGATCAATATAAAGTAGAGGATGAAGATGGTGAAACGACGTCATCAACAAATTCTTCTTACACTTCATCATCAAATAACCAATCGTATGGAGGACAACAAACAGGAGCAAAACGTTTGTACCGTGACCCAGATGATACAATTGTAACAGGATTATCTGCTGGTTTGGCACATTATATGGGCGTAGATCCTTGGTTTGTGCGAGCTATTTGGTTAGTTCTACTTGTATTAGGCGTAGCAACACTTGGTGTTTCTTTCTGGTTAGTAGTTTTCTGTTATTTTATCTTATTAATTTTTGTACCGAAAGCAAAAACGACATCAGAAAAGTTGCAGATGTACGGTCAACCAGCAAACATCGATACCTTAAAAAAAAACGTAGAACAAGCCAGTGAAACGGTTGTTAGCGGAGGTAAAGAATTAAGTAATAAATTAGGTGGAGTCTTTGGTGTTTTTGGTCGACTATTACTTTGGTTTATTGGATTTATTATACTGAGTTCGGGAATTGGATTCATCATAGGTGGATTTGCCTTGTTTTTCACGACGTGGACAGAAATGCCTACTGAATTATTCGGTTATCTTGTAGAAGAGGAATGGATGAGTATGATTGCCAAAGTATTTGGAGGAATATTGATGGTAATTCCAGGTGTTTTATTGACAATTTTAGGCGTAAAATGTTTTTGGAATCGTGTAACAGTGAGCAAAGCCGTTATTTTTGGATCAATCGCTCTTTGGTTCGTTGCCTTATTTGCTATCATCGGAATTTCGATAAGTACCGCAAGTAAATTCAGAAATTCTGTTGAAATGACTGAAGATAAAGTACTAAATATTCCTTCAGATACGCTTCAAATAGAATTTATGAATAGAGAAGAAGGGAATTATAGATACAGTGGTTTCAATGATTTAGAGCAATTAATTGATGAAGAAGGTAATTTAGTTATTCCAATTTACAAAACTTTTGACATCGAAGAGAGCAGTGACAATAATGTACATTTAGAAATTCGCTATTCATCGAAAGGAGGAAGTAAAGAGGAAGCAAAACGTAATTTAGAATCAATTAAATACAATTATCAATTAGAAGGAAACAAATTGAATTTAGATAAATTTGTTAAAATTCCAAAAAATGGTAAATTCAGAGAACAAACAGTTGATATTAAAATTCATGTACCGAAAAATAAAGTATTATTTGTTAGAAAATCAAATTCGGTAAATATCAAATATGGACAATACGATACCGATTATATTAGAGATGTTAATAATAATTATTTTGCATTTAATGGAAAAAAAATCGTATGTTTGAATTGTCAAAAGGATACAGATTCTGAAGATGATAACTTCGAAGGAGATGTAAACATACATGTAAATGACGGAAACGATTCGGCGAGAGTTAGAATCGATAAAAATGGTATTCGTGTTGAAAGTAATGAAGGATCTGTAGGATTAAATTTACCAAGAACCGAAAACAAAAAAGAAAAATCAAACCAAGAAATAAACTACAAAGATGATACAGATTCTATTAACATTAACTACAGAAATCATTCAAATAATCGTTGATTTCTTTGCATAGACCCAAGAAGAATTTTAATTTATACTATACAAAAAAGAGATATTTCAAACGAAATGTCTCTTTTTATTTTCGTTACATTTACAAATATCCGTTTTGAGTTTTGTATGTTTGTATAGGTTTAATGTACCATATTTATGAAAAAAAAATTAGGTAAATTATTGTATACGTTAGAAGGTTGGAAATTAGACAATCATCTGGATTTATCAAAGGTAGATAAATGCGTTTTGGTTTGTGCGCCACATACTTCTAATTGGGATTTTTACTATACGATTTTAGCTTTTTGGCAAATGGGAATTCCAATGAAAATGTTTATCAAAGATGCTTGGACAAAGCCTTGGTATGGTTATTTTATCAAACAAATGGGAGGAATCGGAATCGATCGTTCACAACGACATAATATGGTTGATTTTGCATCAGATATTTTAAAAAAAGCAGATAAATTATACTTAATCAATACGCCAGAAGGTACGCGTTCACGTGCAGAAAAGTGGAAAAATGGTTTCTTTTATATTGCGCAGAAAGCTGATGTTCCGATTGTTTTAGCATATTGTGACTTTAAGAAAAAGCGAGCTGGAATTTCAAAAATTGTAGAAACAGAAAATAAATCTTTGAATGATGTGATGGATGAAATTCAAGATTTTTACAAAGATGTAACAGCAAAACATCCCGAACTTTATAACCCAAAAATACATTAGATGATGAACGAACAAGATAGTTTAAGAAAATTTCAAGCTATGTCAAAAAACACATTACTTGAAACATTAGATATTGAATTTACAGCAGTTGGAGAAGATTTTTTAGCTGGAAAAATGCCTGTTACACCGAAAGTTCATCAACCTTTTGGATTATTGCATGGTGGCGCATCAATTGTTTTAGCTGAAACTTTAGGCAGTACCTTATCCAATATAATTTTAGCATCTGATGATTACGTTGCTGTAGGGCAACATGTTGATGCAAATCATCTTCGACCAAAAAAAGAGGGGACAATTTTTGGACATGCAACAGTCGTAAAAAGAGGTCGTACATCTCATTTGATTAAGATTGAAATCAAAGATGAAAACGATAAATTAATTTGTTATACTCATTTAACTAACGCCATTATTTCTAAAAAACATGTTTAAAAAATTTCAAGAGAAACTTGAAAGATTAATTCAGAATCAAAAACCGTTTATACTTTTCAGAAAACCAAATACGACACAAGTCGAGTTATGGGAGAATAAAGCTATTGTAACAGATAATCAATTTATTTGCAATAGTTTCGATAATTCAAAATTAATTGAATTTAATGATGATGAGGTTCAAGTAATACCAATTGATCAATTACCAAATTTTGAACTTTCTTTACCAGAATCTGATCAAAATGAAGAGATTTCGTACGAAAATTACATTAATTTAATTCAAAAAACTGTTCAAGAGTTACGCAGTGAGTCGGCAACAAAAAAAATTGTAATTAGTCGAATCAATTCACTTGCAAAAACAGCAGTTAATTTAGCCGAAACATTCAAAAACTTACACCAACATTATCCAAATGCCTATCTATATTTGCGTTATGATGTTAAAGAAGGATGTTGGATTGGTGCGTCTCCAGAGCTCTTATTGAAAGAAAGTAATCAATTCATCGAAACAGTTTCTTTGGCAGGTACAAAGGCGAAAGAAGATGATTGGACGGAAAAAGAATACCATGAACAACAAGTTGTTACCGATTATATTGCTTCAACTTTAAAACCTTATACTGCTTATATTGATGTGGATGGTCCGTTTTCGGTAAATGCTGGTTTTTTTGAACATTTGAAATCGTATATTTCAGCTCAATTAAACGATAAAACAAAGCTTTACGATTTATTGAAAGCCTTGCATCCAACGCCTGCTGTTGGTGGAATGCCAAAAGATTTATCGAAAGATTTTATCTTAAAAAATGAAGGATATGATCGCTCTTTTTATGCAGGTTTTATGGGGTATCAAAATAAAATAGCATCTGAATATTTTGTGAATCTTCGTTGTGCAAAAATCTATTCGAATAAAGTGAATTTGTATGTCGGAGGTGGAATTATGCCAGATTCTGTACCTGAAAAGGAATGGCATGAGACAGAATTGAAATCCAAAACAATAGGTGAGTTATTAATTTATTCAACATAAATTAACTTAATCAATAGTTTTACTAAAAGAGTCTAAATTGTAAGAAAAGTCTTATTTTCGAAAAGTTAAAAATTAAAATAAAATACAAAATATAATGGCAACAATAAATTGGCAAACGGTAAAAGAATATGAAGATATCACGTTTAAGAAATGTGATGGTGTAATGCGTATTGCTTTTAATCGTCCTGAAGTTCGTAATGCGTTTCGTCCAAAAACAGTTTTCGAATTGTTAGACGCTTTTCAATTAGCAGAAGAAGATCGAGAAGTTGGTGTAATTCTATTAACAGGAGAAGGACCATCTGCAAAAGACGGTGGTTGGGCTTTTTGTTCGGGAGGAGATCAACGCGTTCGTGGAGCAAAAGGCTACGAAGGACAAGATGGTGTTGGTCGTTTGAATATTTTAGAAGTTCAACGTTTGATTCGTTTTTCAACTAAAGTTGTAGTAGCTGTGGTTAACGGTTGGGCAGTTGGTGGAGGACATTCTTTACACGTTGTTTGCGACATGACATTAGCTTCTAAGGAGCATGCAATTTTCAAACAGACAGATGCCGATGTTGCGTCTTTTGATGGAGGTTATGGTTCGGCTTATTTGGCAAAACAAGTTGGTCAAAAACGTGCGCGAGAGATTTTCTTTTTAGGATTGAATTACTCTGCTCAAGAGGCTTATGAGATGGGAATGGTGAACTTGGTTGTTCCTCATGATGAATTAGAACAAGTAGCTTTTGATTGGGCACAAGAAATTTTAACAAAATCTCCTACAGCAATCAAAATGTTGAAATACGCGTTCAATTTAGTGGATGATGGATTGGTTGGTCAACAAATATTTGCTGGTGAAACAACTCGTTTTGCTTACGGAACAGAAGAAGCTGTAGAGGGTAGAAATGCGTTCTTAGAAAAACGTAAACGAGATTTTTCTAAATTTCGTTAATTTAATTTTACACCATATTTATGAGAGCGATACTTTGAGTATCGCTTTTTTAAATTAATTTATAATTTAACAATAAACTTTTAGTGATTTTTGAATAGAATTAATGGAAGTTTGGTTTAATATTGGAACAAATTAATTTTCCAAAATCAATTTATTTTATTTTAAAATCAATGTACATCTAAGGTTTAAAATTCAATTCGTAAAATGACATCAGAGGAGAAAATTCCACCTATTTGGAAAAATAAAGAATTTGTTCCATTTATATTTTTAAACTGTACTTTTTTTGGGGGAGCTTACACATTGATTTATGATGGAAAAGGAGCTGTAAAATTGATTCATTAATTTTTTAAAGTGTCAAACTTTCCAAATCATCAATTGTTCCGTTATAGATATTGACATCTACTTTATATCGTTTAACACCTTCTATAGTTGCTTTTTCCGTAAACTGCCAAAAATTCCAATGACCTTTCATTTCCTGTACCCAAAAATTGTAATTGGCAATCCAAATGATATGGCCATCAAAATGATTTTGTAAATAATCTTCAAAATATTTGTCAGAGGTATATATTATAGGTTTGATATCGTAATGCTCTTCCACAATTTTGCACCAATTCTTGATTCCTTCTACCAAACGTTCCATCGATTGCGTTTTTGGTAAGGTTTCGATGTCGAGAACTGGAGGTAAATCACCTTTTTTTAATTTTACTATATTGATAAAATTTTGAGCTTGTAAAGTCGAATTCTCATCAGGTCGATAAAAATGATAAGCACCTCGCAAAATATTATTTTCTTTTGCTTCTTTCCAATTTTCCTCAAACCTAATATCAACAGACGATGTTCCCATAGTAGATCGGATAAAAGCAAAATTAATGGGGTACAATTTGTAGATAGTATGCATTTTCGTCCAATCAATTTTACCTTGATATTGGGACACATCCACGCCAAACGTTTTGAGATAATATTTGTCCATCACCTCAATATTTCTGATGTCATATTTCGTTACTTTTTCATCAGTAATTTTTTCACCTTTCAATGATTTTTCTACAATTGTAAAGTAATAATGAATTCCATGGCGGTAACGATACGTAAAATAAAGTACACACAAAATAACAAACGCAATAAAATAGGTCGAAGGTTTTATCTTCTTGTAAAAAGGTTGTTGTTTTATTTTTTTACGAGGCATTTTAGTAGATGAAATAGAAATTATCTATGCAATATTAGTTCAATTTTCGATGATAAAAAAAGTAAAATCTTCATTATCTTTGTTCGGTATGAAAAAATGGATATTAGCCGCAAGGCTTCGCACTTTACCACTTTCGTTGAGTGGATTATTGTTAGCTGGATTTATTGCAAAATCAGAAGGAATCTTCCGAAATGATATATTTTTCTTATCACTTTTAACAACTTTAGCTTTCCAAATATTGTCAAATTTTGCCAACGATTATGGTGATGCTGTAAAAGGAACAGATGCAAATAGAGTAGGAGAGCAACGTGCAGTTGCTTCTGGTTTGATTACTCAAAAACAAATGAAAACTGCCATAGGTATCATGGTTGTCATTTCTTTGATTTGCGTTGCTACATTATTGTATGTGTCTTTTTATCCTCATGACATGAAGTATATTTATATATTTCTTGGATTAGGGGTAGCTTCTATTTTTGCAGCAATGGCTTATACAATGGGAAAAAAACCTTATGGATATATTGGTTTAGGAGATATTTTTGTCTTTTTATTCTTTGGAATTTTAGCTGTCGTTGGAGGTGAATTTTTATATTCAAAAGTATTTCAATGGCAAATTTTGTTACCAGCTGCATCAATGGGATGTTGGAGTGTAGCAGTGTTGAATTTGAATAATATGCGCGATGTCAAAAATGATGTCAAAAATAATAAAATCACTATTGCATCAAAGCTTGGATTTCAGAATAGTAAGTATTATCAAATGGCTTTAATGACAATTCCTTTTGTTTTGAGTACCCTTTATGTAACGATGATTCCAGCAAAATCAGGAAAGTTATCAGGATTAGTATTTCTAATTTTAATCTTCTTTGCAAATGCTATTCGTCGTCAAATTTTTGCTGTAAAAGATCCAAAAGATTATGATCCGTTCTTGAAACAAGTCGCAATGTTAGCTTTATTCTTTGCTGTTTTATTGGGATATAGCTTAATTGGATTTGACTTTATCGATACTTTAACGCGTTAATCACAAAATAATATACAATGAAAATTCAATACTTAGGTCATGCTTCTTTGGCTATCGAAGCAAATGGTAAACACATTGTTGTTGATCCGTTTATTACTCCAAATGAATTAGCTAAACATATCGATTTCGAAAGTTTAAAAGCTGACTATATCGTTTTAACACATGCACATCAAGATCATGTGTATGATGTAGAAGAATTGGCAAAACGAACAGGAGCGTTAATTATTTCGAATGCTGAAATCGCTGGTTATTATGCAGCAAAAGGTTTGAATTCGCACGGAATGAATACAGGTGGGAAATTTAATTTTGATTTTGGATCAATTCAATCTACTATTGCTTTTCATTCGAGTTCTTTCGCAGATGGAACGTACGGTGGTGATCCAAATGGTTATATTATCGAGAGTGAAGGAAAGCGTATTTACATCGCAGGAGACACCGCTTTGACGTATGAAATGAAACTGATTCCCGATACAATTGGTCAATTAGATTTAGCCATTTTACCAATAGGGGATAATTTTACAATGGGTGCTAAAAGCGCTTCAATTGCGGCAGAATATGTTCAAGCAACTAAAGTTTTAGGTTATCATTATGATACATTTCCTCCAATAAAAATTGATAAAGCTGAAGCTAAATCAATATTCTTTTCACGTCATATTCAATTGATTTTATTAGAAATCGGGGAAGATTTAACCGTTTAGAAAAAAATATTATCTATAAATAAAAGCTCGTCCGAGGACGAGCTTTTATTTTTTTATGGAACAAGTTCATTAAAATTTATAAACAATTGCATTTACATTCATCCCTGCACCAACAGATGCAAATAGAACAATATCGCCTTTGTTTATTTGATGTGAAGATAATTCACCATTCAGAATCATTTTTAATAAGATAGGAATTGTGGCAACACTACTATTTCCTAATTTATCAATAACCATAGGCATTATATTCTCAGGAACAGGTTGTTCATACAAATCAAAAAATCTCTTTACAATAGCTTCATCCATTTTTTCATTTGCTTGATGAATAATGATTTTATTTAATTGTGAAATCGTATATCCACTTTCATCAAAACATTTTTTCATCGCGTCAGGAACATTCGATAAAGCAAACTCATATATCTTTCGTCCAATCATTTTTATATACTTGACATCTGGACAAGTTTCTGTGTTATAAGATTTTCCAAAAAATAGATAATCTTTTTCAGTTAAAGTGAATGAAGCTGAAAGATGTGATTTTAAACCTTCGTCATCATGATTATTTATTTCCAATATTGCAGCACCAGCACCATCTGCATAAATCATGCTGTCTCTATCATGGATATCAACAACCCTCGATAAGGTTTCTGCGCCAATAACCAAACATCTTTTTGCAATTCCAGCTTTAATAAAGGCATTCGCCTGTATCATACCTTCTAGCCATCCTGGGCAACCAAAAAGTACATCATAAGCAACGCAATAATTATTTTTGATTTGCAATTGATGTTTAACTCGTGAAGCTAAGCTTGGAACTGAATCTGATTGAATTGTACCTGAAATTACATCTCCAAAATTGTGTGCAAAAATGATATAATCTAATGTTTCTGGATCTATTCCCGAGTTTTCTATCGCCTGTTTAGCGGCAATGAAACCTAAATCTGATGTAACTTGATTATTGTTGGCATACCGTCTTTCTTCTATACCTGTTATAGATTTTAATTTTTCTGCAATGATGGTATTATTTTGTTTTAATGCAACTCCTTTTTCATCAAGAAAGTTATGTTGAGCAAAAAATAAATTTGTGATTGTTTCGGAGGGAATGTAGTTACCTACACCAATTATTTTACTTGTCATTTAATCTGTCTAACTAAATTTAGAACTCTTCTTCAGTAAAAAGCTTTTTTATTTAATTAAGTATTAAAGGTAGTGTAAATCTTATGACATATATAAATATTTTAATTTTTGTTTAAAAAAATGAAATATTCATAAAGCAAATAAAGATTTTTTATTAATCAGTACAGAAAGTGAATATTATATTATAAATTAATAAAACATTTTAAAAATCTTTAACTTAGACTTCTGTCGATTTTTTTTAAATTTGTTAAAAATAATACACAATGAAATACTTATTCATCGGATTTTTAGGATTGTTTATAGCTTGTAATGCGCAAGAAACAAAGAAATCAGTTTCTAAAAAACAATCCATTCAACAAACCACAAAAACACCACAAAAAATGAATAAAATTTACGATTATACATTTAAGGATATCAATGATGAAGATTTTAATTTCGCTGATTTAAAAGGTAAAAAAATCTTGATTTTGAACACAGCTTCAAAATGTGGTTATACACCTCAATATGATGCATTAGAAAAATTGTACCAAGAATACAAAGATCAAGGTTTGGTTGTTGTAGGATTTCCATCAGATAATTTTGGTGGACAGGAATTTGATAATAACGAAGAAATAGCTAATTTTTGTAAATTAAATTATGGCGTTACATTTCCTTTGATGTCGAAAAGTGATGTCATTGGAAAAAATCAAAATGAAATTTTCAAATTCTTAACAAAAAAATCATTGAATGGTAAATCTGACCATGAAGTGAAATGGAATTTTACAAAATTTTTGATTAATGAAGATGGAACGTTAGAAACTGCTTATTCATCAAAAGTAAAACCGGATGACAAACAAATAATAGATTGGTTAAATAAATAGTAAATGAAGTTAGATATTCTTGCAATTGGAGCACATCCTGATGATGTAGAATTGGGATGCGGTGGAACACTTGCAAAAGAAATTAGAAACGGTAAAACAGTCGGAATTCTCGATTTAACGAAAGGAGAATTAGGGACTCGTGGTACTGATGAAACTCGTCGTGTAGAAGCAAATGATGCCAAAGATATTTTGGGTGTGGTTGTAAGAGAAAACCTTGGGATTGCAGATGGTTTTTTCTTGAATGACAAAGAGAATCAATTGAAAATTGTAGATGTTATTCGTAAATATCAACCTGATATTATTTTGAGTAATGCACCGCATGACAGACATCCAGATCATGGAAAAGGATCAGATTTAGTGAATACCGCTATTTTTTTATCAGGATTGCCAAAGATAGAGAATGGTTTAGCAGCTTGGCGTCCTAAGAAACACTTTCATTATATTCAATGGTTGCCATTAGAGCCTCATTTTGTAGTGGATATTTCAGGTTTTATAGATACGAAAGTAGAAGCTTGTATGGCTTATAAAACACAATTCTTTGATCCAAATTCGAGCGAACCACAAACGCCAATTTCATCCAAAAATTTTACAGATTCTATTCGATATCGTGCATATGATTTGGGAAGATTAATAGGAACTGAGGCAGGAGAAGGTTTTATTTCGAGAAGTTATATTGGCGTAAATAATTTAGATTCTTTAATTTAGAAATAAAGGTTAAAAAAACCTTTATTTTTTTGCGAAAATTATTTGCAAGTACCGATTAATAGGCTATATTTGCAGTCCAATTGAGGAATTAAATAACAATAATTTCACAAGGCAAATGGTGGTTGTAGCTCAGTTGGTTAGAGCGCCGGATTGTGGTTCCGGAGGTCGTGGGTTCGAGACCCATCATCCACCCAAAAAACTTTAGAATTTAGTTTTAAAATAAAATTCGTACCAAATGGTGGTTGTAGCTCAGTTGGTTAGAGCGCCGGATTGTGGTTCCGGAGGTCGTGGGTTCGAGACCCATCATCCACCCAAAAACTTTAGAATTTAGTTTTAAAATAAAAATTCGTACCAAATGGTGGTTGTAGCTCAGTTGGTTAGAGCGCCGGATTGTGGTTCCGGAGGTCGTGGGTTCGAGACCCATCATCCACCCTTATAAATCTCAATTTCGTTGGAAGTTGAGATTTTTTTATTATATAGAATTTTTCAAACTTAGCCTTTCTTTGAAAAACCATATTAAATTCTTCTTAATTTTACCAAAACATTTGAAATGAAAAAATCATCAATATTTTTAGGATTGATTGCTTTTACAGGAATTTTGAGTTCTTGTTCAACTCAAAAAGCAGTCAAAGAATCCACTCAAACTTCAACAGAAATGACAAAAGAATATGCCTATCAAACATATGCAAGTTTCCCATTAACTACAGATATATCGCATTTAACAAAAAACGAAAAAGAAATTTTACGTTTGATGTTTAAAACAGCTGATATTATGGACGATTTATTTTGGCAACAAGCATACGGTGCTAAAATAGATTTAATGGACGAAACCAAAGGAGAAGCCAAAGAATATGCAAAAATAAACTATGGCCCTTGGGATAGGTTGAATAACGAAACACCTTTTGTCAATGGAATTGGAGCAAAACCTGCAGGTGCAATGTTTTATCCTATTGATATGACGAAAGAGGAATTTGAACAGGCTAATTTGAAAGATGGTAAATCGCCCTATACAATTGTTCGTCGAAATAGAGAAGGTAAATTGTATACGATACCGTACCACGAAAATTTTAAAAATCAGTTATCTAAAGCAGCTGAATATTTAACGCAAGCTTCAGAATTAGCAGAGGATGCAGGATTAAAAAAATATTTAAAATTACGTGCTGCCGCATTGATGACAGATGATTTTTATGCAAGTGATTTGGCTTGGATGGACATGAAAAATGCCAACATTGATATGGTTGTTGGACCAATCGAAAATTATGAAGATCAATTGTTTGGTTATAAAACGTCTTATTCCGCTTATATATTGGTAAAAGACATCGAATGGTCAAAAAAATTGGCAAAATTTGTTCAATACCTACCAGAATTACAACGCAATCTACCTGTTTCTGCAAGTTATAAGAAAGAAGTTCCTGGAACAGATTCCGATCTTAATGCGTATGATGTGGTGTATTATGCTGGAGATTGTAATGCAGCAGGAAAAACAATCGCGATTAACTTACCAAATGACGAACGTGTGCAATTAGAAAAAGGAACACGTCGTTTGCAATTGAAGAATGCGATGAAAGCGAAGTTCGATAATATTTTAGTTCCAATATCTACCGCTTTAATTGATGAAAGTCAACAAAAAAATATAAAATTCGATGCGTTTTTCTCAAATGTAATGTTTCATGAAGTTGCACATGGATTAGGAATTAAAAACACAGTGAACGGAAAAGGTAGTGTTCGAGATGCATTAAAAGAAGCGAATTCGGCTTTAGAAGAAGGAAAAGCAGATATTCTTGGCTTGTATATGGTGAATCAATTGTTAAAAAAAGGAGAATTGACAGGAACTCAAGAAGATTATTTTGTGACGTTTTTGGCAGGAATTTTACGTTCTGTTCGTTTTGGTGCAAGCTCTGCTCATGGACAAGCAAATATGATTGCATTTAATTATTTTGCAGAAAATGGCGCTTTCGTGAAAACGGAGAGAGGTCGTTACAAAGTAAATGTTGTAAAAATGGAACAAGCGATGAATGGCTTATCAGAATTGATTTTGACGTTGCAAGGAAATGGTGACTACAATGGTGTTAAAAAATTATATGCTGACAAAGGAACAATTCATAGCGATTTACAACAAGATTTAGATGTTTTGAAAACAAAAAATATTCCAGTGGATGTCATATTTGAACAAGGTCCGAATATGTTAGGATTGTAAGAAGTTAAATATCAATACAAAATTTAAAAGCCACTCCAAGAGTGGCTTTTCTAATTTATTTTTTCAAAATAGATCGTTTCATTACTATCGGGATCTCCAATCATAAATTCAATTTCAAAATTAGTGAAATTTCGTTTTATTCCTTGTACACTTATTGTATCTCCACAACTAAAAGACATTGCGTTTATTTCTTCTATTTCTGGAGAAAACTCAAATTTTCCTTTTTGACAAATATTAACTTTTGGAATTCTATCATTCAAATAGAAATTCCCTTTAGAATCAAGCGTTAATCTTATCTTTTCTAAATCACTCACATCAATCGTAGAAGATTTAGAAACTTTGTAAGTACCTACAATATTTCCGTCAGTAACTTCGTAAAGCAAAGAAGGTTTAATGGAATAATAAATAAAATCCTTTTAATAATTGTTTTTTATTCATTGGATTTTTCCAAAACCCAATAATCATCATCGTTATTCCAATCAAAAAAGATAATCCTAAAATAATGATTATAAAAAAAACTGAAAGAGTAAAAGAAATATTGTCATGAATTATTTCTTCGATTCTAAAAACGTTTCAAAAGCTTTTTCAAATTCTTCTAATGTAATTAGATGTGTCATATTTGCAGCAAAAATTTGTTCGATATTTCCGTTTAGTTTTTGTAAATTTTCGACAAATTCAATCTGAAATTTTGGTTCGATGACATCATCTTGTAAACCGGTAAAAATTAAATTAGGTTGAGTTGGAACTCCGTTCAATAATTGTTCTGGAAGAAACGGTTTCAATCGTTCTACGGCAATTACAGCAGGATTGAACATTAATACAGGAATATTTAATACCAGTCCCAAATAATAACTTATCATTCCGCCAAGACTTGTTCCTGCAATAAATTCGATCGGTTCTTTTTTGAATTGAGCAATTAAATCTTGCACTAAAGTTGTTGCATTATCATAATCAATAGATGGTGCAAAGCAATCGCCTAATGAGTCTAAATATGCTCTTTTTTCATCTGTTACAGATCCTTGGTAGCCGTGTAAGTATGCAAATTTCATTTGTTTTATATTTTATAATGTCAAACTTTACTTCGATAAACTCAGTAACCAAGAGTTAAATCTGACGTTGTAAAAATACAAAATAAATACACGTTCAAATGTATTTTAAGATCGTTACGTTTTTATTTTTTTTTGAATGAATTAGTTAATTCACTAACTTAATTGTAAATTAGTAGTAAATAAAGTGCTTACAGTTTATATTTTTTATTAATTATATAATTATGAACGATACAAGTTTAAAACATGTCAATTCTAAACTAAAAAAACTTCCTGATTATTTTTTGGAAGAGAAAAAAAATTTGAATTAACAAAAGAACAAGAAAAGATATTAGATCAACGCTTAGAAGAACCTAAGGAGAACTTTTTGTATGCAAAAGATGTTATGAAAGAATTGCGAAAAAAATATGAATTATAATATTCGCATTTCTCCTGAAGCTGTATAGGATATCGACCAAGCTTTTGCTTATTATTCTGAGTTTTCTATTTCTGCTGTAAAGTCTTTTGAAGCTGAGTTAGCAAATGTTTTTGAAGCTTTAGAAACAAACCCTTTTTACCAATTGAGGTATAAAAATTTACATGGAAAACCCTTCAAATCTTTACCTTATTTGTAATCTTCCCTAAAAAACGGAACGTTTAAAAATATAGTTTATTAACTTAGGGATAATTATGAAACAAAGCAATTTTACAGAAGTTCAGATCGTAAAGATTTTATCTGAACAAAATTAGGGCAAAACAGTCAATGAAATTTGTCATGAACATGGAATAAGTCAACCCACTTTTTATAAATGGAAGCCCATCAATTAGCTCAATTAAAGGAACTAGAGAAGCAATTGTCTCAATATAAAAAATTGTAGCAGAGCTTACTTTAGAAAACGTAGTTTTAAAAGATGTTATCAAAAAAAAGCTATAACGCCTTGTGAAAAACGAGAATTGGTGTTGTATTCAAAAGCAAAATATTAACTAAGTTCTCGCAGGGGTTGTCGTCTATTTAGTTTAAGAACGTCCGTTTTTTATTATCAAAAAGTCTGTAAAAATGAAGATGATAAAATATGTTTTCAATTGATAGCTCTATCCAACGAGCATCAAACTTGGGGCTTTTGGATGATGTATTATCGTTTACGAAATTTAGGCTTAACTTGGAACCATAAACGCGTTTATCGTGTTTACAAAATGATGCGTTTAAATTTGAGAAATAAACGCAAGAAACGATTATCAGCACGGGTAAAAGATCCACTTTTGCGCCCGATTAATCATAACATTACGTGGAGCATTGATTTTAAGCAGGATGCTTTGCAGAATGGTAAAAAAGTGCGTTCATTGAATATTTTGGATGATTTTAACCGAGAAATTTTAGCCATCGCCGTTGATACGAGTTTGCCTTCTGGACGAGTAGTAAGAGAGCTTGAGAATTTAATTCAATGGAGAGGAAAACCAGAGCGAATAAGAGTCGATAATGGACCAGAATTTATTGCAAACGCTCTAAAAGATTGGTGTCATAATCAGTCTATTGAATTGAATTGATTTATATTCAGCCTGGTCAACCGACGCAAAATAGTTTGATCGAACGTTTTAATCGTACATTTAGACA
>NZ_JACXZC010000003.1 GCF_020281205.1 Empedobacter stercoris
GCAAAAAGAAGGCAGTTGTATTTTCAAGAAAAAATAATAAATTTATAAACCAAACACTCTCTTAATTTTTAGAAAGAGGTGTCCAAATCATTTTGACAACGTACATGCATGATCAACTTTATCGAGTCTGATATCTTCCACGTTATACTTATGTAATAAGAAATCCTTTAGATGTTTTAATGTAGTATCATACCGAACAATAGTTCCTGGAGCAAATTCTTTGTTTTCGAGTTTCTTAATTTGCTTGTTATGGTGTTCGAATATTGGAATAAGCATTCGGACTACTTCCTTTTTCTTATTGGTTAAGAAATTTTTAATATCCTCCAATGTGAGATGTTCATCTCTTAAACTGTATTCGATTTCGAGGTTAACAATCTTCATTTTTAATACATCAAGGTAACCATTAATTGAACTGGCTTCTTGCGAACTTCCTTTGATTTTGGCATTTTTTGCATCCCAAGTCTTAGGATCTATATATTTTTTGGAACTAAATTCCCATCGATTCCCATTGATTGTAATTCTTACATACAATGGAATTAAGCCTAGTTTATTAGCTTTCGTGCTTCTTGTATAGATGTGAAGCTTTAAATCTTGTTTCATTTGATCAATTTTTAATGGTTAGAAAAAAATTAATTAGTTATTGATTAAGAATCAAGATGTTCGATAAATGGACATGTTCGTGGTTAGGTTATAAAAAAGGCTCTCCACATGCCCAAAAATAATGTTAAAGAATTCGTCTGTAGACCTGATGTATAAAAGGAATTTCAATTTTAGCGAGACCTTATTTATGAAAGTTTTTTTAGGTCTCGATAAGGTCTCTCCAAATATGTCTATATATGTCCGCAAACGGTATATTATGGACATAAAAAAAGCCCTATTTCTACTGAAATAAGGCTTTTAACCGCTAATTGCTGTTAAAAAAGTGGAGCTGGCGGGATTCGAACCCGCGTCCAAACAAGCAACAAATAAGCTTTCTACATGTTTAGTCTATTCTTAATTTTCGACGAAATCCTGAGAACAAACACTCTGTCATTCGCTTATCATCTAAAATCTCGAAACCTATCCGATGCACTAAGGTTTCTATTCTTACTTTCCCGTGTTCCTTTATCAAACGCCGTAAGTCAAGGCTTTTGAGGAACATTCAGCTTCTATACCTTGTATAGACGTGGCGAATTCTTACTAAAATTCAGAATTATGCAGCTAAAGCGTACTCTTCGTTGCCAGTTAAAAAGTTGAAGTGCCTGATTAAAGTGAGTACACAACCTATCACTACATGCTTACTTACCCATTGGCCCTGCTGTCAAAACCAGTCAGCCCCTTTTTAGTAAATGGTCAATTCAATAATTGACGGATGCCAAATGTACAAATTTTATACCAAATAGAATTAACTTTTTCTAAACATACTTATTCAATATAAATTTTTAAATTAGAACAAGTAAAAAATTTAAAAACACAAAAATATGTCAAATTTAGTAAATCTACCAGCTTTCAAAGCGCACTATGACAATTATATTAATGGAAAATTTACGGCACCAAAATCAGGAAAATATTTTGATGTTGTGACACCATTAACAGGAAAAGTTTTCACACAAGCTGCACATTCATCTGAAGATGATATAAGTTTAGCTGTTGATGCAGCACACGAAGCTTTTAAATCTTGGAGTCAAACTTCTGCAACAGAAAGGAGTTTAATCTTAAATAAAATAGCTGATCGAATGGAGCAACATTTACAAGATATTGCTGCTGTAGAAACATATGATAATGGAAAACCTGTTCGCGAAACATTAAATGCAGATATTCCTTTAGCAATTGATCATTTCAGATATTTTGCTTCTGTAATTCGTGCTGAAGAAGGTTCTTTAAATGAACTTGATAAAGATACAGTTTCGATTATTGTTCATGAACCAATTGGTGTAGTGGCGCAAATTATTCCTTGGAATTTTCCAATCTTAATGGCTGTTTGGAAATTAGCTCCAGCTTTAGCTGCGGGGAATTGTATCGTATTAAAACCAGCCGAATCAACACCTATTTCAATATTATTCTTAATTGAAATCATTGGCGATTTATTGCCTCCAGGTGTTTTGAATATTGTGAATGGTTTTGGAAGTGAGTTAGGTCGTGCATTGGTTACAAATCCGAAAATATCTAAAGCTGCTTTTACGGGTTCTACTGCAACAGGTCGTTTTGTAATGCAGTATGCAACAGAAAATATTATTCCAGTTACATTAGAATTAGGAGGCAAATCGCCTAATGTGTTCTTTGAGTCGGTAATGGATCATGATGATGATTTTCTGGATAAAGCGATTGAGGGAGCTGTATTGTTTGCTTTGAACCAAGGTGAAATTTGTACATGCCCTTCTCGTTTATTAATTCAAGAATCTATTTACGAGAAATTTATTGCTCGAGTTGTAGAACGTGTAAACGCCATTAAAGCAGGAAACCCACTTGATCCAGAAACAATGATTGGTGCTCAAGCGTCACAAATTCAATATGATAAAATTTTAGGTTATATTAAACTTGGTAAAGAAGAAGGTGCAGAAGTATTAACAGGTGGAGATGCGAATCATTTACAAGGAGATATCGAAAACGGATACTATATCAAACCAACTTTGTTAAAAGGTCATAATAAAATGCGTGTTTTCCAAGAAGAAATTTTTGGACCTGTTTTAGCTGTAACTACTTTTAAGGATGAGGCTGAAGCGATTGCAATTGCCAATGATACGATTTATGGATTAGGTGCCGGAGTTTGGACAAGAGATGCACATCAGTTGTACCAAGTTCCAAGAGCAATTCAGGCAGGTCGTGTTTGGGTAAATCAATACCATAGCTATCCTGCAGGTGCTCCATTTGGTGGATATAAATTGTCGGGTATTGGTCGCGAAAATCATAAAATGATGTTAGATCATTATCGTCAAACAAAAAATATGTTAGTTTCTTATAGTAAAAAGAAATTAGGATTCTTTTAATAGAACATGATCAAATCATCTAAAAAAAACAATATGAAAAGAGTGGATGCAACAGAAAAAGCGAAAAATCTTCTTCAAGAATTGAAAGAAAAGTATGGTGATTTGATGCTTTATCAAGCTGGTGGTTGTTGTGAAGGAACACAGCCGCAATGTTTTAGAAAAGGCGAATATTATCTTCGTTATAAAGATGTTTGTATTGGAGAGATTGACAATGTCGAATTTTGGGTGGATAAAGATTTATTTGAATATTGGAAATATGCTCATTTCGAATTAGATGTAATTGAAGCAATTGGAGCAGGAGGATTTTCGTTAGAAGTTCCGCTTGGAAAAACATTCAAAGTTAATTATACGCTTTTTACGCAAGATGAACTTGGTCGGTTAGAAGATGTCAAAACCAATTTATAATAGAAAAAGCCATTTGCAATGCAAATGGCTTTTGTATTTATGATAGAAATAATATTATCCTAAAACTTCAATTGCCTTGTTGATACGTGCAATAGTTTCATCTTTTCCTAAAATTGACATAATTACAGGAACATCAGGTCCTTGTAACGCACCAACTAAACTAAGACGTAAAGGCATTCCAATTTTACCAAACCCAATTTCTTGAGTTGTAACAAAATTAGCCATCGCATCGTGTAGTGTTTCAGCATCAAATTCAGACGAATTTAAAACTTCAATAAATTTATTCAAAATCTCTTTCGAATCTTCTTTCCACGCTTTTTTAGACGCTTTTTCTTCGTATGATGTAGGAGCTATATAAAAGAATTGTCCTTGATCGAAAATATCTTTTACAAAATTTGCTCTTTCTTTTAATAATTCTACAACTTTTGCATCCAGAGAAGCGTCTGCTTCAATTCCATTTTCTTTCAAAACTTCCTCAAAAGATGGTAATAATTCTTCAACAGATTTTAGTTGTAAATATTGATGATTGAACCAAGTTGCTTTTTCTGGAGAAAAACGAGCGCCTGATTTCGAAACTTTTTCTAATGAAAACAATTGAATTAATTCATCCATCGTAAAAATCTCTTGATCTGTTCCAGAATTCCAACCTAATAAGGCTAACATATTCAATACCGCATCTGGAAAATAGCCTTCTTGTTTATATCCTTTTGCAATTCCCTCTTCAGTTTTCCATTCCATTGGAAATACAGGGAATCCGTGTTTGTCTCCATCACGTTTACTCAATTTTCCTTTTCCTTCTGGTTTTAAGATTAATGGTAAATGAGCAAAGCGAGGTGCTTCCCAACCAAAACCATCATATAATAATTCGTGCAACGCCATAGATGGTAACCACTCTTCACCACGAATCACATGTGTAATTCCCATCAAATGGTCATCTACAATATTTGCTAAATGATAGGTTGGCATTCCGTCTGATTTGAACAATACTTTATCGTCTAATGTAGAGGCATCAATCGAGATTTTTCCACGAATCATATCATCCAATAGAACTGTACGCGAATCATCAATTTTGAAACGAACAACATAAGGTGTTTCATTTTCAATTAATTCTGTTGTCTCAGCTTCTGTCAACGACAACGAGTTTTTTAAGTTTCCTCTTGTTGACCAATTATAGATAAAAGTTTCTTTATTTTCTTCTGCTTTTGCACGAGCTGCATCTAATTCTTCAGCTGTATCAAATGCATAATACGCTTTTCCATTCGTTAACAATTCGTCTACATATTTTTTGTAGATTTCTTTGCGTTCTGATTGACGATAAGGTCCTAAATCTCCTCCAAAACCAACGCCCTCATCTGGTGTTAGACCTAACCATTTCAGCGAATCAATAATATATTGCTCAGCACCTTCTACATAACGTGTTTGGTCTGTGTCCTCAATTCTTAATAAGAATTTCCCATTATTATGTTTTGCGAAAAGATAATTGTATAACGCTGTACGGACTCCTCCGATGTGTAAAGCACCTGTTGGACTTGGCGCAAATCTTACACGAACTTCTTTTGCCATTGTAATCAAAATTTTTGCAAATTTAAGCTGTTCAAAACTATATTGGATATTTATTTCAATAATATTCTATTTTTTTATCTTCGTTAAATCATTGAAACAATTTTAGAAACCACAAATTATGAAATTATATACGATAGAAACAGGAAATTTTAAATTAGACGGAGGTGCCATGTTTGGAATCGTTCCGAAATCTATTTGGAATAAAACAAATCCTGCTGATGACCGCAATTTGATAGATCTTGCCATGCGCTGTTTGTTGATAGAAGATGGCGAACGATTAATCTTAATCGATACCGGAATAGGAAATAAACAAGATGCAAAATTCTTTGGGTTTTATTATTTATGGGGCGATTTTTCATTGGATAATTCTTTAGCGAAACACGGTTTTCATCGTGACGATGTTACGGATGTTTTTTTAACACATTTACATTTTGATCATTGTGGAGGTGCAATTCAGTACAACAAAGAGAAAGATTATCTGGAAGCTTCTTTCAAAAATGCAAAATTTTGGTCGAATGCCAATCATTGGAATTGGGCAGTACATCCAAATCCGAGAGAAAAAGCGTCTTTCTTAAAAGAGAATATAGTACCATTACAAGAAAGTGGACAATTAAATTTTATTGATTTACCACAAAATGGTTCAATATTAGAAAATTCTCCGCTTGGTTTTGATATTCTATTCGTAGATGGTCATACCGAAAAACAAATGTTGCCTATCATCACTTATAAAGGAAAAAAAATAGTGTATATCGCAGATTTAATCCCAACTGTAGGGCATATTCCGTTAATTTATGTGATTGGGTATGATACAAGACCTTTAATAACATTAGAAGAAAAAGATGCTTTTTTGAAAAAAGCAGTTGAAAATGATTATATTTTGTTTTTTGAACACGATCATGTCAATGAATTGGCAACCTTAAAATTAACCGAGAAAGGTATTAGGTTAGATCAAGCTTATTCATTTTCAGAAGTTTTTGATTCGATTTAAATTCGAAAACTTAACCGAAATGATTTCACAAATTCAGAAAAATATTTTCATACCTTTGTGTTGTCATTAAAAAAATAGAAGCATGGGATGTGGATCTTGTGGAACTTCTAATGGCCTTCCGAAAGGATGTAACAATAATGGTGCTTGTGGCACTGATGGTTGTGGAAAATTATCAGTTTTTGATTGGTTATCGAATATGCAACTTCCTAATGGACAAGAAAAGTTCAACTTTGTGGAAGTTCGTTTCAAAAACGATCGAAAGTTTTATTATAAAAACGAAAACAACATATCTCTAAATATTGGCGATGTAATCGCTGTTGAAGGAACACCTGGTCATGATATCGGGGTTGTTACACTTACGGGTGAGCTTGTTAGAATCCAAATGAAAAAGAAGAATCTTTCGTGGACTGCGGAAGATGTCAAAAAGGTTTATCGTAAAGCGAACCAAAAAGATATCGAAACTTGGATAGAGTTTCGTGATAGAGAAAAACAAACAATGGTAGATTCTCGAATTATGGCTAAAAACCTTAATTTGGAAATGAAAATTTGTGATGTTGAGTACCAAGGAGATGGAGCGAAAGTGACATTTTATTATACAGCAGAAGGACGTGTCGATTTTCGTCAATTAATCAAAGATTACGCTGGTAAATTTGGCGTAAGAATAGAGATGAAACAAATTGGTTACCGTCAAGAAGCTGCAAAAGTAGGAGGAATCGGTTCTTGTGGACGCGAGTTATGTTGTTCGACTTGGTTAACAGATTTCCGTTCTGTTAGTACAGCTGCAGCACGTTATCAACAATTATCAATCAATTCTCAGAAATTAGCTGGACAGTGTGGGAAACTAAAATGTTGTTTAAATTTTGAATTAGATTCATATTTAGATGCATTGAATCATTTTCCATCAATGGAAAGTCGATTCGAAACTGAAAAAGGTTGGGCACATTGTGTGAAAGTAGATGTTTTCAAGAAAGAAATGTGGTTTGCTTATGACAAAGGTGGAATTATTTGGTATAAATTTTCTGTAGATGATATTCAAGAATTTTTAGCGATGACAGCTAAAGGTAAAAAAACCGAGCCTTTAGAAGACTTAGCGAAAAATGTAGAAGAATCAAAACCAGATTTTTCTGATGTTATTGGAGAAGATTCATTAGAACGTTTTGAACGCAAAGAAAAACAGAACAAAAAACGTAAACGAATTAATAAGAACAATCAACATTCTGGAAACGAAAAAGTTGCTGCTAATGCGAATAATCTAAAATCTCAGAAGGCAAAACAAAAACAGCCTAATGAAGCAAAAGATAAAACGAATCGTCCTGAAAATAAACAAGGTAAGAATCCAAATCAGTCGAAAAAGAATAATCAAACAAGACCGAATAAAAATTCGAACCCTAATCCGAATCAGCAATCAAATCAGCCAAAAGAGAAGCGTAAGCCAACTCAGGCGAATGAGCAACAAGCTCAACCTAATACTGATCAACAAAAACCGCAAGGAAATAATCGAAATCGCAATCAACAAAAGCGAAAACCGAATAATCCGAGCAATAATAGCCAAGAAAACAATCAGGCTAATCAGTTAACTCAACAACCTAAAAAACAGCCTCAGCAAAATAACCAAAATACTGAGCAAAATCCGAAAACGAAGGAGGAGAATTCAACAAATAATTCTCAACCTAATCCAAATAAATCGAAAAATCGAAATAAAAAAAGATTTAATCGTGGACCAAAACCAGATGATACGCAACAGTAGTTTGCTTTTTATTTTAGTCTTTTTGTTGTTTAGCTGCGAAGCAAAACATTATTATCAAGACACAAAAAATGTGAAAGATGAATGGAAAAGTGATCAACCTCAAATATTTACATTTGAGGTGAATGATCCAAAACCATCAGCTGTTAACATTGGATTTGTCTTAAGAAATAATACGTCGTATGAATATAGTAACTTATATTTGTTCACGAAATTCATCGATCCAAAAGGCAACGAAATGATTGATACTTTGCAGTATTACATTGCAAATCCTGATGGTAGTTGGATTGGAAAAGGAATGACAACAAAAGAAATGATGTTGGTTTACCGCGAAAATTTACCAATAAAAGACTCTGGTCGCTATCAACTAAAAGTTTGGCAAGGTATGCGAACAAAGAATTTGAAAGGAATCGAAGACATTAGTTTGATTGTTGATAAAGCTGAATAAAACAGAATGGAAAACAATAAAAATTCTAAAACAAGCAAAACTTCTAAAGCAAAAAAGAAGTTCAATAGCTTTTCATTTGCTAAAAAAATAATTGTAACCATTTGGGTACTATTTTTTGGCGCAATAATAGGAGTTTTCGGCATATTTTGGGCAACCTCTAACGGATGGTTAGGTGAAATTCCAAATGTTCGTGATTTAGAAAATCCTGATATTTATGTTTCGTCAGAAATTATTTCATCTGATGGCGTTTTATTAGATCGTTTCGAAGCAGAACGAAGAACTCCGATTGATTACAAAGACTTACCACCACATTTGGTAGATGCTTTATTAGCAAAAGAGGATATTCGTTTCTTTGATCACTCTGGCGTAGACGTTAAAGCCGCTGCGCGTGCAATCACATCGGGTGGTGATTCGGGTGGTGGATCTACGATTACACAACAGTTGGCAAAGCAATTGTACACAAAAGATCCTTCTTCTAACAAAGTAAAACGTGTTATACAAAAGTTAAAAGAATGGGTGACTTCTGTACAATTAGAGAAGTTATATACGAAAGAAGAAATTATTGCCATGTACTTTAATAAATTCGATTTTATTTATGGTGCAAAAGGAATTGAATCTGCTTCTAAGGTATATTTTAATAAAACAACAAAAGAATTAAACTTAGACGAAGCCGCAACTTTAGTTTCGATGTTTCAAAATCCAGTTGCTTATAATCCTGTAAAATATCCAGAAGTTTCGAAAGAAAAGAGAAATCTTGTATTGGATCAAATGATGAAATACAATAAAATTTCTCAAGCTGAAGGTGAAGCTGCAAAATCAGCTCCTTTAGTTACAGATAAGCAAGATATTATGAAACAAGATGAATCGCATTCAGCTTATTTCAAATCAGCTTTAAGAAAAGAGATTAAAGAATGGATGGTTGAATATGAGAAAGAAACAGGGAAATCATATAACCTTGAAAAAGATGGTCTTAAAATTTATGTCACATTAGATTCGAGAATGCAAGCTTTAGCTGAAGCTGCTGTTAAAAAACATTTGAAAGTTTTGCAAGATCAATTTTTTGGAGAACAAAGAGGACGAAGTTTAGCACCATTTTATAATATTTCTGCAGATAAACGATTAAGAATTTTCAAGCAATCTATGCAACGTACAGATTTGTATAAGAAAATGAAAGCAGAAGGGAAGTCGGAAGCAGAAATAGAAACCGTTTTCACAACGCCCCGAGATTCTGTTAAGTTCTTTACATGGAACGGAATTCAATATAAAAAAGGAAAAACTTTAATGGATTCTATCGAATATCATAAACATATTTTACAAGCAGGTTTGATGTCGATGGATCCAAAAGACGGAACAATCAAAGCTTGGGTTGGTGGTATAGATTGGGATTATTTCAAATTTGACCACGTAAAACAAGCGCGTCGTCAAGTAGGTTCTACGTTCAAACCATTTGTTTATGCAACAGCGATTAATCAATTGGGATTAACGCCTTGTCATACCGTTTCGAACGAAAGAATCCCAGGGAATTGGTCTCCTCGTAATGCAAACGGTCGCTATGGAGGTTCTCAAGATTTGAGAACGGCATTGGCTTATTCTACAAATATTGTTGCAGCTCGTTTGATTATGCAAACAGGTACAGAACCTGTGATTCAAATGACACGAGATTTAGGAGTTGAATCGCCAATCGTTAATGATCCTACTATTGCATTAGGTTCTGCCGACTTGTCTTTATACGAAATGGTTGGTGCGATGAGTGCTTTTGCAAATGGTGGAATTTATATTAAACCACAATTAATCTTAAGAATAGAAGATAAACAAGGAAAAGTAATCAAAGATTATACGCCTCAAACCAGAGAAGTAGTCAATGAAAATGTAGCTTACACGATGATTGATTTGATGAAAGGTGTTGTAGACAGAGGTTCAGGTGCTCGTTTGAGAAACCGTTATGGATTAACTGCTGAGATTGCTGGTAAAACAGGAACAACAAACGAAAACTCGGATGGTTGGTTTATGGGATTAACGCCTAATTTAGTAACTGGAGTTTGGGTCGGAGCAGAAGATCGATTTGCACATTTCGCAAGTACAGCAATAGGGCAAGGAGCGAATACAGCTTTACCTATTTGGGCGTACTATATGCAAGGAGTGTACAAACAAGGAGGGAAGTTTGGTGTTACTGCTGGAGATAAATTTGATAAACCAAAGGATATCGAAAAACATTGGGATTGTTCAAATACCTATGGATTCCATCAGTATGATCAAAGTTATGACCCAGGACCTATAATTGAAGGAAGTGGAAGCGAAAGCGTAGGAGAGAACTACGAAATTCCTGAAGAAGAAATAGAATAACAATTCATATTACAAAAATAGCCACTCAATTTGAGAGGCTATTTTGATTTTTATTCATCTTTATTTTCGTTTTCATTATCAAACTGATTGTTGTAAGCATCACGTTCTTGCGCTAATTTTTTTTCGCGTTGTTTCTTCATAAAATCTCTAATCGTCATATAAGTTAATAACACAACAAGAGCGGCAACTAAAAAATAATTGGCATAGGTAAATATAGTGGTAATCGTATCTGCGACTACATCTTCTGGCGTTGTGTCAACTTGCTCTTCCATAAAATTGTTTTACCTTATAAATTTAGAAAAAGGTTTTAACAAAACAAACAACAAATCGTATCTTTGTAGCTTATAGATTATAAGCAGATGAGTCATCCAAAAAGATATACAATTACAGCAGCGTTACCATACGCTAATGGTCCATTGCACATAGGTCATATGGCAGGTGTGTATGTTCCTTCTGATATTTATGCACGCTTTTTAAGACGTAAAGGAAAAGATGTAGCATTTATTGGAGGATCTGATGAACACGGTATTCCAATTACAATTCGTGCCAAAAAAGAAGGTGTTACGCCACAAGATATTGTTGATCGATACCACGAAAACATCAAAAGTACATTAGAAAATTTTGGTGTAACATTCGATATTTATTCTCGTACAACTTCAGCTAAACACAGAGAAGTTTCGCAAGATTTTTTCAAAACATTGTACAATAACAATAAGTTTACGGAAGAAATTACAGAGCAATTTTACGACGAAGAAGCACACGAATTTTTAGCAGATCGATACATTCGAGGAGAATGTCCAAAATGTCAAAATCCTGATGCCTATGGTGATCAATGCGAGAAATGTGGTTCAACATTAAGTCCAGAAGAGTTAATTAATCCACGTTCTGCATTATCGGGAAATACACCCATCAAAAAAGAAACAAAAAACTGGTATCTACCATTAGATCAATACCAAGATTTCTTATCAAAATGGATTTTAGAAGGTCACAAAAATGATTGGAAATCGAGTGTTTATGGTCAAGTTAAATCATGGTTAGATGATGGTTTAAAACCTCGTGCTATGACGCGTGATTTGAATTGGGGAGTTCCAGTTCCTGTAGAAGGTGCAGAAGGAAAAGTAATGTATGTTTGGTTTGATGCGCCAATTGGTTATATTTCTTTTACGCAAGAATGGGCGGAGCAAAACGGTAAGAATTGGAAAGATTATTGGCAAAATGAAGAAACGAAATTAGTTCATTTCATCGGAAAAGATAATATTGTTTTCCACTGTATTATTTTCCCAACTATGATGAAAGCGCATGGTGATTACATTATGCCAGACAATGTCCCTGCAAACGAATTTTTAAATTTAGAAGATGACAAAATTTCAACATCTCGTAATTGGGCTGTTTGGGCGCACGAATATTTAGAAGATTTCCCTGGTCAACAAGATACATTGCGTTATGTGCTGACGGCGAATATGCCAGAAAACAAGGATAATAACTTTACTTGGAAAGATTTTCAAACAAAAAATAATTCTGAATTAGTTGGAATTTTAGGAAACTTTATCAACCGTGTAATGGTTTTATCGCACAAATATTACGAGGGAATTGTTCCTTCAAAAACAATCGAATTTGAAGAATTAACAGAAATCAAATATTTTGCAAAACGTATCGGAGATCATTTAGAAAAATATGAATTTCGCGCAGCGCTAACAGAATATATGAATTTAGCTCGTCTTGGAAATCAATTTTTACAAGCACAAGAACCTTGGAAAAAAGGAGATGATGCAGAAACTGTAAAAGGTATTATGTATGCTGCAACGCAAATTTCTGCTGCATTAGCTCAGTTAGGTGAACCTTTTATTCCATTTGCATCGGAAAAAATGTTAGCGATGATGAACTTAGAGAAAATGTCATGGAACGAATTAGAATCGACGGATGAATATGTTCAAGCAGGTCATCAATTAGGGAAATCGGAATTAATTTTTGCGAAAATTGAAGACGAAGCCATCGAAGCACAAATCAATAAATTAAACGAAAGTAAAGTTAAAAATAACATGACAAACCCAAACACAGAACCTCAAAAAGAATTGATTTCTTTTGATGATTTTCAAAAAATGGATATCCGTATAGGAACTATTTTAGAAGCGAAAAAAGTGGAGAAAGCGGATAAATTATTCGAACTAAAAGTAGATACTGGAATGGATGTTCGTACAATTGTTTCTGGTATTGCAGAACATTTTACGTTAGAAGAAATCGTTGGGAAACAAGCAATGGTTTTAGCAAATTTAGCACCTCGTAAAATTCGTGGAATCGAATCGAACGGAATGTTATTATTTGCGGATAAAGCAGACGGAAAATTAACGTTTGTGAATCCAGAAGAAGAAACGCCAAATGGTGTGCAAGTTGGATAAACTTAGATTTTAGCTATAAGTATTGAGATATTAGAAAGCCACTTCATCGAAGTGGCTTTTATTTTGACAATTATCTTATCCTTCTTTCTTCCATTCTTTAATTGAAGAATTGTAAACGTTTGATTCTCCAATACTCAATCCATACCAAATAATATAGACCGAATCGTTTTCTTTTTGATAAAAAACAGGGCTATCCATTTCTTCTGACAATCCAAGTTCTCTAACATTCTCTGGAATTCTATTATTTACTTTTCGAAAATTTTCAACCTTTTCTAATAATTCCTTAGCAAATTTTTCTTTCTTACTTTTGAAACTACAACTATAAAATCCTATTAAAAAAGATAATAAAACAAAAAAAGTTATTCTAATCTTCATCCCTAAACATTCTCAGGAAAAGTAAACGAATCGCGTGCATTCATTTTTTCTTCCACAATTTTGCGTTCTTGTGCAATCAATTTATCTTCTTCTGTTGGAAATTGAAAAATTCCAGAATGTGTACTTTCAATCCGTTTTAAAACCTGATAAGCAGCCAAAGCTTTTTCCGAATTATTTTGATTGATATACACTCGGATTGCTTTCATAAAAGACAAGATATTTTTCTTTTTCAATTCATCTGCTAACAAAAACTGATCGCGTTCTTCGTTGATTTCTAACAATGTTGATAAATTGTTGTCATCAATTTTGTAGTACGATTGTAACATTTGATTGAAAATAATCAAGAAACCATCGTCAGAATTGCCTATCTCCATAGAAATAATTCGCGCCAATGTTTTGTTTAATTCTTGAATATATTTTGAAATAAAATCTTGTTTAATCATCTTAATCTAATTTTTTAGACAGCTTTTCGATTGTTTTCGAAGCATTTTTACCTTCATATAAAATCTTATGAACCGCGTTGATAATTGGTGCTTTTATCTGATATTGTTCATTCATTATCGCCACACCTTTTGTTGCGTAATAACCTTCAGCAACCATATTCATTTCCAAAATAGCAGATTTTACGGTATAGCCTTTTCCAATCATATTTCCGAACATTCGGTTTCGCGAGAAGAATGAATAACCTGTAACCAACAAATCGCCTAAATAAGCAGAATCGTTAATTTTACGTTTTACAGGACTTACTGTTTTTAGAATATGATTCATTTCTCGGATTGCATTACTCATCAAAACTGCTTGAAAATTATCGCCATAGCCCAAACCATGTGCAATACCAGCCGCAATAGCGTAAATGTTTTTTAATACAGCACCAAATTCAGTTCCGTATATATCGTTTGAGAGCTTTGTTTTGATAAAATCACACGCTAAACAATCGGCAACAATTTGTGCTTTTTCTTTTTCTTGTGCTGCAATTGTTAGATAAGAAAGTCGCTCTAATGCTACTTCTTCTGCGTGGCAAGGACCACTTACAATTCCTAATTGTTCTTCTTTTAAGTCGAAGTTTTCAAACAAATATTGTCCGACCAATTGATAATGATCAGGAATAATTCCTTTTATTGATGTTACCACAAATTTATCTGTTAACGGAACAGTTAATTTACTCAAACAATCGGCTACGTAAATAGATGGTACAACAATGAAAATAATATCAGAATTGGCTACAACTTCGTTGATATCTGTTGATATTTTTAGTTTTTCTGATTTAAACTCAACATCAGTCAAATAATTTGGATTGTGTCTATTACGCTCCAAATGGCCTTTTACGTATTCATCTTTTACCCACCAGTTGAAAGTTTCAAGGTTTTTATTCAGCATTTTTGCAATCGCAGTTGCCCAGCTTCCATTCCCTATTAATCCAACTTTACGATTAGATAACTCTATCATAATATATGTATTGAACAGACAAAGTTAATTAATTTGTAGCTTCGGTATTTTGAATTTTACAAAAAGAACATCAATTTTGTATAAATTTTAACGGCCTTGTACAAAAAACTTTTTAGTGAGACCATTATTTATGGTATTGGCTCAATTTTGCCGAGATTAATCATGTTTGCATTGACACCATTTATTATTGGTAAAACTGCAGAAGGAGATTTCTCTATTTTCGGTCAGCTGTATGCTGCTGTCTCATTTCTTAATGTGATTTTGACATTTGGTTTCGAAACAGCATTTTTCAGATATGCTACAGAAGAAAGTTTGTATCAAAAAGTATTGAATACATCTTTTTGGTTTATGACTTTAACTTCATCTGTTATGATGGTGTTGTTGTATGTTTTTTTACAACCTTTGGCAGATTTTGCCAATTACACCGATCATCCCGAATACCTTTTATGGTTTGGTTGGATTGCTTTCTTTGACACCCTTTGTGTTATTCCGTTCGCTGTTCTTCGTTTCAAGAATCGACCAATTTTATACTCCAGCATAAAAGTTTTTCAGAACGTATTTCAAGCGATTTTAACCATCGTTTTATTGTACTACGTATCTTTTGATGTTATGAATGGATTAGGGTTTGATAATACAATTTCATATCCATTTATCTCAAATTTAATTGCAAGTATTCTTGGTTTTATATTGTTGTTTGGTGTGATTCGTCAAGTACAATTTAAGTTTGATAAACCTTTATTCAAAACGATGTTTATATACGCTTATCCCCTTATGATTGCTGGTTTGGGTTATGTTTTGAACGAAAATTTTGATAAATTAGTTCAACGACAATTTATTGATGAAGATGCTGCAGGTTCCTACGCAGCATGTTATAAATTAGCGACTTTGATGACGCTTTTTGTTACAGCCTACCGAATGGGAATTGAACCATTCTTTTTTAAAGTTGCTAAAAAAGAAGATGCAAAACAGATGTATGCCAATATCCTTTTCTTTTTTAGTATTATTTGTAACATTGTAATTCTCGGAATATTAGCAAACATCGATTGGATTAAGCAACTATTCATTATCAAATCATCTTATTGGATTGCGTTGGATATTGTTCCAATTATTTTAATTGCTAATTTATTTTTTGGAATTTATTACAACCTTTCAACATGGTATAAAGTCACAGATAGAACAAATATCGGAACTATAATTTCATTAATTGGAGGTGCAATCACCATTATATTAAACATCCTCTTATTACCAAAATATGGATTTATGGTTTCTGCATGGACGACTTTAATTGCTTATGGTGTAATGATGGTGATTTCGTACATTTGGGGACAGAAAGTTTATCCGATTCCTTACAAAGTCAATAAAATATTACTTTATATGGGAATTGCAATCGCATTAGGTTGGACAAATTATTTTGTGCTTGATTCTAATTTGATTATTGGTAATCTAATTCTAATCGTGTACATTGCATTTATTGCTTTAGCAGAAAGAAATACACTCAAAAAATTAAGAAAATAAAGATGAAAGTAAAAGTTATCAACATCTCAAAACACGCTTTACCAGAATATAAAACAGCTTTATCTGCTGGAATGGATTTAACAGCTAATATTGATGCTCCAATCGAGTTAAAACCTTTAGAAAGAAGACTTATTCCAACAGGTTTGAGTATCGAATTGCCTGCAGGTTATGAAGCGCAAGTTCGACCTCGTAGTGGAATGGCGCTAAAACATGGCTTAACTTGTCTTAATTCTCCTGGTACAATTGATGCAGATTATCGTGGTGAAATTGGGGTTATTTTAGCAAATGTTTCGAATGAAGCTGTAACAATCAACGATGGAGAGCGTATTGCACAATTAGTGATTGCAAAACACGAAACTATTGAATGGGAAGAAACTCAAAACTTAAATGAAACTGAACGCGGAGCTGGTGGTTTCGGTAGTACAGGAAAACAATAAAAATATCATTCTGACTCGTTTCAGAATCGCATTAAAATTAAAAAGAGAAAGTTTGTCATTCTGAGCTTGTCGAAGAATCTAAGATAGAATTAATTTAACTATCAATTATAAACAATCAATCTAACAAAATATTTTTACAAATAAAATGAAAATTATTATCCCAATGGCAGGACGTGGTTCACGTTTGCGCCCTCATACATTAACAACACCAAAACCTTTAATTCCAATTGCAGGTAAACCAATTGTTCATCGCTTAGTAGAAGATATCGCAAAAGTATGTTCAGAAAAAATTGATGAAATTGCATTTGTAATTGGTGATTTTGGCGATGAAGTTGAAGCTGATTTAATTTCGATTGCAGAAAAATTAGGAGCAAAAGGAACAATTTGTCACCAATTAGAACCACTTGGAACAGCGCACTCTATTTGGATGGCGAAAGAAGCTTTAGACGGACCAACAGTAGTTGCATATGCAGATACATTATTCCGTGCAGATTTCAAATTGGATATGGAATCGGATGGCGTAGTTTGGGTAAAACAAGTCGAAAATCCTTCTGCTTTCGGAGTTGTGAAATTAGATGAGCAAAATGTAATCACGGATTTTGTTGAAAAACCAAAAGAATTTGTTTCTGATTTAGCAATTATCGGGATTTATTTTTTCCGTGATGGACAAAAATTATACAAAGAGATTGAATATTTATTAGAGAATGATATTCAGAAAGGAGGTGAATATCAATTGACAGATGCATTAGAAAATATGCGTGCTGCAGGAGATAAATTTACGCTTGGTAAAGTTGACGAATGGATGGATTGTGGTAACAAAGCAGTTACTGTTGATACAAACACACGCGTGTTGAACTTGGATAAAGAAGATTTTAAAGGCGTTTCAGTAACTGCAACAATCGAAAATTCTTTAATCATTGAACCATGTTTTATTGGGGAAAATGTCGTGATTAAAAACTCAAAAATTGGACCTTTTGTATCATTGGGAAATGGAACGGTTATTGAAAACTCGAATATTGACAATAGTTTGATTCAAGAAAATTCAACGATTAGTAATGCTAATTTAACAGATACAATGATCGGAAATAATGCCAAATATTTTGGTGTTTCGCGTAGTATCAGCTTAGGAGATTACTCTGAATTGGATTTCAAGTCACACGAAGCTTAATAAAATATGATCAAGAAATTAACGTATATCTTTTGCTTAGGAATACTTGCAACAGCTTGTAGCACACAGAAATTAGCAAAAGTTGAGAAAGATAATAAGACAGAAGTTGTATCCGCTTCGGCAAAAATTATTCAACAAACATTGTCTAAAAAATCGTCGTTCAAAGACTTGACGATTAAGGCAAAAGTTATAGCAGATTTGGGAGATGCTAACGCTACGATTGCTGTAAAAAATGGACAAAAGATATGGGTTAATGCAACAAAATTTGGTTTTACAGGTGCTCGTTCATTAATTACACCAGACGGTTTCGCTGCTTATGAAAAAATCGGAGGAACGTATTACGAAGGCGATTTTACGATAGCGAATAAATTATTGAAAGTTGATTTTATCGATTATCAAAAATTACAAAATTTGATGTTAGGAAAAGTTTTCGTTGACCTAAATCCGACAGATTACACAGCAAGTTTTGCAAATAATCAATACACAATTACCTATAATAAAAATCAAGCAATTGTAGCTTCTCCAACAGAAGGAGAATATATTCAAACTTATATTTTTGACAATGGTTTTAGATTAATCGAAGCTCATTTGAAAGATCCAAAAAGCAAGATGGAAGTAGATTTGACTTATAACAATTGGGTAAAAGCTGGCGCAGAGGAATTTCCGAAAAATGTTAAAATTATTATAAAAGATAAAAAAACGCGCCAAGTAGAGTTGGAATATAATAGTTTTACGTTTCAGGAAACGAACACACCGTTCTCTATTCCAGATGGGTATAAGAAAAAAGATATAAAATAATGAAGTTTGTTTTATCAACGATACTTTTAACGTTGTCATTATCAGTGTTTGCGCAAGTTCCGTACAATAAAGCGAACTTACAAAAACAGAATGCTCAACTAAAAAAAGAGATTATAAATTTAAACAAACAACTCGAGGTTAATAAGAAAAATTCGAAGTTAAATGTTGAATATGTACAGAATTTGACGAAAAAAATTCAAGTTCAAACTAAATTAGTCAACAATTTATCAAAAGAAAAACGCTTTATCGAGGACGAAATTTATTTAACTCAATTAGAGATTAATAAGCTTTCGCGCGAGTTGGTTGAGCTTAAAAAAGAATACAAACAGGTTTTAGTTCGTGCATACAAGAATAAATCTGTCGAAAATAAATTACTTTTTGTGCTTTCTTCTAAAAGTTTAGGAGAGGCATATCGTCGTATCAAGTATTTAGAGAAATATTCCGCTTTCCAATTGGGACAAGCCAATGAGATTATTGGTAAACAAACGGATATTCAAGCAAAAAAAGCGCAGAAAGAAAAAGCAAAAGACGAGAAAGAAAAAGTACTTTCACAACAAACTTTGTTTAGTCAAAACTTAGAAAAAGAACGATTATCTAAGGAAAAAGCTGTTGAAGAATTCCGTAAAAACGAAGGAGTAATCGCTGCAGAAATTAATGCTAAAGAAGCGCAACAACGTCAAATAGATGCTCAGATTAAAGCCATTATTGAAGAAGAAATTCGTCAAGCGAAAATTAGAGCAGAAAAAGATTTGAAAGATTGGAACGAAGCCAAGCGAGGAAATTCGATTGCATCATACAACGAATATTTGCGAGATAATCCAAAAGGTGATTATGCAAAATCTGCACGTACTGCAATTTTAAGAATTGAAAACGATGCAAAAGCATGGAATATTGCACGTTCTGCACATACAAAACAAGCGTATCAATCTTATCTTAAACATCATCCAACAGGAAGTTTTGTTTCTACGGCTAAAACAGAAGTCGCAAAATTTGAACAATTAGAACGTGAGGCAGAAGAAGAACGTCAACGCATTATTGCACAGCGTAAGGCAGAAGAAGAAGCTCGATTAAAAGCTCAGAAAGAAGAAGATGCCCGTAAGATTGCAGCAGCAAAAGCTGAAGCAGAGCGTAAAGCAAAGATAGAAGCAGAACAAAAAGTAGTAACTAGAGTTCCAGAAAAAGAACGTGTCGTAAAAGTAGATGCTGTAAAACCAGCAGAAACACATGCTGAACGTCCAGATTCGGAAGGAATTTCAGGAGAATTTTCATCAAACAAGGGGCGTTTACCTTGGCCTGTTGATAGAGGAACTGTCGTAAGTCGATTTGGTTCAAATTCGCATCCTATTTTATCTAATATTACAACCCAGAATAGTGGAGTTGATATTTCAACTTATCGTGGAGCACAAGCACGTGCTGTCTACGAAGGAGTTGTACAAGCTGTCATGGCTGTTTCTGGAAATGGTAAATCTGTCTTAGTAAGACATGGTTCTTATTATTCAGTTTATACAAACTTATCAAGTGTAAGTGTTTCTAAAGGAGATGATGTAAAACGTGGTCAATCTTTAGGAATCATCTACACAAGTGGAGACGGAGAAACTATAATGAATTTCCAAGTTTGGAGTGGAACAACAAAACAAAATCCTGCACTTTGGGTAGCAGGAATGTAAGAAATAAATTATATATTTGCATTAAAATCAATTCAATATGGGAATGTTAGGAGGTAAAGAGTGGATAGTAATTCTATTGTTTGTATTACTATTATTCGGGGGTAAAAAAATTCCTGAATTAATGCGCGGTTTAGGTTCTGGATTAAATGAATTTAAAAAAGCAACTCGCGAAGATAACAAGCCAGAAGACACAACTTCTGAAAAGAAAGAAAATTAAATTATCTTTTTAATTAAATAAAAAGGCATTGTAGTTGAACAATTTTGATTACAATGCTTTTATTTTATAAACACATACAAAACATGAAATTTACAGATAAAGCTTGGTCAATTTTTAATCAAAGTATTAATGATTATCACCAATACGATGATGTAAATCGTCAAATCGAGAATCCATATAGCGAGGAAGATTTAATCGCTCACTTATTGTACAAAAAGAATTGGATTGATACCGTTCAGTGGCATTTAGAAGACATTATTCGTAACCCTGAAATTGATCCAGTTGAAGCATTAAGCTTAAAACGTTGGATTGATAAATCAAACCAAGAGCGTACGGATATGGTAGAATATGTGGATAGCTGGTTTTTACAACAATACGCAGATGTAGATGTAAAAGCAGATGCTACATACAACACAGAGTCTCCTGCTTGGGCAGTCGATCGTTTCTCGATTTTATCGCTAAAAGTGTATCACATGAAGCAAGAAGCAGAACGTGAAGATGCTACAGCTGAACACAGAGCTGCTTGTCAAGCTAAATTGGATGTTTTGAACCAACAACATCATGATTTATCAACTGCGATAGAAGAATTATTGGCTGATTTTGCTGCTGGAAAAAAATACATGAAAGTGTACAAACAAATGAAAATGTATAATGACGAGGACTTGAATCCTGTTCTTTATGCAAATAAAAAATAGATTTCACTTTTAGCTGAAATACAAAAACTCATCTTTTTTTTTAAGATGAGTTTTTTTTTTACCCAAAACTTATTCGGTGAATCTAAAAAATAAAAAGTATTTTTATAGTTACTGTAAAATTAAACACATGAGAAAAAATTATTTTAAACCTTTTATTTTAGGTTTGAGTTTCTTTTCAGTTTCAGTTTTTGGTCAACAAGAGAAACCAAAATACGATTACCAAGAAGCTTTCAAACCTTTTTTTTATCAAAATAACGCAACAGAAACTCGTTCGGCAAGTGGAAAACCAGGTCATAATTATTGGCAAAATCGCGCGGATTATAACTTGAATGTAAGTTTGAACGAAGAAAAAAATGAAATATCTGGAACTTCGGAGATTACGTATACCAATAATAGTTTTGATGATTTAGATTTTTTGTGGTTACAATTGGATCAAAATTTATTCAAAACAGACTCTCGTGGAAGTGCATTATTACCAATGTCTGGTAGCCGATACGGTGATGCTACTTCTCAGTTTGAAGGTGGTTATAAAATCAAATCTGTACAAATAGACGGAAAGGAAGCAAACTATACCATTTCTGATACACGCATGCAAATCGACTTGGTGAATCACTTGAAAGCAAGAGGTGGTAAAACCAAAATAAAAGTAGAGTATTCGTTTGTTTCACCAGATTATGGTGCAGATCGAATGGGTGTTGAATCAACTAAAAATGGTAAAATTTTTACAATGGCTCAATGGTTTCCTCGCATGGCTGTTTACGACGATATCATGGGATGGAACACATTACCCTATTTAGGGCCTGGAGAATTCTATTTGGAATATGGAGATGTAACTGCAAATATTACAGTGCCTTCTACGCATTATGTGGTTGGTTCGGGAGAATTATTGAATGAAAACGAAGTTTATTCGAAAGAAGAAGTGAATCGTTGGAACAAAGCAAAAGCGAGTGATAAAACCGTTATTATTCGTTCTGCTGATGAGGTAAACAAATCGACAAAAGTTGCAAAAGGAACAAAAACGTGGAAATTTAAAATTCAAAATACGCGCGATTTTGCTTGGGCTTCATCATCTTCGTTCATCTTAGATGCAGCAAAAATTAATCTTCCAAGTGGTCAAAAATCGTTGGCAATTTCGGCTTATCCTGTAGAAAGTGATGGCGAAGCAGCTTGGGGAAGATCAACAGAATATACAAAAGCATCCATTGAGCATTATTCGAAACAATGGTCAGAATATCCTTATCCAGCGGCTACAAATGTTGCGGGAAATGAGGGCGGAATGGAATATCCGGGAATTGTATTTTGCCACATGAACTCGAAAGGAGAAAGCCTTTGGGGTGTTACAGATCACGAATTTGGACACATTTGGTTTCCAATGATTGTAGGTTCTAATGAACGCGTTCATGGTTGGATGGACGAAGGTTTCAATACGTTTATTAATGATATTTCAACAAAAAATTTTAACAACGGAGAGTACTATAAAAAACAATCGTTGCAACGAATGGGAGGGTTTTTATTTGGCGAAAACTTAGAACCTGTTACCACACAACCAGATAATATGCGCGAACGTAATATTGGAACGTTGTTGTATTACAAACCTGGAATTGGAATGAGAATTTTGCGTGAAACGATTTTAGGAGAAGAAAGATTTGATAAAGCTTTGCGTCAATACATTAAATATTGGGCGTTTAAACATCCAACGCCAGAAGATTTTTTCCGTACGATGGAAAATGTTTCGGGAGAAGAATTATCGTGGTTTTGGAGAGGTTGGTTCTTGAATAAATGGACAATTGATCAAGGAATTAACAGTGCAAAATATGTAGATGGGGATTATAAAAAAGGCTTGATTTTAAAAGTCGAAAACTTTGGTCAATTACCAATGCCAACAACTATTCAAGTCAATTTTAAAGATGGAACTTCGCAAGAAGTAAAACTACCAATCGAAGTTTGGAAACGTAATACAGAATGGACATTCAAAGTGCCTTCTACAAAAGAAGTGACAACTGTACAACTTGATCCAAAAGGTGCCTTACCTGATACAGATCTTAAGAATAACACATTCAATATGGCTGATGCAAAACCTATTGAAAAGATTAATCCAAAGGATTATGAAGGAACATATACGAATAAGGAAATAGACGCATCTTTTTTATTGATTTCGGAAAATAATAAGTTGAGTTTAACATTTGTTGGTCAAAATATTCCGTTAGAATATACAGGAAATAATACATTTATCAACGAACAAGCTGGACTTGAATTGATTTTTGCAAAAGATAAAAAGTCATTCACATTTGAAGAAGGTGGGCAAAAATTTGAGTTTACGAAGAAGTAAAATTGTTTAAGTGACAAAAAATAATAAAACTAAAAACCACTTCGCAAGAAGTGGTTTTTAGTTTTGAAATTATTCTTTAGACATTGTACTTTCTGGTTTTAAGTACAAATCGAAGTAATCTGTAATTTTTTGCATTAAATGTACACGATCTTTACCACGAACATTATGCTCATGTCCAGGATAAACAAAGTAATCCATTTGCACACCATTTTTCACTGCTTCGCGAATAAAATCTATCGAATGTTGCCAAACAACCACATTATCTTGCGCTCCGTGAATCATCAATAATTTACCTTTCAAATCTTTTGTACGATTAATTAAATTTGATGTTTTGTAACCTTCAGGGTTATCTTGTGGCGATTCCATGTAACGTTCTGTGTACATAATTTCGTATTGTGTCCAATCTAAGACAGGTCCACCAGCAACGCCAACTTTGAAAACGTCAGGTTTACGTAACATAAAGGATGTTGTCATAAATCCACCATAAGACCACCCATGAATTCCCATACGATCTGCATCTACGAAAGGCAATGTTTTTAAGAAATCTACACCTTTCATTTGGTCATTTATTTCAGTTGTTCCTACATTTCCGTGAATGGCTTGCTCAAATTTTAACCCTCTATTTGCCGATCCACGTCCGTCCATTGTAAACACAACGTAGCCTTTTTCTGCTAAATGATCGTACCAAAGATTTCCTGTCGCAGGAAAACGATTGGTGATTAATTGTGCGTGAGGACCATTGTATAAATATACGATAACTGGATATTTCTTCGATTGATCAAAGTTGGTTGGGTAAATTAATTTTCCATACAAATCTGTTCCATCATCTGCTTTTAACGTTACATTTTCAACTTTTGCCGTATTGTAATTTGCTAAAGGATTTTGAGCAGTTAAGATATTTTGTTTGAATTTTCCGTTTGCATCCAACACATCAATTTTGCGAGGCGTGTTATCATTACTCCAATTATCAATTGCATATTCTCCGTTCGTTGAAACTGAAACATTATGTGTTCCTGCATCTGTAGTGATTTTACGTAATTTGCCATTCTCCCAATTTACCGCATATAACTGACGTTCTTTTGGAGAATCTTTTGTCGTCATGACTAACAACTCTTTTTTCTTTGCATTTTCACCAACAAGATCTGTTACAATCCAATCGCCCTTTGTAATTTGGTTCAATAATTTTCCATCTGTATTGAAACGGTATAAATGCATAAAACCATCACGTTGCGACCACCAAATAAATTCGTTTGATTTTCCTGGAATAAAATGCAATTCATTTTGAGGTTCTACATATTTTGCATCATCTTCCTTGAATAATGTTTTAATCAATTTCCCTGAAATAGCATCATATTGATTCAATTCCATGTGTTTTTGATTACGAGAAAGTAAAGCAATATAAATATGTTTTTCGTCTGGTGACCAAGTAACAGAAGTTAAATAATGGTCAACTTCTGGTTGAGTTTCTAAGAAAATCGTTTTTTGAGTTGATGGATTATAAACTCCTAATCTAACGGTGTGATTTTTTGTTCCAGCAAACGGATATTTGATGTTTTTGTTTACTGCAGGTTGTACCGACCAATCGATTATTGGATAATCAGTTACCACCGTTTGATCCATTCTATAAAATGCAATTAAATTCCCTTTTGGAGAGATGAAAATTCCTTTGTGAATCCCGAATTCATTTTGATGAACCGATTTCCCATTCACAATTTCATATTTCCCATCATTCGTTACTTGATGTGTTTTTCCAGCTTTATCTACAAAAAATAAATTGTTATCAATCACATACCCAACTTGATTATTTGTTGCGTCAAATTCTACATTTTCTGCATTATCTGGTAATTTCAACCAATCAGCTTGCTGACCAGAAGTTGTTATTGTTTTGTAACCTGTTTTTGTAGAAAAATATGCTTGCTTATCATTGATCCAATTTAGAGCAGGAATTCGTTTATTTTCAAATTGAGAACTTCTAAAAATGGTATCTGTTTTTAACGAAGGGACTTCTTTTCTGATTAAAGCTTCTCCGTAAGCCGTTTTTACATTTTGTGTGTACGCATTTTGATTCGGAATCCATTGTACTTGATTTAGATTTTCGATACGTAAGTTGGTCGATAATCCAAGTACAGCATCTTCCATTGATATGTTTTTTTTCTGTGCAAGTAAACTCGCGCTTAGAAAAAGTGTACTTAATAAAATTGTTTTTTTCATGTGTGAATCTATTCTAGATATTGCCCAAGGGCTTCTAAGTTTTTCTTTTCGTTTCCAACAAAAATTTTGTCTCCGTCAACCACGACAGGTCTTTTTAGGAAAGTATAATCTGTCAAAATATAATTTTTGATTTCATCTTCAGTTAAGACTTTATCCTTCAGTCCTAATTTTTTATAATTCTGTGCACGACGAGAAAAAAGAGCTTCATAACTTCCTGCTAAATCTTTCATTTCAGCTAATTCTTCTTCAGTTATTGCAGTTGATTTTATTTCATGCAAATCAAAACCTGTAAAATCTAATTCTTTCATGATTCGTTTACATGTATCACATGTTTTCAAAAAAAATACTTTTTTCATAGTCAAAATTTCTTTGGAATTGTAAATATAAATAAGTTTCGGCTTATGTCAATCATAAAGTGTTTATGCAAAAGTGTTTTCAAATTGATAAAAAACTATCTTTGCAAATATGGAGGAGTCTAATTATTTTCGATTAAATAAATACATTAGTGACAGCGGTTTTTGTTCGCGCCGCGAAGCAGACGATTACATAGAAAATCGTTTGGTACAAATTAATGGACGAATTGCTAAAATTGGGCAATTTGTAAGACTTGGCGATCATGTTACTGTAAAAGGAATAGAGATTGAGCCGAAAGAAAAAGAACATGCAGTTTATATTTTGTTGAACAAACCTGTGGGCGTTACGTGTACGACAGATCCAACAGATCCAGATAATATTGTCGACTTTTTATCTTTTGGTGAACGTATTTTTCCAATTGGTCGTTTAGATAAAGATTCACAAGGATTAATCCTATTAACAAGTGATGGAGATATAGTGAATAAGATTTTACGTGCTGGAAATAATCACGAAAAAGAATATATTGTTACTGTTGATAGAGCGATTACAGATGAGTTTTGCGAAAGAATGTCAAAAGGAGTTCCAATTCTTAATCAGGTTACAAAAAAGTGTAAGATAGAAAAGATAAGTACCAATGTTTTTAAAATTACATTAGTGCAAGGACTTAATCGTCAGATTCGTCGTATGTGCGAGTATTTTGGGTATTCGGTGAAAAAGTTAGAACGTGTTCGAATTATGAACTTAACGTTGAATGTTCCGCTTGGTCAATACCGAGATTTAACATCAGAAGAATTAGCAGAATTAAATCGATTAACAGCCGACTCTGAAAAACATGCTGAAAAAACTCAACAGCAAAAGTCAAAGAAATCATCTGCGAAGAAAACCAAAGAAATTTCACCAAATTTTAAAGATTCGAAAGGAAAATCAATAAAAAAACCAGCAAAAAAACCAACAACGCAAGCAAGAGTTGGAAAAAGTAAACCGCCAACGAATACCAAAGGAGGAAAATTTGGAAAAAGAAGATAAATACTAAAGACGATTCATCATAAGGTGAGTTGTCTTTTTTTATAGATAATTAATTTCTTTACTTAAGATTTACAAAGTTTCAATATCTTTATGATGTAAAATCTTAAAAACACATGAAGAAAATTGTTTATTCATTATTGTTTTTAGCGATGACAATAGGAACATCGGTAAAAGCACAAGAAAATGTTACGTTTCAATTACCGCCTCAAGAAATCTTGCAATTAGCGGAGGCAGATATGCCACCATCAATTTCTACGGATCGTAAAGCAGAGAATGCTTTTTTATCGTACAGAAGTCGTTACAAAACGATTAATGAATTGTCAGAAATAGAATTACGTTTAGCAGGGGTGCGAATTAATCCTGTAACGAATATTAATTCGCGTGAAACATTTAGTGAGAAAATCACTTTTTTTGATTTGAAAACTTCAAAAGAAAAATCGATAGCTGGTTTACCTGCAAAAGGACGTTTTTCGAATCAATCTTGGAACAAATCTCAATCTAAATTTGCGGTTACAAATACTACAGATAAAGGAGTAGAATTGTGGGTGATTGATGTTAAAAATCAATCGGCAACAAAAGTTTACGAAGATAAATTGAATGCAAACTTAGGTCGTCCTTTTAGTTGGGTTTCTGATAGTGAGCTGATTGTTAATGTAATTCCAGCTTCTAAAAAAACATTAATTGATACAAAAGATGCAATCGCAACAGGACCAACAGTTTCTGTAGCTGACGGAAAAGAAGCTCAAAATAGAACTTACCAAGATTTGTTGAAAAATAAAACAGATGAGTTTAATTTCGAGCAATTAGCTATTTCCGAATTAGTGAAAGTAAACATCGAAACGGGAGCAAAATCAAAATGGAAAGATGCAGCGATGTATACAAATATTTCTACATCTCCAGACGGACAGTATGTTTTGGTAAATGAAATCAAAAAACCGTTCTCTTATTTAGTAACCTACAATAGTTTTCCATCTACAGATGTTGTCTATGATATCAATGGAAAATTAGTAAAAGAAGTTGATTACAAAGAATTGCAAGAAGTAGTTCCAAAAGGATTTTCTTCTACCATTATGGGCAAAAGAGGATTATATTGGAGAGCAGACAAACCAAATACATTGTACTGGGTAGAAGCTTTAGATGGAGGTGATGCTAACAAACCTGCAGAATACCGTGATGCTCTTTATCAAGTTGCTGCGCCTTTTACTGCTAACAAAGAATTATTAGTAAAAATAAAAGATCGTTACAGAGGCGTAATTTGGGGGAATGATGAGGTCGCTTTGATTCGTGATGCATGGTACAATACTCGAAACGAAAGTTATTATACTTTTAATCCTTCTAATCCAAAGCAAGAACCAACACGTTTCTTTAGTCGAAATACACAAGATGCATACAACAATCCAGGAAGTTTTGTAACAGAAATAAATGAGTATGGTTACAATGTTCTTTCGATTAACAAAGGAAAATTGATGTTAGTTGGAGATGGAGTTTCTGCTGATGGAATCTTACCTTTTGTGGATGATTTTGACATCAAAACACAAAAAACATCACGCTTATGGAGAGCACAAAAATCAGATAAGTTAGAAGTAATCGCACGTGTAATTGATCCAAAGAAAGGAATTATATTAGAGCAAATTCAGTCTAAAACTGATTATCCTAATTTATATGTACGTAATATTTTCCAAAAAGGAGGAAAGCCAAAACAAGTAACATTTACAAAAAATCCTTTTGAGGCGATGAACCAAGTTTCGAAAGAATTAATTACATACAAACGTGCTGATGGAGTAGAATTATCAGGAACTTTATATTTACCTCCAAACTACGATAAAACGAAAAAAGAAAAGTTACCAATGTTAATGTGGGCTTATCCTCGCGAGTTTAAAGATGCAGCAACAGCTGGACAAGTCACAACTTCTGAGAATAAATTTACTTCGCCATCATACGGAGGTCCTATTTTCTGGGCGTTGAGAGGTTATGCCGTTTTAGATGATGCCGCATTCCCAATTATTGGAGAAGGAAAAGAAGAGCCAAACGATACGTTTGTTCCGCAATTGGTTGCAAATGCAAAAGCAGCAATTGATGCAGTTGATGCTTTAGGTTTTATTGATCGAGAAAAAGTTGCTGTTGGTGGACATTCTTATGGTGCATTTATGACAGCAAATTTATTATCACACTCTAATTTATTTGCAGCAGGTATTGCGCGTTCAGGAGCTTATAATCGTACATTAACACCTTTCGGATTCCAATCAGAACAACGTAATTATTGGGAGGCACCAGAGGTTTACAATACAATGTCTCCATTTATGAATGCCGAAAAAATGAAAACACCATTGTTGTTAATTCATGGTGATTCTGATAACAATACAGGAACTTTCCCTATGCAATCTGAGCGATATTTTAATGCTTTAAAAGGTTTAGGTGCAACAACTCGTTTGGTGTTATTACCAAAAGAATCGCATGGTTATGCTGCCAAAGAAAATGTTTTACATATGTTGTGGGAACAAGATCAATGGTTAGAGAAATATGTCAAGAATAAAGGAAAAACTTCTGAAAAGAAATAATTTTCAATATAGGAAAAGCGATTCAGTTTTGAATCGCTTTTTTTATTATATTTAGTTAATAATTAATCAGGAATAATGAATAAAAAAGTGTTTGTCGTTATAAACGTTCTATTTATTATAATCTACTTTATCTCACTATTTATTGATTTGAGAGCATATGAAAAATATTATTTACTTAATTCAACTACAATGGAGTATGAATTAATGAGATGCATAATAAGTATATTATTTTGCCGTTTTGCTTTCTTTCTTATGGGAAAAATGTCCTTTAGTTTTTCGACTATTATGCTTTTTGCTTCTATTTCCTTTAATTTATATTTTTAACGTATTTTTTGTGAAAGATGCTTTTGCTGATTTAGATTTTGTATTATCAAAAAATCGTAAAATTGAAAAAATAGACTCAAACATGGAAAATGGATGGAGATTAAATAAAATAATCACAGAAAAAAAAGATACATTTTATCTTTCCGAAAATCCGAATTGGAACACGTTAATTCCACTTGAAGAATTAAAAAAGATAAAAATTAAAGAAAGTATCACTAACCCTCACAAATATTATTATTACTTTAATGATTAAACGTTTACAAAATGAAAAATAAATATTTACTCTTCTTTCTAACGCTTTTTTCTCCATGTCTATTTGCACAGAATTTATGGAAGGTAGAATATGTAAAGATGAAAGTTACGAAATAACTTAGAAAACCCTAACCAATAATTCTTGTTCAATTTTATCGTGACAATCTTCTAATGCATTTTTCTCCGCTTTCCCAGCTTTCCAATGTGATGTACAATAAAATTCGTCTTTTTTCCATTCTAAATCATCTTTAAAAAAGGATTTAATTTCTTTTATAGATTTTGATTCTCCCGCCACATAAGCATAACGTTTCCCATCTTTACGTTTCGGAAAGATTTGTTTTTTTGTTAAACTATATAAAGCGGTTCCATTACCTACATGTTGATTCACTATCCATTTAAACTCCAAATTTGCTTTGGTTTCAATAGGATGAATATCTTCTTCAGATGGAACTTCAATACAAACAACTCCGTTTGTTTTTGCAGGTAATGATTCTATAATAGCAGAAATTACGGGTAAACCTGTTAAATCAGCCGCTAAGAAAATGAAATCTGTTTTTGGTGCTAATTCTTTCTTTTTCGATTTCATCGAAACTCCAATCATATCGCCTTCTCTTGCTTCATTTGCCCAACGAGATCCAGGACCATTTAACCCATGATTTGCAATATCTATCACAATCACATTGTTTTCAGCATCTATATTTCGCAATGTGTAAGTGCGAGAAACTGGTTTGAATTTTTCTGATGGTGAAATCCATTTCTTGTTCTCCTCATCATATTCAGCATAGTGAATATCTCGGATTCCAAGTGGTGGAAAAAGCAATTTACACGTTCCTCCTAAAGTTGTATCTTCAAAAAAAGAAACATCATTATTTTCTAAATGAACGCGAATAAGATGTGGTGTCACAAATTCTTTCTTTTTTAAGATGAATTTCTCTTTCGCAATTTTCACTTTATCTCCCATCAGATTATTTAGATTTATTCTAATTCTATGCGAAGGTAAAATAAATTTAGATTGAATAAAAATAATAAAATGTTAAAGTAAAAACTTATCGTTTTTTTAATACGTTAAACTAAATAAATACCCGTAACTTTTAACTATTGAAAAATAACCTAAAAAACGAACAGAAAATGGAGAATACTTTATGCGAAATCTCGCTAAGTGAAAGAACTCTTCCACTTGAAGGCGGATTTAATTGTAGAGATTTAGGTGGAATAGTTAACACACAAAATGAAATTTTAAGAAAAGGATTGTTAATTCGATCAGATGATTTGGCTAATTTGACGGATGACGATTTAGAAGTTTTGAATGATTTCCCAATCCGAACAATTATAGATTTACGCACAACTTACGAACGCTTAAAAAATCAAGATCATATTCCGAACAGTTGTAATCACGAAGTTCATTTGGATATTTCATCTGGACATTTCGAAGAGTTAGTGCAAGAATTTAAAGCTGGTATTTCTAATCCAAAAAGTTTTATGTGTAAAATTTATGAAGATTTTGTTTTAGATAAAACCTGTCAGGAACAATACAAAAGCTTTTTTGATATCATACAACACAAAAACAGAACGCCGATTTTATTTCATTGTACAGCCGGAAAAGATCGAACAGGATTTGCAACAGCGATGATTTTATCTGCATTAAAAGTTGATTTTGATACAATCATGGATGATTATTTAGCTTCTAATGTCTATTTGGAACAAAAATATGCGCACATTTTAAAAATCGATCCGAATTATAAATACTTAATAACTGTTTTACCTGAATATTTGGAGAGTTCTTACCGAGCAATCAATCAGAATTTTGGATCAGTTGAAAATTATTTGACCGATATCTTGAACATTGATTTAGATTTGATGAAGGAATTATATATTTAACAAAAAAGCGACCATTGGTCGCTTTTTTGTTGATCTAAAATTTCATTCGCTGAATTCGTACTGCATTCAAAATTGCTAATAAAGCGACACCAACATCTGCAAAAACGGCTTCCCACATATTGGCAATTCCTTCAGCACCAAGTAATAATACAATCACTTTTACACCCATTGCTAAAATGATATTTTGAATGACAATCTTTTTCGTTTCGCGTCCTATTTTTATAGCAGTTGCTATTTTAGATGGTTGATCGGTTTGAATCACTACATCAGCCGTTTCAATTGCCGCATCACTTCCTAAACCTCCCATTGCTATACCGACATCAGAAAGAGCTAAAACAGGCGCATCATTGATTCCATCTCCTACAAAAGCGACCACTTGATTTGTATCTTTTTTCAAGGCTTCTACTTTTTCTACTTTTCCTTTTGGCAATAATCCTCCAAAAGCTTCATCAACACCAATTTCTTGTGCAACTTTTTGTGTAATTGTATCTTTATCACCACTCAACATAATCGTCTTCGTGACACCCAAAGCTTTCATTTTTTGAATCGCTTGTTGTGCATCTTCTTTTATTTTATCTGCAATTGTAATATATCCAGCATATTTGTGATCTATTGAAACGACAACAATACTCTCTACAATAGCATGTATTTCTTGTGGATATTGAATCGAAAAATGATCCAATAATTTTGTATTTCCTGCTAAAACAATTTTACCATTAACTTTTCCTTTTAGTCCTTTTCCTGAAATTTCTTCCACTTCTATTGCCTTCAAATCAGAAGGATGATTCGCTACAATGGCTTTTGCTATGGGATGTGTTGATTGTTTTTCTAACGCTGAAACCAAGCGTAAAAATTCCATTTGAGGTAGATTTGTTTCTATTTTCTGCACATCGAAAATGCCTTCAGTCATGGTTCCAGTTTTATCCATCACAACGGTATTTACTTTCGCCATTAAATCTAAAAAATTAGAACCTTTTATTAGAATTCCATTACGCGAAGCTGCTCCAATTCCACCAAAATAACCCAACGGAACCGAAATCACCAATGCACAAGGACAAGAAACAACCAAGAAAACCAAACCTCTATATAACCAATCATTGAAATCATAATTATCAACAATAAAGTAAGGAATAATCACCAAAGCTGTTGCTAAAAAGAAAACAATTGGCGTATATATTTTTGCAAATTTTCGGATAAATAATTCAGTAGGAGCTTTACGAGAAGCAGCATCCTGAACCATTTGTAAAATTTTAGCAATCGAACTATCCTCAAACTTTTTAGTTGTTTGAATTTCTATTACGTTTTCAAGATTTAACATTCCGGCCAAAACTGTTTCACCTATTTTATAAGTAGAAGGTTTACTTTCTCCCGTCAATGCCGCTGTATTAAAACTCCCTTTATCCGAAAGCATAATTCCATCTAACGGAACTTTTTCTCCAACTTTTACTTGAATCGTTTCACCAATTGCAACATCGTGCGGTTTTATGGTTTCGAAATGACCATTTCGTAAAACATGCGCTGTATCTGGACGAACATCTAATAAGGCTTTTATATTTCCTCTTGCTTTATTAACTGCTGCTTCTTGAAACATTTCACCAATGGTATAAAACAGCATTACGGCAACACCTTCGGGATATTCCCCAATGATAAAAGCGCCTAAAGTTGCAATTCCCATCAATGAAAATTCATTGAAAAAGTCTAATTTTTTAGCCAATTTAAACGCTTCACTCCAAACAGGTGCTGCTACTAAAATATAAGAAATAGCGAACCATATCAAGCGAATCGTTTGATTATCGACAAACCAAGTTGGCTTTAACACATATTGAACAAATATTCCAGCAAAGAAAATAGCTAAACTCGCTCCTAATAAAATTTTACTATTGTTGTGTTCGTGATTATGGTCATGACCTTCGTGATTATGATCGTGACCTTCGTGAGAGTGATTTTGAGGTTCGTCTGTTGAACAACAAGTCTTACAATTTGCCATAATGAATCATTTAAGACAGCAAAGTTAGCATGTGGTTGATGCAATTTGGTTGCAAAGTTAGGCTTTACACTGATCGCAAATTCCTTTCAAGATAAAAGACGATTGTTCTGCTTGAAAATTTTTGGGAAGATCAATTTCTGGTAAGTGAATATTTCGTAAACAATAGGTTTGATTACACTTGTTACAATGAAAATGAGCATGCGTAAACTCGGGTGTACATTTACAAGTAGATTCGCATAAAGCATATTTTATAGAGCCTGTTCCGTCTTCAATCGAATGTATTAACTTATTTTCTTCAAACTTTTTTAATGTTCGGTAAATGGTTACTCGATCTGCCTGATCCATTGCAATTTCCAAATCAGCCAAACTCAATGCAACTTCTGCATGCATCAATTTGTCCAAGACCAACAATCTCATTGCAGTTGGATTAATAGAACGGTTTTGTAAGGTTTTGTTTAAAATTTCTGTTTGCATTTTCTTCGATTTCGAATATAAAGTTACGAAAAAGAGGTGAATTGAAATGGTAGAAAATCAGTCGATAATTTTTAAGTAATATGATTTATATTTGTTTTAATACATTTTAGAAATCGATTAACACATGAACAATAGAAGAAATTTTATAAAGAATTTAGGTACTTTGGGACTACTTTTAGGTACATCAAAATTAGACCTAAGTGCACAAACGAAACATACAAAATCTACGAAAATTACCAAACCAATTGTACTTTCTACTTGGCGTTTCGGAATAGAAGCAAACGCTGAAGCATGGAAAGTTTTAGGTAAAAACGGAACCGCTTTAGATGCGGTGGAAAAAGGTGTGCAATTAGTAGAAGCTGATCCTAATGAGAGAAGTGTTGGATATGGTGGTCGTCCAGATCGAGATGGAAAGGTTACTTTAGATGCTTGTATTATGGATGATCAAGCAAATATTGGTTCTGTTGCAGGTTTAGAGCATATTAAACATCCCATTTCAGTCGCTCGAAAAGTAATGGAAGATACGCCTCATGTGATGTTAGTTGGGAATGGTGCTTTGCAATTTGCCTTAGAAAAAGGTTTTAAGAAAGAGAATTTATTAACCGATATTTCTGAAAAAGAATGGAAAGAATGGTTGAAAGACACCAATTATCAAATGCCTATTAACATCGAAAATCACGATACAATTGGAATGATTGCTTTAGATGCACATGGCAATCTGTCGGGAGCCTGTACAACGAGTGGAATGGCGTATAAAATGCATGGACGTGTTGGTGATTCTCCAATTATTGGTGCGGGTTTATATGTTGATAACGAAATTGGTGCAGTTACAGCAACAGGTCATGGCGAAGAAGTGATTCGTATTGCGGGAAGTCATTTGGTTGTTGAGTTGATGCGTCAAGGTTATTCGCCAGAAAACGCGTGCAAAGAAGCAGTACATCGAATTATTAAGTTAACAGAATCACGAAATAAAGATTTATCTGCAATTCAAGTTGGTTTTATCGCGATTAACAAACAAGGTGAATATGGTTCGTTTTGTATTCATTCAGGCTTTAACTTTGCCGTTCATGATCAAAGTGGAAATCGTTTGATTGACGGAAAATCTATTACAAAATGAAAAAATTAGAAATTGCTTGCTTCAATATAGCCTCCGCATTAGTCGCATCAAAATCGAATGCCGATAGAATCGAATTATGTGCAGATGCTTCTTCTGGTGGAATTACACCAACATTTGAAGACATCAAAACATTGCGAAAAGAAACAGACAAAGAAATCATGATTATGATTCGCCCTCGTGGAGGTGATTTTATTTATTCTGATAAAGAATTTGAACAAATGAAATCTGAAATTATCATGATTAAAAATTTTAGAATTGATGGTTTTGTATTCGGAATTTTAAATGAAGAAAATGAAATTGATTTTGAACGAAATCGAAAATTGATTGAACTCGCAAAACCGTTTCCTTGTACATTTCATCGAGCTTTTGATCGAACTAAAGATGCAGAAGATTCATTAGAAACGGTTATCAAATTAGGTTTTAAAACCATTCTAACTTCCGGTTTAGCACATCATGTAGAAGAAGGAAAACAGCAACTAAAAACATTGGTACAGACAGCAAAAGATCGTATTACGATTATGCCTGGTGGTGGATTACGTTCAACAAATATTGAAGAAATCGATTCATTTACACAAGCAACTTACTTTCATTCTTCTGCTATGATTGATGATTCTGGAATTGCTAATTTAGAAGAAATCAATCATTTAAAAAGTTTGATTAATTCTGAAAAATAAAAATAGTAACTTTGGCTTATGCTTTGGGAAAATGTAATTGGACAACAAGAGATTAAAAACAAACTTCAACAATCTATAAAAGATGGTCGTATTAGCCATGCACAGCTTTTTTCTGGTCCAGAAGGTTCAGGAACTTTGGCTTTAGCACTTGCTTATGCAAGAGAAGTTTTGTGTGGATTGAATAACGAACAATGTAATCTTAAAGTTGATAAATTACAACATCCCGATTTACATTTTTCTTTTCCTTATTCGGCAACAGAAAATGTCAAAAAGCCTCTTGCAAAGTATTTATTAAACGAATGGAGAAGCTTTGTTGAAGAAAATGTTTATGGTAATTTAACCGATTGGATGTCTCACCTTGGTATAGAAAAAAAACAAGGTGTTATTCCTGTTGATGAAGCAGACGAAATTGTAAAAACACTTGCTTTAAATAGTTACGAAGGCGGATATAAGATAATGATTATTTGGCAATCAGAGGAAATGACAACTGCAGCAGCGAATAAATTGTTAAAAATTATAGAAGAGCCACCTCTCAAAACACTTTTTTTACTGGTAACAGAACATGAAGATTTAATCTTGCAAACGATAACTTCCCGTTGTCAATTGGTGAAAATTCCTCGCTTATCTCAAGCTGATATTCAGAATTATTTAATTGAGAAGAAGAACATTACTACAGAAAAAGCGCAACATATCGCCTTTTTATCACAGGGAAATTTACGCGAAGCATTGCATCAGTTGAATGATGACGAACATTTATTTGATAAATATTTTGTCACTTGGGTTCGAAAAGCATTTATGGCAGCAAAAACACCAACTGTTTTGAAGGACTTGATTGATTGGTCAAATCAAATTGCAAGTTGGTCGCGCAGTGAACAAAAAGATTTTTTAAATTATTGCTCCGAAATTTTTCGTCAAGCCTTATTAAAAAACTATCAATCTGAGGAATTAGTTTTTTTACAAATAAATACTGAAGGTTTTAAATGGCAAGGTTTTGCACCGTTTATTCATGGAGCAAACATCGAAGATATTTTAAAAGAAATCACTGAGGCTTCGTATCACATCGAACGAAATGGAAATTCTAAAATTATATTATTGGATCTTTCAATCAAGTTAACTCGTTATCTACATCGTAAAACGACATAAAAAAACCACTCATTAAATAAGTGGTTTTTTTATGTGATTGAATTATTTCAATTAGTTTGCTGGAGCTTCTACTTTAGCTGCTGCTGAATCAACTACTGCCGCTGCTGAGTCTACTACTGCTGCCGCTGAATCAACTACTGCCGCTGCTGAATCAACCACTACTGCTGCTGAATCTACTGCTGCTGGAGTTTCTTCTGCTTTTTTCTCACCACAAGATACTGCTCCTAAAGATACTGCTGCTACTGCAACTACTGCGAAAAACTTTTTCATTTTTTTATTGTTTTAATTAATTAATAATTTCGATTAATTTTCTTTGACAAATTTATTTCGAAAACTGATCTTCGTCATGTAAAATCAATGTAATATAATTGTAACATCATTTTCATATATTTTAAAAATTAAGTAATTGTAAATGAAGTTCTTGAAAAATATTTTACAAAATTTAAAATTATTTTGTAAAAAACAATACTTCTTATGTTTATTCATTTCAGTCTTTAATTAATTCTAAAAATTTCTTTTTTATCTATTTTTAGCGTGAAATGGTTTAAACGCTATTCTAAAATATTTATTATTTATACATTTGTATAAATTTAATTAAAGATATGCTAGTAGTTTCTTACATTCAAGAAAACAAAGATCGTGTTATTGAAGGACTTAAAAAACGTAACTTCAAACAATTAGATCTTGTTGATGAAGTTTTAAATGTGGATGAACTTCGTCGTAAAACTCAGTTTGAATTGGATAATATATTAGCTGAATCCAACAAATTAGCAAAAGAAATTGGTAATTTGTTTAAAGATGGAAGATCGGAAGAGGCTAATGAATTAAAAATTAAAACTGTCGATTTAAAAACACAATCGAAAGAATTACAAGATTTGTTATCATCTTACGAAAACTCCGTTAAAGAGATTTTATATCAAATTCCAAATATCCCAAATGAACTTGTAAAAGAAGGAAAAGATGCAGACGATAATGAAATTGTTTTTGAATATGGAGTTGCAGCTGCGAAACCTGAAAATTTACCTCATTGGGAAGTTGCTAAGAAATTTGACATCATTGATTTTGAATTAGGTGTTAAAATTACTGGAGCTGGTTTTCCTGTTTACAAAGGAAAAGGTGCTCGTTTACAACGTGCTTTAACACAATTCTTCTTGGATAAAAATGCTGATGCTGGTTATACAGAAATTGTTCCTCCTTTCGTAGTTAATGAGGCATCTGGTTACGGAACGGGTCAGTTACCTGATAAGGAAGGGCAAATGTATTATATTGGTGAAGATGATTTGTACTTGATTCCAACAGCGGAAGTTCCTGTAACAAATATTTACCGAGATACAATTGTAAAAGTTGAAGATTTACCAATTACATTGACGGCATATTCTCCTTGTTTCCGCCGTGAAGCTGGTTCTTATGGAAAAGATGTTAGAGGTTTAAATCGTTTACACCAATTTGAGAAAGTAGAAATTGTTCGTATAGAGAAACCAGAAAATTCGTATGCATCTTTAGATGGTATGATAGAACATGTAAAAGGTATTTTAGAAGATTTAGAATTACCTTATCGTATCCTAAGATTATGCGGTGGCGATACTGGATTTACATCTGCAATAACTTATGATTTTGAAGTTTTCTCTGAAGCACAAGAAAAATGGTTAGAAGTTTCTTCTGTTTCAAACTTTGAAACATTCCAAGCAAATCGTTTGAAATTACGTTTCAAAGACGAAAATGGTACGCAATTGGCTCATACATTAAATGGATCTGCATTAGCTTTACCACGAATTTTAGCCGCTATTTTAGAGAATCATCAACAAGCTGATGGAACAGTTAAAATTCCGAAAGCTTTACAGCCCTATACTCGTTTTGAAGTTTTAGATTAAGCAATTATTCCTAATTAATAGATACAAAAAGCTCGAGAATTTCTCGAGCTTTTTTGCTATATCATTAAATTAAATTATAACAAATGTTTCAATTCTTTTTTCAAACTATCTTCCCAATTCGGGATTGTAAGTTGATAAACTTCTTTGATCTTCGTTTTGTCCAATAAACTATACGCAGGACGTTTCGCTTTCGTTGGATAAGCTGAAGTTGGAACAGGGTTAATCTCAATCGTTGAACTTGAAAATTCTTTTATTTTTTGCGCAAATTCAAACCAAGAACATTTTCCTTCGTTTGAATAATTAAAGATTCCATAAGTTAATTCATTTGTCGAAATAATTTCTAAAATTGCATCAGCTAAATCAATCGCATTTGTTGGTGAACCAATTTGATCAGCTACAACAGAAATCGATTCTTTCTCTTGAAACAATCTTAGCATCGTTTTAACGAAGTTATTTCCAAATCTTGAATATACCCAGGCTGTACGAAGAATAATTGTTTTCGGATTGTTTTTTAAAGCTAAATTTTCTCCTTCCAACTTTGTTTGACCATATACGCCAATTGGATTGGTTTGATCTGTTTCTATACGAGGTTGAGAAGCAGTTCCATCAAAAACATAATCTGTCGAAACATGAATGAACGGAATTTTTTTCTCATTTGTTATTTTAGCCAAAAATTCGGTTGCTTTCGCATTAACCAAATAAGCACTTTCTTGCTCATCTTCGGCTTTGTCTACAGCTGTATATGCAGCGCAATTGACAACAAAATCAAATGATTTATCATCGAAGTAATGTTTGATTAACTTTTCATTCGTTATGTCTAATTCATTTCGAGTTACAAAAAAGCATTCGATTTCTTTGTAATTCTTAGATTGTTCTAAAATGGATTGACCTAATTGACCATTCGCACCTGTAACTAAAATTCTTTTCATATATAAAAAAAGCCACTAAAATAGTGGCTTGAAGATATTAATAATTTTTTAAAATTATAATCCTAATTCTTTTTTAACGTCGTTTAATAAGTCATATCCTCCAGCTTTGTAAACTAATACACCTGCAGGTAAAACGTATTTAACTCCTTTTTTAGCAGCTGCAGCATTAATTGCATCCATCACTCTTTTTTCGATTGGATCCATTAAAGCTTTTTCTTTCGCTTGCATTTCTTCTTGAGCAGCTTTTGCATAAGTTTCGTATTTCTTTTGCATTTCTTGCTCTTTTTCTTGGTATTTGTTAGCAGCGATTAATTTTTGAGCTTCTTCTTGAGATTTACCAGCTAAATCTTTTTGAGCTGCTTCCATAAAAGTTTTATAGTCAGCTTGTAATTTAGAGATTGCTTCTTCGTGTTTTTTACCTAAAGCTTGTAAATCAGTTTCTGCTTTTTTGTAGGCTGGCATTGCTTCAATCACCGCTTGCGTATCAATATGTGCAATTTCTTGAGCGAAAGATAAAACGCTACCGAAAACCATCATTGTAAATACTGCTATCAATCTAATTTGTTTCATTTCTAGTCTAATTTGTTTTAAAATTTATTTTCTTGTTGTATTACTTGTGTTTCTTTTTTATTTTCTTGTTTTAGAATTTGAATTCGATTTTGAATTAGTTGGTTTCAAATCTGGTCTCAGCGTATGTAAAACTTCTCGGCTGATATCAAACTTTGGATCCGTATAAATCATGATCAAATCACTTCCTTTGTCAAAAACAAAACTATAACCTCTTTTGTCTGCAACTTCTTTTGTTGCATTATAAATTTGATCCTGTAAAGGTTTTACCATTGATCGTCTCAAATTTACTAAATCTCCATTTGGCCCGTAACGTTTATCTTGTAAAACTTTTACAGCCGCAACTTCATCCGCTAGTTTTTGTTCTTGCTCTTTAACTTGTTCTGCTGTTAAAAGAATTTTTTCAGCTTCAAATTCAGTTTGTAATTTAACTAAATTTTCTTTTTTCTGTTCAATTTCTTTTTGCCAAGATTCTGTTTGAGATTTTAATTTACTTTGAGATGATGTATACTCTGGTAAACTTTCTAAAATATATTGAGAATCTACGTAACAAAATCTTTGTGCGAAAGTTAAACTTGCAAATCCAAAGAACAACGCTATAAAGCTAATCCATTTTTTCATATTCTGAGTGTGTTAATTCTAAAACTATGCCAAAACGTTCTATACAAATTTACATAATTTATTAGAACTGTTGTCCAATAATAAAGTGAGTTTGCCATCCAGAGCGTTCTGTTTGTCCAAATCCTTTATCAAATCCATATCCAAAGTCAAATCCTAATAAACCAAATGCTGGCATGTAAATACGTACCCCTGCACCTGCAGAACGTTTTAATTCAAACGGTTTAAATTCGCTTGTATTGTTCCAAACATTACCTCCTTCTGCAAAAGTTAAGGCATAAATTTTTGCTGTCTGGCTCATCGTAATTGGGTAACGTAATTCTAACGAATATTTATTGTAGATTGTACCTCCTCCTTCTGGTGTGATATCTCCATTTTGACCTCCAGAGTTAGAAGCATCTTCGTAACCTCTTAAAGAAATAATTTCACGTCCATCAAATCGGTTTTGATTAAGTCCTGTTCCTCCTAAGTAAAAACGTTCGAAAGGAATCGTTCCAATTTTACGGTTATATGTGCCTAAAACTCCAAATTCTCCACCAGCTTTTAAAACTAATTTACCTGTTAATTCTTTGTAGAAATAAGCCTTAGCTTTAAATTTATAGTATTCTAACCATTTAAATTTTTCGACATCGTCCATTTTTGTATAATCCTTTTCTTTAAAAGCAGAATAAGGAACTGTTGTCGTAAATGATAAATTAATTTCTGATCCTGATTGTGGGAAAATTGGATCTGGTCCTGCTGAGTTACGCGATAAACCTATTGTATAGTTTAAGTTGTTCGACGAACCGTTTTCATATTGCATATTACCCACTGACATCGCATAGTTATCAAAGTTATATAACTGATAAGAAATAGAGTTTGATAATCTAAAGTAATCATCTGGCCAAGTTAATAGTTTTGTCAAACCAACTGAAGCACCTAAGATATCTAACTTGGCTTTTTCTCCGTAGTTATCTCTATAGTCATATTGAGAATAATATACAGATGTTGACAAGGCTGTCGGACGTTTTCCTCCAATCCATGGTTCTACGAAAGAGAAACTATAGTTTTTATATCCATTACCAGCTTGTGCTCTCAAAGATAATTGTTGACCATCTCCCATTGGAATTGGTTTCCATGCTTTTTTATTGAAAATATTTTTCAGAGAGAAGTTACCAAATGTTAATCCTAACGTTCCGATAAATGTACCTGCTCCATATCCTCCTTGTAATTCTACTTGAGAAGATGATTTTGGTGCAACTTTCCATTCAATGTCAACTGTATTATTGTCTTGATTAGGCTGAATATCAGGAACAATTTGCGTTGGCTCTAAATATCCCAAAGAAGCTAACTCCATCATCGTACGCTTGATATCTGATTTAGAGAATAAATCTCCTGGTTTTGTTCTCAACTCACGGTATAAAATATGGTCATGAGCTTCTGTATTACCATTAATCGTAACTTTGTTAAGTGTCGCTTGCGTTCCTTCGAAAATTTTAATTTCAAGATCAATCGTATCATTTTTTACACTTTTCTCTACTGGAATAGCACGTGCAAAAAGATAACCTCCATCCATATACAATGTCGAAATATCGTCGTCTTTTTCTGATCCTGAGATCTTTTTGTTGATACCTACTGCATCATAACGATCGCCTGTTTTGTAACCAAAAATTCGTTGCAATTGCTCAGATGTATAAATAGAGTTTCCAGAAAACGTAACATCTCCTAAGAAATAAGGTTTTCCTTCGTTGACTTTTATCTTAACCAATAAGTTTTTATCATCAACTTTCTCGATATCATAAGACTCAACTTTTGCATCTCTAAAACCTACAGATTTATACTCTTCTACCAATGTTTTCAAATCTTCCTGGAATTTTTCAGGAATCATTTTAGATGATTTGAAAATATTAATTGATTTCTGTTTGGTATTTTTCATTCCTTTTTTTCGCAAACGAGCAGAAGTTAAGTTTTCATTTCCTTCGAAAATAATTTTCTTAATCTTCACGCGCTCTCCACGATTCACATCCAATGTAATGTTTTCTTCATCTTCTTTTCCTTCGATTGGTTGACGATCTACTTTAATTGTTGTGTTTGGATAACCTTTACCAGTATAGTAATCTTTGATTCTATTATTTGTTGAATTGATTAAACTTTGTGTAATCTTAACGCCTGGATTTAATTTATTTTGTTTGATTAAATCTTCGCGCTGAGATTTCTTAACTCCGTTCATCTTGATTTCTCCTAAACTTGGAACTGAAACTAAGGCTAGCTCTAAAGTTACTTCGTCTCCTTCTATTTTGCTAACATACAAATCGATGTCAGAAAAAATATTAGATCTCCATAATTTTTTTACAGCATTATTCACCTTTGTACCTGGTAATTCTATCTCTTCACCGATAGCAAAACCTGCATAACGAATAATTTGATTCTTAGAATATTTAGAATCTCCCGTTACGATAATATCTTTCAGTTTGAAAGTTTTAGAATTGCTATAATCTAAGACAAAATTATCTTGTTGTGTTGAATCAATGGTTTTCGTAGAATCTACGACTTGCGCTTGTGCCATGTAAGCACCAAGCATACACATTGTCCAAAAAATTTTCTTCATAATCCTCTATTTCAGTTCGATTAGTTCGTTAGTTGCTCGCTTATTTTACCAAATCTACGTTCTCTATTTTGGTAATTTAAAATTGCTTTATAAAATTCTTCTTCATTAAAATCAGGCCACAGAACCTCTGTAAAATACAATTCTGCATAGGCAATTTGCCACAATAAGAAATTGCTAATTCTGGTTTCGCCGCTTGTTCTAATCATAAGATCTACCATTGGTAAATCGTGTGTATATAAGTTTTTATGAACTAATTCTTCATTAAAATCATAGTCGGATATTTCACCGTCTTTGTATTGTTGAGCAATAGATTTCATTGCATTTAATAGTTCTTCTTTGGAACCATAACTTAATGCTAATGTTAAAACGCAAGCTATATTATCTTTTGTTTTTTCCATTGCTTTAGTCAAATCTTTGAATGCTTTGCTTGGTAATTTTGATATATCTCCAATCACATTCAATCGAATGCCATTTTTGTGCAATTCATTTATTTCGTCCTTAATTGCAGAACTTAATAAAGTCATCAAAACATTGACTTCTAATTTTGGACGGTTCCAATTTTCAGTAGAAAATGCATAGAGTGTCAGATGTTTTATACCTAATTTTCGACAAGTTTCTATTGAAGATCGTACAGCTCCCAACGCATTTTTGTGTCCGAAAGTTCTTTCCTTTCCGTTCTTCTTCGCCCATCTTCCGTTACCATCCATTATGATTGCAACGTGATGAGGTAGATTGTTTTTATCTATTTGTTCTTCTAAACTGTCTTTCATTTTATTTTTAATCGCAATAACATGCAGGTCGTCCGAAACTATATGTTAAGGAAATTCCTGTTAATACATACCAATCTTTATTCGATGTATTTCCAAATATTCTTTTTTTATACTCTTCAGAAGATAAATCTCCATTATCTATTGCTTCAGTAAAATTTGTTGAAAATTCACCTACATTGTAATCTAAATAATCGACACTTGTATAACGAATACCTGTTTCGAAAGACAAAATCCAACTGTAATTAAACCTTACTTTATATCCTACTCCAAAAGGAAGAGATAAATTGGTTTTGTATTTTGATTTTTCTATAATTTTTCCACTTGGGTATTCTGTTGAAACTGTTGAATCATAATCATATTCTTTGCCTTTTGCTGAAAAAGCCCCTACACCAAAAAATATATAAGGCGATTGTGCTGTTTCTTGATCATCATTGATGTTAAAAAAATTATACTCAAACATCAAAGAACCTTCTACAATATTATTTCTGAAATTTTTATTTCTTTCTAATTTATAGTACTCTTTCGAACGATGGTCACTTGCTCCAACTTTTGAATAAGAAACATTTGCTCTAAATCCCATTTGTGGATTTATATTAAAACGATACAATGCGCCCACCGAAATAGGGAAATATATTTTTCCACCTGGTTCTGTTTTTGTTGGCAAAGGATTTATATAATTCGCTTTACCAATATCGCCAATCACATTTGCACCACCAGCAAAAACTCCGAGTTCATGCCTTTGCGCAACTGCTAATTGCGAAAAACATAGTATAAAAACAAATAAAAATAATCTCCTCATATGTTGTGTTATTTTTTCGGCTTTTGCTTTTTAGTTTCTTTTAAATTCGAACAAATATAAACAAAAGTCAATTCAACGTAACTGATTTAACAAAAATTAAGAAGTTTTATTGTAAATTTTAATTCCTTTTATCCGAACCCCAAAGCATTTTTTCTCTCAAAGTTGTGAAATAAGTCGCGTCAATAGCTTCTACAATTAAAATTTTGAAGTCTGCTTTTTGTATGGTTAACTCAACATCAGTTGTTAAAGGAAAGTTACGAGAATCTAAGGAAAGAAAATATTCGTTGGCACGACTGCGTATTTTTAGGTCAATTTTTTCATTTTCAGACACAATCAATGGACGTACATTCAAATTATGAGGTGCGACCGGTGTTATCACAAAGTTTTGATTAGAAGGATGTACAATTGGACCTCCACAACTTAACGAATATCCTGTAGAACCTGTAGGTGTCGATATAATCAAACCATCGGACCAAAAAGAATTTAAAAACTCATTGTTTAAATAAGCATCAACTGTTATCATACTCGTGGTTTCGCGTCGAACAACAGTTACTTCGTTAATGGCAAAATTATTTTCAATTTCTACACCATCACTTCTTTTTACTGTCAATAAAGTTCTTGGAATAATATTGTATTGTCCATTGAAAAAACTATCTAATTGTTCTAACAATACATTTTTATTAATTGTTGCTAAAAAACCTAATCGACCTGTATTGACACCGATAATCGGAATGTTAGAGTCTTTCACTATTGTTGTCGCAGACAATATTGTTCCGTCTCCTCCAAAACTGAATAAGAACATGACTGATTTGTCAAGATCTTCATAAGAAGTATAGGTTTCTACATTTTCGCTATGAAAATCAGTTGTCTCTTTTAAAATTTGAAGAAAGTTTTGTTCAACACAAAAAGTAATTTCATTTTGAACTAAATAATTAATAAATGGTGGAATAATATCCGTTAAAGACGTACTTGTTTTTTGTCCAAAAAGTGCAACTTTTATCATTAGGTATTCATGTATTTTAATAGTTGTGCATAACGACTTTGTAGAAGTTCTTGCTTTTCGTCGTTATAAAATTTCTGAATCACTTGATATCCATAACGTTCAAATGTTTCACCAATCGCTAACAAATTGGAAGAGCTAAATTTTAGCAAAACATAAACACTATCTTCTTTGTAACCAACAATCATCATTCCCAAAATTTTTCCATTATTCACTTCGATAATATTAGAAATCGCAGTCATCGACAACTCTTTTTCTGCAATAGAAACTAACATCGAGACGCCTTGGGCCGCAACAAAAGGAAATTTTGCTAACGTATTGATTATATCCATTTCTGTAATACAACCAACATAGCGCGATTGTTCATTGATAATTGGAAGGATATTCGCCTGATTCGTGTACATCATCTGAATAGCATCTAAAAGCGTACTTGATTCCGAAAGATAAAAATGCTCTAAATAGGAAGTGTAATCCACTTTTTCATCGTTAAGAGATAATTCGATCAAATCTTCATCCGAGATATTACCAACAAAATCCAATCCTTGGAACAAAGGTATATGCGTCAATCTATTCTCTTGTACAACTTCTAAAAGCTGACTTGGAGAAAAACTAACTTTTCCGGGTTTAACTTCGTTTGATAAATATTCAGTAATATACATGGCGCAAATTTATATATTTTAATACATTAATTCTCTATTTTTAGTCTTAATTCGTTTAAAATCATTTCACCTTAATCAAAATTTAATTAATTTATTTTAAAATAATTAGTCAAAATATATTCCAAAATAAGTCTAAAGCGAAAAAATAATTCGATTGATTTCAAATAAAGGTGATTTACAATTTCTTAAACCAAAAGTCTTTTACGAATTGAGAAAAGATTGGCTTAAATTTTGTAGATTTGCAAGACCAATTTTAGCGTGGAATGAAAAACCCATTATTTTATGCCAAAATCTTACTTTTTGGCGAATATGGAATTATTGAGAACTCGAAAGGATTAACAATTCCTTATAATTTTTACCAAGGTGCATTAAAATTTGAACCTTCTGAAATAGCAGAACAATCAAATGCTCACTTAAAAAATTATGCAAAATTTTTAGAAGAAAATTTTGCCGATACCTTTGATACAAAATCTTTTTCAGAAGATGTTGCAAACGGCATGTACTTCGACTCTAATATTCCACAAGGATATGGGGTAGGAAGTTCGGGCGCTTTGGTCGCAGCTATTTATGACAAATATGCCTTGAATAAAATTGATATCAATCAACATCTAAACAAAGAAAAAATAAGTGAGTTAAAAGCGCTTTTTGGAAATTTAGAATCTCATTTTCATGGTAAAAGTTCTGGAATTGACCCTTTGATTTGTTACATGAATATTCCATTACTAATAAAATCTAAAGACGATATTTCGACAATTGGTTTGCCTTCTGCAAAAGAAGATGGAAAAGGAGCTGTTTTCTTAATCAATTCAGGAACTCCTGGAGAAACTGCACCAATGATTCACATTTTCTTCGAAAAGATGAAAAAAGAAGGTTTCCGTAAAACATTGAAAGAGGAATTTATCAAATACAACAATGCTTGTATCGAAAACTTTGTAAAAGGAGAATACAATCCGCTTTTTGCTAATCTTCAGAAATTATCTGCTTGGGGTTATGAACATTTTAGACCAATGATTCCTCAAAAATTGGTGGACGCTTGGAAAACTGGAATTGATACAGATACCTATTACCTAAAACTTTGTGGTTCTGGTGGCGGTGGTTACGTTCTTGGATTTACGCAAGATTATGACAAAGCAAAAAGTTATTTGAAAGACTTTCAGACAGAAGTTATCTACAAATTCTAATAAAATAATTTATTAAAATACAATTTATGAACATACAGAAAATAATCTTAAAAATTTTTGCATTATTTTCTGTTGTTCGTGGTTACAATCTTATTGTGTTAATTTTAGCACAATATCTTGCCGCACTTTTTATTTTTGCACCCGATGTTAGCCACCGAGAATTGCTAACTAATCCTAAATTAGATGGATTAATACTTTGCTCTATTCTTTGCGTTGCAGCTGGCTATATTATCAATAATTTTTACGATTTAGAGAAAGACGAACTCAAACGTCCGATGCAAGTATATTTGCAAAAACAAGTTTCGCAAGGCTTTAAATTAACTGTTTATATCATTCTTAATTTACTCGCTTTATTTATTGCGGCCTTGATTTCTTGGCGTGTTTTTATTTTCTTCTTCGTTTATCAATTTTTAGTTTGGTTTTATAGTCACAAGATTAACCGTTTTGCATTGATTAAAAATTTTTATTTGGTTATTATTCGCGTCATGCCATTTTTTGCATTACTCATTTATTTTGACCATTTTACATTCAATCTTGCATTACACGCGATATATTTAACCATTTTGCTATTGATTACCGATATCGTAAAAGATTTGAGCTCTCAGAAAGCAGATTTAATTTATAATTACGACTCGATTCCAATCAAATATGGAATAGATTTTACCAAAATTTTAATTTCTGGTTTAATTATTATCGAATTAATCATTGGTTTTATTATTTTGATAAAAAATGATGTGGGTGCTATGAAATATTTTTTTATTGCAGCAAATATTGCATTTACCTTGATTTTACTTATCATTTGGAGAATCAAAACTATGCAAGAATATAAGATTTTACATTATTTTTTTAAAGGAATGATTGTTGCAGGTGTATTTAGTATCGTATTAATCGAAATAAATCCCTTAACTTTGCAAACTATTGCGCAAAATTTTAACAAGCGCATAAATTAATCAAATTCAAATGAATAACAGACGAAATCAATCCAACGACAGAAATTCCCAAGGCGGGAACAATCGTGGAAAAGGTGGGTCAGCAAGAGGAAATTCTTCTTCACGACCATCTTCAGGGAAAGGAAAACCGTCTTTTGGAGGAAGTAAACCAAGTTTTGGAGGAAAACCAACAGAAGAAGGAAAGAAAAGTTTTGGACCAAAAAAGACGTTCAGTAAACCAGGTGAAAAACCTTTTGTAAAAAGGTTAAAAAAAGCACCAGTTGATGACGGGACTATTCGTTTAAATAAATATGTAGCGAATGCAGGGATTGCATCCAGAAGAGAGGCTGACGAGTTGATCAAAACTGGAATCGTTACAGTGAATGGTCAAGTGATTACAGAAATGGGGTATAAAGTACAACCCGATGATGAAGTACGTTTTGATGGTCGTAAAATCTCTTCAGAGAAAAATGTCTATTTTGTATTGAATAAACCTAAAGGGTTTATTTCTACTTCAAATGACGAAAAAGGACGTAAAACAGTTATGGACTTAATGGCTAATGCAACTACAGCACGTATTTTCCCTGTAGGTCGCTTAGATAGACAAACAACAGGTGTTTTATTGTTTACGAACGATGGTTATTTAACGAAGAAATTAACGCATCCAAGTCACGATATTAAGAAAATATATCATGTGACATTGGATAAGAAATTAACAGCTAACGATATGGCTGACATCAAAAAAGGTGTACGCTTAATTCCTGAAGGAATTGCAGTTGTTGATGCGATTTCTTTTATCGAAGGTCGACCAAAAAATGAAGTTGGTATAGAGCTACACATTGGTTGGAACCGTGTTGTACGCCGTATTTTCCAAGAGAAAGGGTATGAGGTAGAGGCTTTAGATCGTGTTTCTTTTGCTGGACTTACAAAGAAAACAATACAAAGAGGTGAATATAGAAAATTAACAGAATTAGAAGTTAACTTCTTGAAAATGTTATAATAATTCGCTAAAATAGTAAAAACAAAAAAGGCTCAATATTGAGCCTTTTTTGTTTTATTGTATTTGCATTCCACTACTTTCTCTATATCGATTTCCATCTCCTGTTTTGCTTACTTTTGCTCCAAATTGATTGAGGTTAAAAGTTAATGAAAACATGATGAATTGCGTCAAAATATTGTTACGTTGATCAACGACAGACTCTGCATTAATTGTTCGCGTATAACTATTATTTTGGTTCAATAAATCATATACTTTTATTCCAGCTTCTAATTTATCATCAAAGAAACGATACATTAAACTTGTATTCCATAAAAAGAAATCGCGCTTGAAACCTGCTACCATTCTCGAATTATAATTGTAGCTGAAATCATTTGTCCATGTCAAATTTTTAGGAAAAGTAGAAATCGTTTTAATTCCGAAATTGTGCGTTATATTATTCTGATTGTCAATCGAATAATTCACATATTTAGAATTGGTAAAGTTTAAACGGTACGATGGAGAAATTGTTAAATAATCGCCGTAATCCCAATTTAATCTTAGCATAGGTGATAGAGTCGTGTTGTACTGTTCATATTTTACAGCATCCCTAAAACCTTGTGTTAATGCATAACTTGCAGATGTACCAATATTAATTCTAAATTTATTGTTTCCTTTTTGATAGTGTTTATTGAAAAAAACATTACCATTTAGGCGATAATTTCCTTTGACATTTTCGTAAGTTGTTGTTCTTTTATAAATCGAATAATCCATTTCGGTATAATTAACAATATTCGATTCGTTGTAGGTATAGCCTAAATTTGCATTGAATCCTTGACGTGTTTTTCGATCAAAATTGCTAAACATTAAATTGATTCGATGTGCTTTATTAGGGTTTAAATCAGGATTACCTTTAAAAACAACTAACGGATCCGTTTCGTCTATAATTGGTAAAACTTGTGAAGTCGAAGCTAAACTTGTTTGATAATTATACAACAAAGAAAGCGAGTTGTTTCCATTTTGATAACGAATATTACCCGAAATATCTGGTAAAGTTTTGTTTTGTGTCGAACGATAATCAGCTGCTTTAAATATTCCAAAATTTTGTTGATTATAAATCGTTGCACCTAATCTTAAGGTTGCAGAAATCTTCTTTTTGTTCAATAATAATTGAGTGAATGGATTAAGTTCATTCAGTCGAGTGGAATAAAATCGTGTCAAATCAGTGTTCAAGTTATCATATTCTCCAGTAGTTTCATTGTAATTTAACGTTCTATTATTGGTTTCAGAATCGGTTAAATTATATGCAGTACCAACTGCAATTTTTAAAGAATCAGAAATGGGATAGGTATATTTTACATTAAAATTATACGAATTATCTTTCGAAATATTTTGTTCATTTACATTTCGATAAATATCATCAATCGAATCAGTTGTATATAAAGTTGTAGAATTTATGAATGAATTGCGATCTGTTTTGCCAATCGAAATATCCGAATTAAAGTCTAAATAAGATTTATTCTTGAATTGTTGATTAAGTGATAAAATCGTTTTGAAGGTGTTCGAATTTGATTTTGCATCGGATGTTTGGTTCATTTGATTTCTTAAATCTCCTAAATCTGAATAGGTTTTACTATCCGAAATAGAGGATTTCGTTGATGAAGAATTGTTAAAAGACGGGTAAAAATAGATCTTCGTGTTGTTTTTTGTCCATTCTAAATTTGTTCCAAAGTTATGACCATAGGTTTCATTTTTTGTTTTAGAATTTGCATCAGATATATACGTGTTTTTTGGAGCAAAGTTTTCGATGTGTTTGAATTGGTCGTTTTTTGTATAGGAATGATTCAGTCTATAATCAGCACCAATCTTCAAATTATCATTTAATTGATCATTATAATTCAGTCCAATTGATGTATTGTTTGTAACACCGTTCGAATTTCTTCTTCCCATTCTGCCTTGTCCTCTCGAGCCTTCTCCATTTGTCATTCCCGAAGACGCAATATCAGTTGAAGAACCAATTAGACTAATTTTCTTTTTTCCTTTAAAATAGTTTGCCATTAAATTACCTTCGTAATGATTAGCTGTTCCATAACCAGCTGTGGCCTTCAGCATATAACCTTTTTTCTTGTCTTCTTTCAAGGTAATATTCAACGAAGATTTATCAGATTTAGAGCGTTCGCCAGAAAATTTTTCGTTTTTCGTTTTATAATCCGAAACCTGAATTTTTTTGATGATATCAGCTGGTAAATTTTCTAATGCGACTTTTCCATCTGTTCCAAAAAAAGGTTCTCCATCTATCAAAATTTCATTAACATCCTTGCCATTTACCGTTATTTTTCCATCTTCGTCCATCTCAAAACCAGGCAACTCATTTAATAGGGTTTCTAAGTTTGCATTTGGTTTTACTTTGTATGAATCCGCATTATATTCGATTGTATCTTGTTTTACAACAATAGGTTCTACATTGGTTACAATCACTTCGTCCAAATCATAAATCATTGGATTAATGATAACAGTACCAAGGTCAATGTTGTTTTTTAGAGACTCAAAACTTTGCTTGAAAACACCTTCTAAAGCATCATCAATAATCAAGTAAACGGGTTTTTCTTGTGGAGTAAGTTCAAGTTTAAAAACGCCTGATTCATTTGTTGTTGCAGAAACAATTTTTGTCGAATCGGATTGATTACCTAATATAATATCAGCATCAGTTAATGGATAATGAAGTCCATCGGTTACTTTTCCTGTAATGGTAATTTTATCTTGTCCAAAAGAGAGTGTTGTGACGAAACTAATAAGAAGTGCAAAAATATATTTTGTCATGAGATGAATTGATTTCTTCATCTGTTAGACATCTAAATTAGGATAAAGTTTAATTTTGATTAAAGTTTTTTCCAACTTTTATCTGAAATTTTCGAAACATCAAAATCAGAAGTAGTGATAAAAAGAGGCGTAATTTCTACAATTCGTTTTATTTGAGTTGTTCTCAAGTTTGATTCTGGGCAAAATGTTTCAAATAATACTATTTTTTCAGAGTCAGAAGAGTTTGATTTGTAAAGTGTTTCTTTGATTTTTTTGTCAACTTTCCAATTTGTACAACTTCCAATGTTATAATATTCAAAGGCTAATAAAGGAAGTAAGCTAAATATAATGCCTAAGATAAATTTCATCACATTCATAAAACTCCAACCATTTTTCTTTTTAATAGAAAGTAGAAACAGGATGTAAATGCTGACAGCTGTAGCAAAGGTTAAAATCTTTGGGAATAGTTTTGCAAACTCATGATTCGCAAATTCTAAACTAATAAAATCTCCAATTAAAAAGTATCCAATAAACCATAAAATAAAAATTGTACAGATGATTAAGATAATATTTCGAAGAGTTTTATTCATATCGCTTATTGGTTTGTGTGGTATAAATATAAAAATATTCCTGTCAATAGACAGGAATACTTAAACTAAAATAGATTTATTTATAAGATTTCAATAAATTCTCTAAAATTTCGCACGCACATTCTGCTAAATTGGTTCCTGGGCCAAAAATCGCATCTGCGCCATTTTGATAAAGGTAATCATAATCTTGACGTGGGATAACACCACCGACAACAATATATACATCATCTCTACCTAATTCTTTTAATAGTTTTACTACTTCTGGTACTAATGTTTTGTGTCCTGCAGCTAAAGAAGAAATTCCTAAAATGTGAACATCATTTTCAATTGCTTGTTTAGCAACTTCCGCTGGTGTTTGGAATAATGGCGAAATATCGACATCAAATCCCATATCAGCAAATGATGTTGCAACAACTTTAGCACCGCGATCGTGACCATCTTGTCCCATTTTTGCGACCATAATACGAGGGCGACGACCATCCTCTTCTGCAAACTCGTCTGCTAAATTGCGAGCTTCTTCAAATTTATTCTTTTTTCCTGCTTCCATAGCATAAACCCCTTGAATTCCTCTTGTAATTGCTTTGTGACGACCAAAAATAGTTTCTAAAGCATCAGAAATTTCACCTAACGTTACACGACGACGAGCCGCTTCGATAGATAATTCTAATAAATTTCCTTCACCTGTTTCAGCAGCTTTTGTTAATTGCGCTAATATCTCTTGAACAGCTTCGTTATTACGCTCTGCTTTTATTTGATTTAATCGATCAATTTGTTTTTGACGAACAGTTGTGTTGTCAACTTCAAGAATTTCAAACTCTTGTTGTTCTAATTTCGAACGATAGGCATTAACACCTATAATTGCAACTTCGCCAGAATCTATTTTGGCTTGTTTTTTTGCAGCAGCTTCTTCAATACGCATTTTCGGGATTCCCGCTTCTATCGCTTGTGTCATTCCACCTAATTCGCGAACTTCTTGAATATATTCCCACGCTTGATTTGCCATTTCATTTGTCAATGACTCAATCATAAAACTACCACCAAAAGGATCTGCAGTTCTGCAAATTTGTGTTTCTTCTTGTAAAATGATTTGCGTATTTCGTGCAATTCGTGCTGAGAAATCGGTAGGTAAAGCGATGGCTTCGTCTAATGCATTTGTGTGTAAAGACTGCGTTCCTCCTAATGCAGCAGCTAAAGCTTCGATTGCTGTACGACCAATATTGTTATATGGTTCTTGCTCTGTTAAACTCCAACCTGAAGTTTGACAATGCGTTCTTAGCATTAATGATTTTTTATTTTGAGGTTCAAATTCCTTCATCAATTTTGCCCAAAGCATACGAGCGGCTCTCATTTTCGCAATTTCTTGAGGGAAATTCATTCCAATTGCCCAGAAAAATGATAAACGAGGAGCAAAATCATCAACTTTTAATCCGGCAGCTAATCCAGTTTTTACGTATTCGTAACCATCTGCTAATGTATATGCCATTTCCAAAACAGGAGTAGCTCCAGCTTCTTGCATATGGTAACCTGAAATAGATATAGAATTGAATCGCGGAATGTTTTGAGAAGTATATTCGAAAATATCAGCAATGATTTTCATCGAAGGTGTTGGTGGATAAATGTATGTATTACGTACCATGAATTCCTTCAAAATATCATTCTGAATTGTACCCGAAAGTTGTTCTTGCGAAACCCCTTGTTCTTCAGCCGCTACAATGTAGAAAGCTAAAATAGGAAGTACAGCTCCGTTCATTGTCATCGAAACTGAAATTTTATCCAATGGAATTTCATCAAATAAAATTTTCATATCCTCTACAGAATCAATTGCTACACCAGCTTTTCCAACATCTCCAACAACACGTTCGTGATCAGAATCATAACCGCGATGTGTAGCCAAATCAAACGCAACTGAAAGACCTTTTTGTCCTGCAGCTAAATTTCTTTTGTAAAAAGCATTTGATTCCTCGGCAGTAGAAAAACCTGCATATTGACGTATTGTCCATGGTTGACGAACATACATTGTAGAATAAGGACCACGTAAATAAGGTGCAACACCAGGTAAAAAATCCAATTGTTTTAAATCTTTTACATCATTATAATCGTAATCACTTTTTACCTGTAAGCTATCTAACTCAAATGACTCTATATGTGATGGATTAGAATTTAGATTTCGTTTAAATCTTAAATTCGAAAAATCTGTTTTGTGATTCATCTTGCTAAGATAAATAATAATCTATTAGATTTTATAAAATTACCATTTTTTGAGAGCTCTTTTTTCAACTTTTTTTCAACAACAGCAATAAATATAGAAATTGAAATGCCTTTGGTCAAATTATTGATTGAATTTGATTATCAATATATTAAAACCGCACAAAAAATAGTTATTATGAAATTAGAGTTTAGTAAAAAGAAGATTTCTGAAATTCTAAATGAATTTCAAGATAAGAATACCTTTCAATGGCAGGATGATATTTTTGAATTGATGGAAAAAATCGATGGAAAAAATGAGATGTTTAATTTTCATTATATGAAAGAAGATAATATTTATACGTCAACGATTAATCGACAGTTTGTAAATGAGACTTTTCAATCATTGAATCGTTTTTTAGGATTAAAGAGCGGTGATTCGTCTTTGTTAATTTCATCTGTGTTAGAAAATGAAGGAGAAATATCCCTGGTACAAGCGATAGAAGGAGGATTAGATTTGTATTGTCACGAAGACTCGGATCAAGTGAAAATTCCGTTAACTAACGAGGATCAAAGCGAAATTGGTTATGCTTTGAATTATGCTTATTTGACAAAAAATCAATTAGAAAATTCATTTGACGATTTAGCTCGAATAGAAAAAATTGCGATCGAAAGTGATCATTTATCACATGAGTTGATTCAGAAATTAAAAGATCATAAAAAAACAAGTTTTTACCAAGTGTTTACCGCAAATGGTTTTCCGATTGCAGTAAAAAATATAGATGATATAGAGTATACTGTTTTAGATAAAATAGAACTTTCTGAAGATGAAAAAGGCCATTTGGTTTTAAATTCGCCTTATGAAGATGAGTCTTTAAATCTGTATAGACAAGCTGTTATTTCTGATGATCAGAAGAAGTTTAGATGGATTTCAGGAAACGAATGCAAGCTAAATGGAAAAGATATTGTCAATTTAGAAGTGATAGAAGAGAAACTAAAACCATATATTGATTATAATTTTAATGTAGTGACTTTTCCGAAGCAAGGAAGTACAGAGGATGTGATTTCTTTGGTGATAGAAAGTCGATTTACAGAACATGTTGATATTCAGAAAAGCGAATTGGAACGCAATGAAGTTCCACAACAAACTTTTTTTATTGGAGAATTTCCAAAAAGTAAGGACAAAGCCGCTATTCGAAAAGAGTTAATTAAATTGTTAAATGAATCAGATGATAATCAATAACAACTAAAATGGGGACACTACATGTAGTGTCCCCATTTTAGTTTAAGTCATAAACAATTATTAGTATTGAATATCAATTAAAGATTTCAAAGGTATCAAAACACCATTTTTAATTTGCAAAAATTTATCCATAACAGACCATACAGTTGTTTCGATTTTCTTTGGACCTTGATCCGTTTGAAAAGTGATATATGCTTTCGATTTGAATTCATTCCCTAATCTAACAGCACCATTCAACTTATTTACTTCTACTGTTACTTCATCTTTTGGCGCATCTAAAAACTTATAGTTTCTTACTTCTTCTTTTTCAATAAGTTCTGCTTTCATCATTTTTTTAAATTTTGGTTAATTTAATTTTTCCATAACACTTGTATGAAATTAATCATATTTTTCAAAAAACCATAACTTTTGTCATCTTTTTTTGATGTTAATTAGAATTATTCAAAATACAGACCAAAATCAATTTTATGAAACTAAAATTTCATTAGAAGATTAATCTTTTCTTCAACATATTAATCTGAAATAATATTATAGAAATCACTAAATTTGCAGAATGTCAGACGAAAAGAAATTTAAATCCGGTTTTGTAAACATCATAGGTAATCCAAATGTTGGGAAATCTACTTTGATGAATATGTTGATGAAAGAACGTCTTGTAATTGCGACACACAAAGCGCAAACGACACGTCATCGTATCAAAGGTATTTTGACAGGAGAAGATTATCAAATTGTATTTTCTGATACACCAGGCGTATTAGATCCTGCATATGAGTTACAAACCAAAATGATGGACGCCGTAAAAGAGTCGTTGGTAGATGCTGATGTGATTCTTTATGTTGTGGAAATCGGAGAAAAACGTTTGAAAAACGAAGAAGTTTTTGAACGTCTGCAAAAAACATCGACACCCATTATTTTATTGTTGAATAAGATTGATACTGCTACACCAGATCGTTTGAATGAAGCGGTAGAATATTGGCACGAATTATTACCTAAGGCTGAGATTTTGCCCATTTCGGCAAAGGAAAATGTAAATGTCGATTTGTTGATTAATAAAATTAAAGCAATCATTCCAGAAGGTCCGCAATATTATCCAGAAGAACAATTAACAGATCGTTCAGAGCGTTTTATTGTGAACGAAGTGATACGCGAAAAGATTTTATTAAACTATCAAAAAGAAATTCCTTATTCTGTAGAAGTCGTAACAGAGCGATTCAAAGAAGATTTGAATTTAATTTCGATTGAAGCTGAAATTTATGTTGAACGAGATTCTCAGAAAGGAATTATTATTGGACATAAAGGCGAATCGTTATCAAAAGTAGGAAAAGAAGCTCGAGAAGAGTTAGAAAAATTCTTTGATAAGAAAGTATTCCTTAAACTTTTTGTAAAAGTGCGAAAAGATTGGAGAAGCAAAGAAAATGATTTGCGCCGCTTTGGTTATTAAAAACGAATAAAAAATAATAGAGTCTTGAGAAATTAAGGCTTTTTTTATGGATAGACATAATATTAATTGTAAATTTATAAAAAGAATAGAACACATTAATGAATTAAATTATGGCTAAAATATTATTTCCAACGGATTTTTCTGAAACAGCAAACAATGCTTTTTTATATGCTTTAAATCTCGCAAAAGTTTTAAATACAGATATCAAGTTAGTTTCGGTACAACCTAATCTTAGAAATTATCTTGATGTAACAGAAGAAAACTTTGAAAACTATATCAATAAATTAAAAAACATAGCAAAAGAAAATCACTTAGAACATGTCAAAATAGAAAGTTCGTTGATTGTGGGTGACTTATTGTTAATGATTTTAGACATTATCAATAAAGATAATATTCGATATGTTGTAATGGGAACAAATGGACAAAATAGTTTAGGTAAAAAGTTTTTTGGTTCGAATACAGTAAATGTAATCAATAATTCACCCGTTCCTGTGTTGGTTGTTCCAAATCAAGTAAAATTCAAGGAAGAAAGAAATTTTGCTTTTGCAACCTTGTTTCACCAAAACGAATCGAAGGCTTTGGCTGAGATGGAAGAAGTGACAAGTCGTTACGGAAAATTGTTGAATATTGTTCATGTCGATGACAAGTCAATTACACCAGAAATGTTAAACGTTAAAAAAGAATGGCAATCCGAATATCCTGAAGCTATTGTTACGATAGAAACCAACAAAGATGTAGAAGGAGGATTAATTAATTTTTGTACCCAAAACAATATTGATGTTTTAGGAGTTGTACATAGAGAATTAACATCTTTCGAACGCTTGTTTACCATCAATCACAGCCAACGATTATTATCAAGTGCAAATGTAGCATTATTAGTTTTTCAAGAAAGTAAATAAATTATATACATAAATTTGTAAGCGGAGAATTCTCCGCTTTTTTGATTGGCTAAATTTTTGCTTCAATTCTTTCAAAATACGTTTATGACTGAACTTCAGAAAATAAAAAACCTCAAAAAACATAAAGCAATTGCAACAGGATTATTTATCTTGATGGCTTTTGTTTACTTTTTGATGGTTTATTTGAATCAATATTCTCCTGCAAACTGGATTGGCTATGTAGAGTCATTTGCCGAAGCGGCTATGGTTGGAGCACTTGCAGATTGGTTTGCGGTTACTGCTTTGTTTCGTTATCCATTAGGGCTAAAAATTCCACACACAAATTTGATCGAAAATAGTAAAAATGCAATAGGTGATAATTTGGGGCAATTTGTAACAGATAATTTTTTAACTCCTTCTACTATTCGTCCGTATATCGTTAAGTTAGAAGTGGTGAAATATGCAGCTGATTGGTTGAATAAACCGACTAATCAAGAAATGTTACAAGTAGAATTGATTAATTTTTTGAAGAAGATTGTCAAAGATTTAGATGATAAAGATGTGGTTGATTTTATCACGTTAAAAGGGGATGAGATTTTAAAACAGTTTGATCTTCCAGAATTGGTTTCAACAAGTTTAGAATATATCCTCGAAAAAGAAAAGCACAATGAAATTTTAGAAGCAATTATTCCGAAAGCCAAAGAATATATCATCGAAAGTGATTTGATTATTAAAGATAAATTAAACGAAAAACATCCTGTCATTTCATTCTTTGCAGGAAAAAAAATCTCAAAAGGAGTAGTGGAAGGAGTGGTGAGTTTTTTGGATGAGGTAGAGAATGACAAAGAACACCCAGTTCGTCATAATATCGAACGAATTATTCGAGAAAATATTTTGAATGTAAAAGAATCGCCCGATTGGAAATTGAAATTAGAATCGCTTCGAGATGAGTTTATCACCAAAGAAAGATTAAATGGATATGCCTCAGATTTGTGGTTGACTCTTAAAGTAAGTCTGACAGAAAGCTTTGATGATCCAAATTCTGCGATACAAGTTTATATCAATAAAAACATTAAAAAATTAACCGAGAATTTGAATGATAACCAAGAAATGATTGATAAAATTAATAGTTGGGTACGTCATTTTATTTACCGCATGATTTTGAGAAATGTGAAAGAAGTAGAAAGTTTGATTAGTAATACAGTCGATAAATGGGAAGGAAAAGAACTGAGCGAAAAGTTAGAATTGGAAGTTGGTAAAGACTTACAATTTATTCGGATAAATGGTACGCTTGTCGGAGGGCTTGTTGGTTTGATTATTTATACTATTACACAATTGGTTTTCCATTAAAATACAAAAGCTCGAGAATTTCTCGAGCTTTTTCAATTTAAAATCTGTAATATTATTTTACCAAGTTAAGTTTTTCATCAGCTTTCCAAATTCTATATTCTAACGTATAACCTTTCGGTACATAAACTACAATTGGCAATTTGCTGTTGTAACGTGTTTGTAAAGACTGAGCGTAGATTGTTTTCTCTACAGATTGATTATCTGGACACATCATCATAGTTCCTCCGACATTCCCATTCGATTCGAAATTGATGTAATTATATCCCCATCCTTCTACTGTTTTCTGATCAAAATTTCCACTTAAGAAAAAACGATTGCACGAATCAACCATTACTTTTTTACCAGCAAAAATTTCAACCGAATAATTTTCTTCGTTCGTTTGAGGTTGAAGAACGATAATTTTTTGTTCGTAACCTTTTTTTGCTTCTGGGTACATCGAATAATCCATTTTATTATTTTTTTGTGCAAATGAGACCATAACAATTAATATTGCTAAAATGCTAAATACTTTTCTAAATTTCATACTAAATTTATTTTTTGTTTTCTACTTGTAAGATGATCTAAGAGGAGAAAAGGTTGTGTGATGTAGTGTTAAATATTTGTAAAATAAAAAAAGACAATCGTAATGATTGTCTTTTTTGCTCCTCCTCTTGGGCTCGAACCAAGGACCCTCTGATTAACAGTCAGATGCTCTAACCAACTGAGCTAAGGAGGAGTATCGTTATCGATATTGTGATGCAAATATAGAGCAAATTTTATTACTTCCAAATCTTAAAACTATTTTTTTTTTGCGCTGAAAGTCGCTAAAACAAACAACTCTTTGAAAATGAATTAGAAATAATTTTATTCAACGTTATTTGTAATGATAAAATATCCCTTGTTGGGTTGCTGTCCACAAAGGAGCTTTTTTATTTGCCGCTTTTAAGGCACTTGACGCCCAAGTATTACACGTAAAAAATAAGCTATAACTTCCTTTCGCTTCATAAAATGCATCACCCTCTCCATAAACTGCATCTGTTTCAACCAATTCTACTTTAGAATTTTGATCCAAATCAAATGAATTTTTAATATATACGATCAGATTTTGATACTCTTCTAAACTCAAAGAGATTCTTTTGCAATCTTCGCCAACTGTCATATTATCATAAAAAGTAGTGTGCATCGCTGAATCTCCTAACCAAAAAGCAGCATTAAAAGCTGTTGTAAGTTTAAGATCATTCCATTCTGGCGTATCCAAATAAAAACCTTTATCTCCCCAACCAAAAGCAATGTATTTATATTCTTTCTTCGATTTTGTATCGGAAAATGGCACGAAAAATGACCAATCAATTGCTTCAGATTTCACAGGAACCACAATATCTGTATGTACACCATTTGTTAAAATATAAGCCGTTATTTGATCTGTTGATTTCTGTTTTTCTTTGTGCACAGGAATTAACGGCAACAAAACCACTGCAAGCAAGTATACCATAACAAGTAATACTAAAGTAGCTAAGGATTTTAGTAGTATTCGTAAGATTTTTTTCATCGTAATGGATTAAGTTAGCTAAAATAAAGAAAATCGCGAAAAGCTTTTGTCAATTAGTTCTCTATTTTTTTTAGTATATTTAATTCACTTTTAATTAACACAAATGAAATACTTACTATTGCTCTTTATTCCTTTCATGACTTTTGCTCAAGAAAAATTCAAGGTCGAATATGAAATTAGAAATTTTGTAACCATTTCAAATACATCACCCGAAAAGGCAAAACAATTAGAAGAAGCTTATTCAAAACCTAAATTCTATGAATTATTTGTTGATAAAGATAAATGTTTATCCAAAGAACTTCAACGAATTGATAATTCTCAGGGAAGTAGAATGACTATATTTACCGTTGAAGGAGATGTAGTTGACAAACAAACATATTTAGATTTTAATTCTAACGAAAAAATCATTGAAAAAAGCGTTGATGGAAAAGCTTATTTGGTTAGTGATATAATCGAAAATAATGATTGGAAACTTACAAAAGAGATTAAAATTATTAATGGTTATAAAGTAAGAAAAGCTATCTTAAACAACGATATTCATCTTGTAGAAGCTTGGTTTTCAAAGGATATTAAAAGTAAATGTGGACCTAATAAATATAATAATTTACCAGGTTTAATTTTAGAAGTAAAATCTACAGTTATAGAAAAACCAACAACTTTTACAACGATAACACTAGAATCTATCAAACTTGACAATAAAATATTAATTCAGAAACCGAGTAAAGGGGGTCAAATGAATGATGTGGAATTCAAAGTTTTTATCGGTGATTATTACAGAAAAATTGATGAAAAGTTTAAAGAATCTCAAAAACAAGGTGTTGACAAAACTTAAAAAAACCTGCTCAATAGAGCAGGTTTTTTTATTAATTTGATTCGTTGTAAAGTGTATTATGATCTTTATCCAAGAAGTTAAATTGTAAGTATTTGTACGCATCTCTTGGCACAATCTTAATCCACTTTTTATGCTTAAAAAACCATTTCATCTGAATGCTTGGCAATCCATGTTGTAAATAAGCAGCTACGAAAGGATGCACATGCAATGACATCTTTCGTAAATCCTTATCTTTTCTGTCAAGGATATTCAAGAGCACTTGTTCAATTTTATCAATTGTAACGATAGGTGCTTCTACTTCATTCGATTCTTGGTTCGGATTTTCTTCAGTCGTTATAAAATTCACCTCTGGGCGAACTCGTTGTCTTGTGATCTGAATCAATCCAAATTTACTTGGTGGCAAAATCTTATGTTTTGCTTTTTCTTTCGACATTTCAGCTCTCAGATGCTCAAACAATTCTTTTTTATGTTCTGCATCAGTCATGTCTATAAAATCGACCACAACAATTCCTCCCATATCGCGTAAGCGTAACTGACGTGCAATTTCAGAAGCAGCAATTTTGTTTACGGCAAAAGCTGAATCTTCTTGATTTTTAGAGTTACGAGAAATATTTCCCGAGTTTACATCAATTACGTGTAACGCTTCTGTGTGTTCAATCACGAGGTAAGCACCTTTAGATTGAGGAATAGTTACCGTTTTACCAAAAGCTTGTTTGATTTGTCTTTCGACATTAAACTTTTCGAAAATTGGAACAAAAGGATCTTCATATTCTTTCACCAAATTTACTTTATCTGGTGCTATGACTTCCAAATACTCGCGCATTTCGTCAGCTAATTCAGCATCATCAACAGAAATTTTAACAAAATCATCGTTAAAATTATCTCTCAAGATAGATGAAGCTCTGTCCATTTCACTAAGAATTTTAGAAGGAGCTTTCTTTTTCTGAAGATTTTTGAAAACTTGTGTCCATTTGTTCAACAAATAAGCCAAGTCTGCTTGTAATTCTTCAGCATTTTTATCTTCAGCAACAGTTCTGATGATCACTCCGAAGCCTTCGGGTGTTAAACCTTCTAAAATTTTGATTAAACGATCGCGCTCTGGTTTTTGTTTGATTTTTTGTGAAATCGAAACACGTTCCGAGAAAGGAACTAAAACTAAATAACGACCAGCAATTGAAATTTCAGAAGTAATTCTTGGTCCTTTCGTATGGATTGGTTCTTTTGTAATTTGAACTAAAACGGAATCACCTGGTGCAAAGATTTCTGTAATCAGACCATCTTTGTCAATTGGTTTTTCCATACGGAAGTTTTTCAATTTTTCGGTTTTGTACGTTCCATTTGCTACAATTTTGTTGTAAGCATTTGACGAACGTATTTGTGGACCTAAGTCATGATAATGTAAAAATGCATCTTTCGAATAACCAATGTCAACAAAGGTTGCATTTAAACTGGGAGCTAATTTTTTGATTTTACCCAAGTAAATGTCGCCAACTGCAAAGCCATCATTTGCAGTGTCTTGATGAAATTCCATCAAGCGACCTTCATCTAAAACTGCGATGCGTACTTGATCAGCTAAGGCTGAAATCACTAATTCTTTACTCATCAAAAAATTATGTTTTTAAAAATGATAAAAGCACTTTCCAAAATTTACATTGAAAAGTGCTATCTTGTAAAAAGACTAAAATTATTAATAGCGAGCTACTAATTATTTTTTCTTTTTGTGTCTGTTAAGACGACGACGTTTTTTGCGTTTGTGCGTCGCTACCTTATGTCTTTTACGTTTTTTTCCGCTTGGCATGATACAATTATTTTATTGTTATTTGATTACGTTTGCTTCACTAGTCTTTACATCTTCGATGAAAGTCTTAGCTGGTTTGAATGTAGGAACGTTGTGAGCTGGAATAATAATAGACGTACCTTTTGTGATATTTCTACCTGTTTTTTCTGCTCTAGTTTTAATAGTAAAAGATCCAAATCCTCTTAAGTATACATTTTCTCCTTCTACTAATGATTTAATCACCTCCTCCATAAACGATTCTACCACTCTTTGAGTATCGCTCTTTTCAAGTCCTAATTTACTTGAAATGTTATTTACTATTTCTGCCTTTGTCATAATTCCTCTTATTATTCTTAAATTTGAAAGCGGGTGCAAATATAACGAATGTATCTCAACAAAAAAACATTTTAATAGTTTTTATGAACTTCAACTATCTGATTTTGTCATATTTTGACAAAAATAAACGAGATTTACCATGGCGTCATACAAAAGACCCTTTTCGCATTTGGTTATCGGAAATAATTCTCCAACAAACAAGGGTTGACCAAGGTATGAAATTTTACAATAATTTCATACAAGAATTTGATACAATTTTTGATTTAGCAAATGCAGAGGAGCAAAAAGTCCTAAAACTCTGGCAAGGATTAGGTTACTATTCGCGTGCAAGAAATTTACATTACACTTCGAAAGTGATTTCTGATGAATTAAATGGACATTTTCCTACAAATTTCAACGATTTAAAGAAACTAAAAGGAATTGGAGATTATACAGCAGCTGCTATTTCATCAATTGTTTACAATGAAGCTGTCCCTGCAGTAGATGGTAATATGTTTCGTGTTTTTGCTCGATATTTTAATATTGAGGATGATATAAGCTCACCTAAAACCAAGAAAATATTTTGGGATTTAGGTTTAGAAATCATTGATAAAAAACGTCCAGGAGATTTTAATCAAGCCGTAATGGATCTTGGCGCAACGATTTGTACGCCTAAACAACCAAAGTGTGAAATTTGCCCTTTAAACGAATCGTGCGAAGCTCTTCGGTTGAATAAAGTGACCGAACTTCCTGTAAAGTTAAAAAAGACAAAAGTGTCGAATCGCTTTTTACATTTTATCATTATCGAAAATGAATCAACAATTGCTTTTTCAAAACGAACGGGTAATGATGTTTGGAAAAATTTATTCACTTTTCCTAAAATTGAAACTGAAACTGATTTATTGGATAAAGGTTGGATTTTAGATCAAAATCTTGAAAATAAACTAACTTTCATAGACGAAGAAAAACATGTTTTATCCCATCAAAATTTATTTATAAAATATTGGAAATTAAATGTATCTTTAAATGAAATAACAAAAATGAAAGCAGAAAATAATTTTGAAATGATTTCTCTAAATGATCTCGAAGATTATCCGCTTCCAAAACCAATAGAAAAATTTATAAATAAACATTATTTGGATTAACTTTGTATGTTACAAGCCACTAAAAATCTATAGCTATGAATGGAACAACGAATAAAGTACTTTTGATTGGGAATTTAGGTGATGATGTAAAATTGCATCATTTTGATGAACAAAATTGCATTGGACGATTTCCTATTGCCACAACAGAATCGTACATTTCGAGGACAGGAGAACGTATTACTGAAACAGAATGGCACAATATTGTGACACGAAATAAGTTGGCAGAATTATGTGATCGTTATCTAAAAAAAGGAGATAAAGTTTTTGTTGAAGGACGTATCAAAACTCGTAAATGGGACGATAATGGACAAATGCGTTATACAACAGAAATTGTTGCCAACTCTATCGAATTTTTAACACCAAAAATTGATCATGAGCAACGACAAGCAATGCAAAACGAACAAAACAAAGTTCAGAAAACACAAGAAAATACAACAATTGAACCTCCTTTTATCGATGAAGGAGAGGACGATTTGCCTTTTTAGAAATTAAATTATTAAATGAATTTTACAAAATCTAACGTTTTACGTTATACCATGAATTTTAAAACTATAATAGCATTATGTAGTAGTGCTATTTTTTTTGTGTCATGTAATAAAAGCGAGGGTATCGCCAAGCCTTTGGGACAAGTTCGTCTTGAATATCCTAAGCAAACTTACCTTACATTTAAAGAAAATGTTCCTTATACATTTCAATATTCTAATTTTGGGAAAATTATAGAAGGGAAAAAAACAAACTCTTTTAATATTGTTTATCCAAGCATGAAAGCAACGATTTACTTAACTTATTTTCCAGTTCAATCACCTCAAGATTTAATCATTCAAATTAAAGAAAGTGAAAGCTTTGTACAAGAACAGACGGTTAAAGCCAGCTTTATTTCGCCTCAAGAATTTTCTTTTCCAGAAAGAAAGGTTTTTGGTACTATGTATGAGTTAGGAGGAGAATCCGCAATTAACATTCAATTTCATGCAACCGATAGCCTCAAGAATTTTTTGGCAGGTTCGGTATATTTCAAAACTCAACCAAAGCCAGATTCATTAGCTCCTGCAGTTGATTACATCAAGAAAGATGTAAAAAAATTGTTAGAAACCTTAGAATGGAAAAAATAAAATGCGTTGGTAAATAAAAACAATTAATTTTGTAGTCATTTAAAAATTAGAACATAATCAAATTTAGAATAATATGTTAATACAGATAGCTACCTTAATGCTTAGTTTGATGCTTTTAGTAATGTTGCACGAACTTGGACATTATGTTACAGCACGATGGTTTGGCGTTCGAGTAGAACGTTTCTTTTGTTTTTTCGATGTGAAATTTGCCATTTGGAAAAAGAAAATTGGAGATACCGTTTATGGTATCGGTTGGTTACCACTTGGAGGTTATGTAAAACTTTCGGGAATGATTGACGAGAGCATGGATTTGGAACAAATGAAACAAGAACCAAAACCCTACGAGTTCCGAGTAAAACCAGCTTGGCAACGATTAATTATTATGTTAGGTGGTATTATTGTCAATATCATTTTAGCAATGATTATTTATGCTGCACTTTTTATTTCGCAAGGAGAAAGTTTTATTGATGTAAATAAAATGCAATATGGAATTGAAGCAAATGAAACACAAACAAAATTTGGTTTACAGAAAGGTGATATTCCTGTTGGTGTAAATGGTGTAAAATATCAAGCACTAAACGAAATAGGCAAAGAAGCTTTGTTGGGAGGTGAAACTTTAGATGTAAAACGTGATGGACAAGAAGTATCATTACCAATTACAGAAGATTTTAGAACAGAAATCTTGAATGCTAAAGGAAATTTCTTTATTCCGCAAAGTCCAACTGTTGTTGATTCTATCGTGGATAATAGTGCCGCCCAAAAAGCAGGTTTATTAAAAGGTGATAAAATAATTGCAGTGGATGGGTTTACAACACCTTTATTTTCTGATTTTAAAAACAAATTGAAAGATTACAAAGGAAAAACGATTTCTTTAAGTATCGAAAGAAAAGGTGAACCTATTGAATTGATGGTAAATGTAGATAAAGATGGTACAATCGGTTTTAATGCTTCTACTGAATATGTACAAGCATTAATTTCGAGAGAAGATTATACAATAGGAGAAGGTATTGCAAAAGGAATTGTAGAGCCTTTTGAAGCAATTGCAACACAAGTACGTGGTATTGGGACGTTATTCCAAGTAAAAGATGGTCGTAAGCAAGTTGCGGGTCCGATTGGAATGGTAAAACAAATGCCAACAGAATGGAACTGGTTATTTTTCTGGTCATTTACAGCAATGATTTCTGCTTGGTTAGCCTTTATAAACTTACTACCAATACCTGGTTTAGACGGTGGACACGCTGTTTTTGCTATCTATGAAATGGTCACTGGAAAAAAACCAAGTGAAAAAGTTTTAGAAAAAGCACAAATGATTGGTGTTGTAATTATCTTAGGATTAATGATTTTCATCTTCGGTAATGATATTATCAATATGATTTTTCAATAAAATTTAAAATATTTTTTGTGGGTGTAAAAAATACTATTATATTTGCACCCACAATTAAGCAACATTCCTCCTTAGCTCAGTTGGTTAGAGCATCTGACTGTTAATCAGAGGGTCCTTGGTTCGAGCCCAAGAGGAGGAGCTTTTTTAGTAAAAAGTCAAACAAAGACTTAAAAATAAATTTACAAAATATCGGATTTTCCTCCTTAGCTCAGTTGGTTAGAGCATCTGACTGTTAATCAGAGGGTCCTTGGTTCGAGCCCAAGAGGAGGAGCAAAAAAGACAATCATTACGATTGTCTTTTTTTATTTTATAGTCATTTCAACTGAATGATTGTTTAGCCAATCTTTTGCCATTTCAAAAGCAGAAATGTGTTTGTTTAGTTCAATTGGATGAGCTTTTAAAGCTTTTAAATAATGTTGATTAATCAAATCAATAGTGTATCGCTCAGCTTGTTTTAGTTGCTGATTTTCTCTATTTGAACGATAATAATCGTTTTCATTAATAAATGTAAAATAATCTTGGACCAATTCCCATAACTCAGGAACTCCTTTTCCGATTAATCCAGATCCGATAATCGATTTTCTTTTCCATTGAGATGCTTTTGTTGGTAAAAACTGTAATGAGCGTACAATATCTAATTTTGCATCTTTCACTAATTTTTCTTGAAATGAATCGGATTTGTTGACAAAAATTAGATCTGCCATTTCCATTATTCCTCGTTTAATCCCTTGTAAATCGTCTCCAGAACCAGGAAGTTGTAGGAAAAGAAAAAGATCTGAAATCTCGTTTACAAGTGTTTCCGATTGTCCAACTCCAACAGTCTCGATTAAAATATTTTCGAAACCAGCAGCTTCGCATAGTAAAATAGCTTCATAGGTACGCGATGTAATTCCGCCTAAAGAGCCATTAGAAGCGCTTGGACGAATGTATGCGTTTTCTTCTCGGGATAGATCTTCCATTCGAGTTTTATCGCCTAAGATGCTTCCTTTAGACAAAGAGCTACTTGGATCGATTGCAAGAATAGCAACTTTTTCTCCTTGTTGAACGATATACTTTCCTAAAGACTCAATAAATGTACTTTTTCCAACACCTGGAATTCCTGTAATAGCAATCCTTTTAGATGTTTTGGAAGTGGGTAGTAAACTAATAACTTGATGTGCTAAATTAAGGTCATCTAATCGATTACTTTCCGCAAGTGTAATTGCTCTTGATAAGGCAAATCGATCACCTTCTTTAATTTTTTGTGCAAGTATTTCTGGTTCTATTTTTCGCATAAGACATAATCTTAAATTAAAGATAGAATCTTAATCAAGAATAAAAAAATATAAAGTTAATTTTGATAGGATTTTTTTATATAGCTCTTCTATTAATATAGATTTTAAAAGAAAGGTATAAATTAATTTACTGGTTGTAAATGAATAGGATATGTTTTTATAAAACAGAATTATTATTTTTTTTGTTCTTCTTTTATTCTTTTTACAAAAACAGAAGGTGATTCGTTCATAATTTGAGTGAAAATAGTGGTAAAAGTACTATGAGAAGTGAATCCACAGTCACTTGCTAAATAACTCACTTTTGTATTGATGTACTTCGGTTCATTTTTTAAACGGTTGACGATATAGTTTATTCTTAACTCATTCAAGTAAGTATTAAAAGGTTTTTGCCGATGAGTTTTAATCACTTCAGAAAGGTATTTCGTATTTGTTTTAAACTGTTTTGATAGTACAGCAAGATTTATGTCCTTTTTGATAAAATCATTATTTTTCTCAAATTGCTCTAACTTTCGTAACAAATCGTTTTCTGTTTTTGAGGAGATACTCAGATTACTAACGATTTTTTCTTCCCGTATATCTTGTTGTGGAGTAGATTCAGATTCTATATTTCCTGTTGATTTAATTTCTACAATTTTTTTAGCAGCAACTTCGTTCTTTACAGTTTTTATTTTATCATTATTCGTACTTAACTCAATCTCTTGAATAATTTTATTTTTTTTATTTTTTGAGATAATGTAAATAATTACGCCTAAAATGATTAAAGCTGAAATAACGAAAGAAATGATTATCCAATTGTCCATTTTGTAAAATATAATTCCGAATAAATGAAATAAAACTAATTAGAAATCAATAAAATAATTGATAAATACTAATTCTTTTTAGTGTAAAAATACTCCGAAATTTTGAAATAAAAAAGGCTAACTTTATGAGTTAGCCTTTTTCTGAAATTCATCTTTAGTTGGAGCACAGCCACATCCTTTGGAGCAACCTCCTCCTTTTGAACTAAATGAGTTTCTTATTAATTTTACAATATACCAAATGGCAAATCCGAAAAGAAATGCAATAAAACCATATTGTATCCAAATATTGTCCATAGTATTATTTTAATAAATGATATGCAATAAATGCAACAATGTATGCTAAACCAGTCATAAATCCTGTCTGAATCAGTGTCCATTTCCAAGAATTTGTTTCTCTTTTTACAATCGCGATAGTGCTCATACATTGCATTGCGAAAGCGTAGAATAATAACAACGAAACTCCTGTTGCAAGATTATATGCAGGTTCACCTGTATTTTGGTTGATTTCTGATTGCATACGATGAAGTAAACGATCTTTTTGACCATCGTCTTCCACATCAACTTCGCCTAAACTATAAACAGTTGACATTGTTCCGACAAATACTTCACGGGCAGCAAAGGAAGAAATCAAACCAATTCCCATCTTCCAATCATATCCCAACGGTTCTACAACTGGTTCTATAACTGCTCCTAATCTTCCTAAGTATGAATGTTCTAATTTATAAGAAGCAATTTCATTGGCTAAATCATCTTCATCCATTTTTGGGTGATGAGCAGTAACTATCTCTTCTGCATTTTTAAATTGTTCTCCTGGTCCAAATGTTCCTAAAACCCATAGAATAATCGAAATTGCAAATATTATTTTACCAGCATCAATTAAGAAACCTAATGTTTTTTCCCATACATTAATTCCAACATTTTTCCAATCAGGAAGTTTGTACGTTGGCATCTCTAAAATCAAGAAACTTTTATGTTTTGCTTTTATAATTAAGTTCAGTAAAATGGCACTTCCTAAAGCACCAACAACACCTAATATGTACATCACAAATAAGGCCAAGGCTTGGTAACTGAAACCAAATATTTTTTCGTCAGGAATTACCAAGGCAATCAGAACGATATAAATAGGCAAACGAGCAGAACACGTCATAAATGGGGTGACAAGTATCGTTAATAAGCGCTCTTTGTCATTTTCGATGTTACGCGCAGACATAATTGCTGGTACTGCACAAGCAGCGCCCGAGATTAATGGTACAACACTTTTTCCACTTAATCCAAAAGGTTTTAACCATCTATCCATCAAATATACAACACGACTCATGTACCCTGTTTCTTCCATAATCGAAATGAATAAAAACAAAATGGCAATTTGAGGAACAAAAACAGCAATACCTTCTATTCCTGGTATTATAGCGCCACCAACAATTTCATTGATGGGTCCTTCGGGTAAAAAACTAATTACTTTTTCATCAAACCAACCAAACAGGTCTTCAACCATTGTCATTAATGGAGCTGACCATGCGTAAACAGCTTGAAAGATTAATAATAAAATCCCTAAAAAGATAACATAACCAAAAACTGGATGAATTAATATTTTGTCAATTTTATCAGTTAAAGTTTCATTTCCTTCGAATTTATAAGAAATGATGGTATTTAATTTCTCCTCTAAAATTTTATTTCGATCTAAAGCTTCTTTTACTTGTAAACGCTTCGAAATAATAGCGTTTTCTTTTTTTATTGCTTCTAACTTATCTTGCTTCTCTTTTGATAGAAAAGGAACTTCTTTTTGCGATAGATATTGCCAAGCTTGATAATTAGAATCTAATTGAAATTCATTTTTTACATTCTCTACGACTGAAAGATATTCTTTCGAGATTGCATAATGATTAGTGTAATCGGTTGCTTTTTTAGTGAAAGCATCTACCAATTCATCGATACCTTCGCTTGTACGAGCGTTTGTTAAGTATATTTTAGTTTGAAGAAAATCTTCTAATTTTGGTAAATCAATGTTAAGGCCTTTGCTCTTGATTTCGTCTTTCATGTTAATGACAAAAATCGCAGGAACATCTAAATCTCGAACTTGTTGATACAATAAAATCGAACGTTTTAAATTTGATGGTTCACCTATAACAATGGCTAAATCAGGATAATGTTTATCGGTTTTGTTTCCTAAAGTTTTGAAAACAATTTCTTCATCCAAAGAGCTTGGATAAATAGTATACGTTCCTGGGAAATCTGTAATGAAAAATTTGTTTCCATTTCGTTCAATATTCCCCTCACGTTTCTCTACCGTCACACCAGGATAATTTCCTACTTTTTGACGAAGATTTGTAAGCTTATTAAATAACGAAGTTTTACCAACATTTGGGTTACCAATTAAGGCAATTTTATAATGATTCATTATTTCTTTGTTATCAAGATTTTATCGGCTTCGTTTCTTCTTAATGCTAAAACAGACTTGTTCGATACAATACTGATGCAAATAGGACCACCAAAAGGAGCTTTGTTTTTAACCAGTAAATTAGTACCTGGGACAAAACCCATTTCATAAAATTTTGCAGGAACATCTTCAGTCGTAAAACCAATTACAACAGCTTGTTCACCAATTTTTAAATCTTTTAAAGAATAATTTTCAACCATCTCTACCAATCTATCTTTGATTTTCATTGCAAAGATATGTTATTTTTAATTAATCCAAATAGAAGATATGTCATAGTTTTTTCATCTTTCTAACTAAATTTCAATCAATTCAAGTTCTTAAATTCAAAATTTTGATTATCTTTGCACTCAATTTTCATTTATAAACATTAATTTATGTACGCAATTGTAGAGATAGCAGGGCTTCAATACAAAGTTGAAAAAGACCAACAATTGTTTGTAAACCGTTTAGCAGGTGAAGCAGGAGAAGAAGTAAAATTCGATCGTGTTTTATTAACTGATAACGGAGCAATCACTGTCGGCGCCCCAGTTATAGACGGAGTTACCGTAGTAGCTAAAATCGTTGAACACGTGAAAGGAGACAAAGTAATCGTTTTCAAGAAAAAAAGAAGAAAAGGTTACCAAAAGTCTAACGGTCATCGTCAACAATTCACTAAAATTGAAATTGCTTCAATCGGTTAAGATTGAGCAGAGATTAATTATTAACTCTTAAAAACAAAACGAAATGGCACATAAGAAAGGGGTCGGAAGTTCGAAAAATGGTCGTGAATCACATTCGAAACGTTTAGGTGTTAAAATTTTTGGTGGACAAGCAGCAATCGCTGGTAACATTATTGTTCGTCAAAGAGGTACTCAACATCATCCTGGTGATAATGTAGGAATCGGTAAAGATCACACATTATTCGCTTTAGTTGACGGAAAAGTTGTTTTCACTAAAAAACGTAACGATAGATCTTACGTTTCAGTTGAACCATTATCTTAATTGATAATTCGACAGCGAAAACGCTAACAATATAAAAGCTCGAACTTATTAGTTCGAGCTTTTTTGTTTTTTTATTGTAATTAATACAAATGAAATTATTAAGATTAAAATACCTAAACAAAATATAGGGAGCCAAAAAACAAGTGAAATTTCTGAAAGCTTTATTTCAAATTTACTATAATTACCTCTTGCTGCAAACATTGCAATCGCATAAATAAGCATTAGAATTGATAAAGATAACAACCCAATTCCTGTTTTGAATAGCATTTTATTTATTGATTTTTTAGATATAATTATTAATAATAATCTAAATTACAACTTATTTCAACTAAAAAAGCATCCAATTTCTTGAATGCTTTTGATAATATATTTGGTGAGAAGTTGCATTTCGACAAGCTCAATGCCAGCTTCTTAAAATTCTCACATTTTCGAATTAACTAATTCGTTAATTAACTTTCTTCTTCTGTTTCAACTCCCCAACCTTGTGCAGTTAAAGGAACCATTTGCTCGCTTCCTCGGGTAATTAAGTAATTTTCTTCGTTTTTACCAGTTACGTGACCAATCACCGTTAAATGTGGATTTCCTTTTATTTTCTCAAAATCTTTTTGATCAATTGTAAACATCAATTCATAATCTTCTCCACCGCTTAAAGCGCATGTAATTGGATTGATTTTGAATTCTTCGGCAGTGCGAATGACAACAGAATCCAACGGAATTTTTTCTTCGTATATATTAATTCCAACACCACTTTCTTTTGAGAGATGAATAATCTCAGACGATAATCCATCCGAAATATCAATCATAGAAGTTGGTTTAACTTTTAATTCTTTCAAAAGATTGATGATATCTAATCTCGCTTCAGGTTTTAACTGTCTTTCAATTAAATAGGAATAGTTTTCAAAATCAGGTTGATTGTTTGGATTTACTTTCGATACTTGAGCTTCGCGTTCCAAAACCTGTAGACCAAGGAAAGATGCACCTAAATCACCAGAAAGTACAACCAAATCATTTTCTTTTGCTCCACTTCTGTATGCCAAATCTTTTTCAGGAGCCGAGCCAATTGCGGTCATGCTTAGTACAAGTCCACTAACAGAAGAAGTGGTGTCACCACCAACGATATCGATTTTGTATTTGTCACATGCGTATTTCATTCCATTGTAAATTTCATCAACAGCTTCTATCGTAAAACGATTTGAGATTGCCATAGAAACCAAAATTTGTTTTGGAATAGCATTCATTGCCAAAATATCACTAATTGCAGTTACAACAGCTTTATATCCCAAATGACGCAAAGGCATGTACGACCAACTAAAGTTAATACCTTCTACTAACATGTCTGTTGATACAACAATTTTGTCCTTTTTGTAATCAAGAACAGCAGCATCGTCGCCAATTCCTTTGATAGAGCTTTCTAACTTGATTGGAAAACCTTCTTTAATTTGATGAATTAAACCAAATTCACCGATTTCGGCTAAACTTGTTTTTGAAACGTTTTTATCTTCTAACATGATTTTATTTTTGATTGAAAATTGAAGGATCTATATTTTCTGAACGAAAAGGTAAATTGATAATGTCTTGTTTTGACATTGCTTTGATTGTTTGTCCTTCAAATGATTTTTTAATATTTTCGACCATTTCAGTTGGTGGTGCCTGCATTTTTCTTTTCGACATCGAAAACCAAACACCTGTCAATTCAGAATGGCAAAGATGTACACCATCTTGGTTATACAAATTGTGAATAAATTGATAAATCATTCCATCTTCTGACATTCCACCAATTTCTACCGAAATATAAATTTCTTCACCTTCCATAGCTTCCTTAAAAAATGAAAATTGTTCGTGTAAAATTGCTGGACCAATACCATATTCAGCTAAGTTATTCATCGAAACACCAAAATCTCTTAAAAAAGCAATTCGAGCAAAGCTTGTGAAATTCATATATGAAGCATTCGCTAAATGACGATTAGCGTCTAAATCTGACCATCGAACAATGGTTTTCTGGAAATATTTATTATTCATGAATTGAAATTTATGAAGTGCAAAGTTACGGATAAGAATTTATTCAAAAATGAATATATTTTTAATCAGCTTAAATTAAAAAAACACAATAATATTTAATTTCAAATTAATTTTACACGCTATTTATTTCGTATATTTAGGGAGCTAATAAAGAGATAGATTATGAAAAAAATATTATTTCCAACCGACTTTTCCGAGACAGCAAATAACGCATTTTTGTATGCGTTGAATTTGGCAGAAAATCAAAATGCAGAGTTGTATATTTTACACGCCTTTCAATATCCAATTGTGAATGCAGGAATTGATGCTGGCATTTTACAAAATGTATATGATACCATTGAATTGAATAAATTTGAAAATCTAAAAGATCATATTCCTTTTCTTAGAAAAATGGCTGAGGATAATGGATTTTCTAATATTGATTTAAAATTTATTATAAAAGAAGGAATGCTTTCTTTCGTTTTACCAACTTTTATAGAAGAAGAAAAAGTAGACTTTGTAGTGATGGGAACAACAGGAAATACAGGATTTGATAAAGTACTTTTTGGTTCGAATACGATGAATGCAATTAAACATCTGAAAATTCCAGTTTTGAGTGTTCCGCATGGATATGAATATAAAGGAATAAAAAGCATCGGTTTTACAACAATTTTTGAAGATAAGGACCGTAAAGCCTTAGATTTTTTAACAGAAATTGCATATCGATACAAAGCCAAAGTTCATTGTTTACATGTTTCTAAAGATGGAAATTACGATGTCCCTACGCTTAATCATTGGAAAGAATATTACAAAGACGAACCTGTAGATTTTTCTATTTATACAGCAGAAGAATCTGTTGATGCTGTTTTAGAATTTATCAAAGAAGAAAAAATCGATTTATTAACAGTCGTTAGTCGCAACAAAGGCTTCTTCGAAAAGTTATTTTCTCCTAGTTTCACTAAGAAAATCCTTTCTCAAAACAAGGTACCTTTATTAGTTTTTCATGAATAACATTAGTTTATACTGAATATACAAAGCTCAATCTCCATAAATAGATTGAGCTTTTTTTCGCGTAGAACTAAAATTATTCGTAACTTTTGTGTACAAAACACAAAAAAAATGAAAAAAATATTGTTCCCAACAGATTTTTCTGAGACGGCTAATAATGCGTTTTTATATGCTCTTAACCTTGCGAAAAGTATAGATGCACAAGTTTATGTATTGCACGTTTACGAACTGCCAATGATTACTGGTACTTTGAGTGCAGGTTTAATTCAGAATGTATATGAAACTGTAGAATTAGGAAGTTTTAATAACTTCAAAGATAATATTCCGCAATTAAGGGAAATAGCAGATAAAAACGGATTAAATGAAATTCCAATTAAATTTATTTTAGAAGAAGGAAATTTCTTGTATATATTACGCGAAATCATTGGCGAAGAAAGTGTTGATTTTGTGGTAATGGGAACAGATGGAAATACAGGGATAGAAAAAATGCTTTTTGGTTCCAATACTATTAATGCAATTACATCGATGAAAATTCCTATCTTAAGTATTCCGAATGGAATGGTATTCAAAGGATTTAAGAATATAGGTTTTACAACTGTTTTTGATCAAAAAGATAAAGAAGCCTTGAAATATTTGCTTGAAATAGCAAATCGTCATCATGCAAAAATTCATTGTATGCATGTTTCTAAAGACGGAAAATATAATAAACAAGCAATGAAAGATTGGCAAAATCAATTTGCAGGAGACCCAATTTTTTTTGAAATTTATCATGATGCGGATCCTGTAAATGCGGTTTTAGATTTTATCAAAGAAAAAGAAATTGATTTGTTAACCGTTGTTAGTCGAAACAAAGGTTTCTTTGATAAGATATTTTCGCCTGGATTTACAAAAAAAATAGCAAACAAAAATATAACACCTTTGTTCGTTTTTCACGAACAAAAAGCATAAAAGGAGATGTGAAAACATTTTCCTTTTTTTATTAAAAATTTCTGTTAAAAATAAAACTTTACCTTTGCTCCGTGAAAAAAATAGCCATTGTAGGAGGTGGTGCAGCAGGATATTTTGTTGCAGCAAACCTTGGAAAAACTGTAGGACAACAAACTGTATTGTTTGAACAAGCAAATTTACCACTACAAAAAGTACGTATTTCGGGTGGAGGAAGGTGTAATGTAACTCATGCATGCTTTGATCCATTGGATTTAGTAGAGTTTTACCCACGTGGGAAAAAGGAATTACTAAGTGTTTTTTATACATTTCAGCCAGGCGATACAATGGCGTGGTTTGATGAACGCGGAGTTGAATTGAAAATTGAAGATGATAATCGTATTTTTCCAGTAAGCGATTCATCTCTTTCTATTATCGAAGCGTTAACTAAAGCGGTTGATCAAAATAAAGTTCAATTAAATTTTTCGGATGGCGTACAAGAAATCAACAAAGTTAATGAAGGTTATGAATTGATTACAAAATCAGGAAAGTATTTTTTTGAAACAGTAATTATTACAACAGGAAGTACACCAAAATTCTGGAAAAGTTTGAAAAACTTAGGTTTGAAGATTATTCAACCTGTTCCTTCTCTATTTACATTTAATTGCAAAGATCCAAGAATCGAAAGCTTGATGGGGATTTCATTCGAAAATGCAGAAGTTAAAATCAATCAACAAAAGTTAGAGGCAGAAGGACCTTTGTTAATAACACATTGGGGATTTAGTGGTCCTGCTATTTTGCGTTTATCAGCTTGGGGAGCTTTAAAATTGAACGAAAGTAATTATAAATTCGAAGCTGAAATTAATTTTGTCAATCAATCTAAAGAAGAAATAGTTTCTTTTTTGAATAATAAGAAACAAGTTGATGCAAAGAAGAATGTACACAAAAACAATCCGTTCGATTTCCCGAAACGCTTTTGGTTGAGTATTCTGAATTATTGCAACATAGCCGAAAATAAAGTATATGCCGACTTGTCGAAGAAACATATCGAAGCTTTAGCATCAGAATTAACACAAGGAAAATACCAAATAAATGGTAAAAGCACATTCAAAGACGAGTTTGTGACTGCTGGAGGAGTTGATTTGAAAGAAATTGATTTTCATTCGATGGAAGCTAAAAAATTACCTCATTTGTTCATGGCAGGAGAAGTTTTGAATATTGACGCAATTACTGGAGGTTTTAATTTTCAGGCTTGTTGGTCTGAAGGGTATGTTATATCCGAAAAAATCAAAGAAATTTATCAATAGTGTATATTTTACACAATTAATATTATGGCTGAAAGCCTTAAGTATAAAGTATTTTTTAAAATTTATTATGTTAACATAACATTATTATAAAATTATGTTATTTTTGTTAAAAGGAATTATTAAAAACGAACAAAAAATATGAAGAAAATTTTCTTAACATTAGCATTAATCGGTCTATCTTCATCTGCTTTTGCAGGAGGTTACCGTGTTGCTTTACAGGGAGTTCGCCAAGCTGCTTTAGGTGGAACTTCTGCAACGCAAACTCGTGATGCGAGTGTGGCGTTTTATAACCCTGCAGGATTAGCTTTTGTAGAGAGCAAATTGAGTATTGCTGTTGGAGGTTTTGGTGTGAAAACTGACGTAAAATGGCAAGATCCAACAACTTTCCAAAAAGCTGAAACGGATAGTAAATTAGGAACTCCAATGTATTTGGCAGTGAGTTACAAACCTGTTGATGATTTAGCGGTAGGGATTAGTGTGACTACTCCATTTGGTAGCTCGGTAACTTGGCCAGAAGATTGGCAAAATAAGGCTAATATAACGCATATCGACTTAAAAGCATTTAATATTCAGCCAACAGTTGCTTATCGTTTTTCAGATTGGTTTAGTTTAGGTTTAGGTTTTATCTATTCACATGGATCGGCTAAATTAGAAAAAGTGCAAACGGTTGCTGGAAATGACATTAAGCTTAGATTAGAAGACAAAGATGCACATGGTTTAGGATTTAATGTAGGGGCAATGTTCAAACCAACAGAGAAATTTGGAGTTGGATTAGCTTACCGTTCTAATGTAGATGTTTCTGCAAACAAAGGAGATGTAACATGGATGGATGTTCCGGCTGGAATTGCATCTAATGTGCCTTTTAACACAGATAAATGGAATACAACTTTACCATTGCCATCTGAATTTACTTTCGGAATGTCTTATAAAGTATTACCACAGTTAGAACTTTTTGGAGATATAGTGTGGCAAAACTGGACACGTTACAAAAGTTTAGATATTAATTTATACAACGACGCGTCAAATACATTCTATACTTCAACGTCAACAAAAAATTGGAAAGACAATACTTTATTCCGTTTTGGAGCAGAATATACATTTAACGAGATGATTACAGGGCGTGTTGGTTATTACCATGATAAATCTCCGGTTCCTGGAGCTTATTGGTCTTCTGAAACACCAAGTTCAAACTTAAATTCAGTTTCTGCTGGAGTAGGATTTAAATTTAACAATGGATTTTACTTAGATTTATTTGGATCTTATGTTCAAGGTGATGAAAGATACATTAATAACATCGAACAAAATTTCTCTGGAGATGTTAAGATGCGTGCAATTAACTTTGGTTTAGGACTAACGTATAACCTTAAATAACACTACAAAATGAAACATTTAAATAAAATAGTTTTAGTTGCTTTAGCTGCTACAATGTTTAGTTGTGATCAAGACTTTGAGCATCCAATCGAGGATATTCAAGTTACAGCAGGTGAAGCTAACTTTTCAAAATATATTGCTTTAGGAAACTCGTTGACTTCTGGTTATAGAGATAATGCATTATACAGATCAGGACAAGAAAATTCTTATCCAAATATGTTAGCTGGATTAATGAAAGCTGCAGGAGGAGGGGAGTTCAAAATTCCTTATATGCCAAATGACACAGGAGGTTTTACAAATTTACCAGGTTTTTCGGGTAAGTTGACTTTGCAAATTGTAAATGGAGCTTTAACACCAGTTCCTACTGCACCAGGAGCAGCGTTAGATATTTTAGCTGATAAAGGGACTTACCAAAACATGGGAGTTCCAGGAGCAAAATCTTATCATTTGGTTGCACCAGGTTATGGAAACCCAGCAGGATTACAAACTGATCCTGTAACAGCAAATCCGTATTTTGTGCGTTTTGCAAGTGGCGCTACAACTTCCGTTGTTGCTGATGCTGTTGCGCAAAAGCCTACATTTTTCTCATATTGGATTGGAAATAATGATGTATTAGGTTATGCAACATCTGGAGGAGTTGGAGTAGATCATAATGAAACAAATAATGTTGATCCAAGAACGTATGGAGGTTCTGATATCTCTAATGTAAATGTTGTAAAATCTACAATTAATGATGGATTGAAAGCTTTAACTGCTGCAGGAGCAAAAGGAGTAATTGCAAATATTCCTTCTGTAACATCTATTCCATATTTTACAACGGTTCCATACGCACCATTATCGCCTGCAAACCCAAGTTTTGCATCAATGATTGATGAGTTAAATGCGACTTATGCAGGATTAAATCAAGTATTTGATGCAGTTGGAGCTTCTGATAGAAAAATTTCATTTTCTAAAACTGCTGCAAGTCCTGTAGTAATTAAAGATAAAGATTTAGCAGATTTATCAGCAACTATTACAGCAGCTTTAACACCAAAAATTGGAGCTGCTAAGGCTACATTATTTGGAATGATTTATGGTCAAGCTCGTCAAGCAACAGCGAAAGATTTATTGGTTTTAACTTCTTCTTCTGTAATTGGAAAAGTAGATACTAATAGAGTTGGAGAATTAATGAAATTAGGATTAACTCAAGAAGAAGCTGGTAAATTATCGGTAGTTGGTGTTAGTTATCCAATGGCAGATAATTATGTATTAACAGCAAAAGAAACAGCAAAAGCAGAAGCGGCTGTGGTTAAATACAATGCAGCAATTGCTGAATTAGCAACAGCTTATAACTTAGCTTTAGTGGATGCATATTCTGAAATGAAGAAATTAAGTTCTCAATCGGGAATTAAATACTATGGACAAACATATACAACAACATTCGTTTCAGGTGGAGCGTTCTCATTAGACGGAGTTCACTTAACAGGAACTGGATATGCCATTGTAGCAAATATGTTTGCGGATGCAATTAACAAAAAATATCATTCTACTTTAAGACACGTATATCCAGGAAATTATCCAGGTATAGCAATTCCTTAATAGAGTATAATATAAAAAATCCGCTCATTGAGCGGATTTTTTTATTGATAATTTTTTGAAAAACTTTAGTTAGATTCTGCTTCACGCAAAAACTCTTCTGCTTTATCAACCATATTTTTAGATCCACAAAAGAAAGGAATACGTTGATGCAATTCAGTTGGGACGATGTCCATAATACGATTAAACCCATCAGACGCTTTACCACCAGCTTGTTCTGCAATAAAAGCCATCGGATTACATTCATATAATAAACGCAATTTACCATTTGGGTTATTTGTTCCAGAAGGATAGATGTAAACTCCACCTTTCAACATGTTACGGTGAAAATCTGAACATAATGAACCAATGTAACGAGAAGTGTATGGACGATCTTCTTCATCAGCCTGACAATATTTGATGTAGTTCTTAACACCTTGAGGGAATTTCACATAATTACCTTCATTTACCGAATAAATATTACCATCTTCTGGAATACACATATTAGGATGTGATAAATAGAACGTTCCAATTCCTGGATTCAATGTAAATCCATTCACCCCATTTCCAGTTGTGTAAACCAACATAGTCGATGTTCCGTAAATCACATATCCAGCTGCAACTTGTTTATTTCCTGGTTGTAAAAAATCTGCTTTTGTTACAGGAGTTCCTGGTTCTGTAACACGATGATAGATAGAGAAAATTGTACCAACAGAAACGTTTACATCAATATTAGAAGAACCATCTAAGGGATCAATTAAAACAACATATTTGCTATTTTTTGAATTTTTAGAAGGTTGAATAGCGATGAAATCTTCATTTTCTTCTGAGGCGATTCCACAAACAACTTCACGTTGTGATAAAGTGTCAATGAAAGTTTCATTCGCAAAAACATCTAATTTTTGCTGTTTTTCACCTTGTACATTTTCGTTTCCGAATTCTCCTAAAATGTTAACTAATCCTGCTTTGTTTACTTTGTAATTAACAACTTTTGTTGCTAATTTAATCGAACTCAATAATCTAGATAGTTCTCCAGATGAGTAAATAAAATCTGCTTGATTTTCTATGATAAACTCTCCAAGAGTTTGATGAGAATTTGTGTTCATAATTATGTTTTGCTGGTCAAATATCGGAATAAAAACTCAATTCTACTCATTTCAAACGGTTGAAATTAATCTAAATACATGAAAATCATACTGGAAATTTATTTTTAACTTTAATTAAATTCGGTCAATATATAAGAGGTAGTTTGGTTATATTTGCAAGTTAAATATTTACAAAAAAATTTTTATAGAAATGAAAGTTTTCAAATTCGGTGGTGCTTCCGTAAAAGATGCAGCCGGCGTTAGAAATGTTGCAGATTTATTGCAATCAGTTGGTTACGAAAATACATGTATAATTGTTTCTGCAATGGGCAAGACGACAAATGCATTAGAGGAAGTAGTCAAACGCTATTTTGAAAAGGATGATTTCGAAAAAACAATTAATGATGTAAAAAAACAACATATTGATTTAGCAATAGAATTGTTTGATAATGCGGATGAGGTTTCGAATGAAATATCTCAATTTTTTGATGATATCGTTTCGTTTTTAAGACGAAACAAATCTCCAAATTACAGCTATGTTTATGATCAAATTGTATGCTGTGGAGAGTTAATTTCGACAAAAATTATCAGTATGTATCTTAATTCAATTAAAATTAAGAACGATTGGTTAGATGTTCGAGATTATATCAAAACAGATCACACTTACCGCGAAGGAAAAGTAAACTGGGTGTTGACAGAGGATAGTATTTCTAAATTACCACAATCAGGTTTATTCATTACACAAGGTTTCTTAGGTTCAGATCCTAACTATTTTACAACGACATTGGGAAGAGAAGGTTCAGATTATTCTGCTGCAATTTTTGCATATTGTTTAAATGCTGAAAGCATGACGATTTGGAAAGATGTTCCAGGTGTTTTGAATGCTGATCCACGTTATTTTGAGCATGCAGAATTATTGCATCATATTTCTTACGAAGAAGCAATTGAGTTGGCTTATTATGGCGCTTCGGTTATTCATCCTAAAACATTGCAACCGCTTCAACAAAAAGAAATTCCATTCTTTGTTAAATCATTTATCAATCCAACAGAAGCAGGAACAGAAGTAGCAAAAGGTCAACCATTAGATCCAAAAGTACCATGTTTTATCCTAAAAAGAGAACAAAATTTGGTGCGTTTATCAAGTAAAGATTTCTCGTTTATTACAGAAGATAAATTGAGTGGGATTTTCAATAAACTATATGATTATCAAATCAAAGTAAATTTGATGCAAAATTCAGCAATTTCATTATCTTTATGTTTAGAGGATAAATACAACAACTTAGATCAGTTTGTTGCAGATATGAACGAAGCGTTTAAAGTACAAGTAGAAAAAGATGTTTTATTGTACACAATTCGTCATTTCGATGCAGATTCTGATAAAGTTGTATCAAAAGAAAAAGAGTTATTACGTCAAACAGTGCGTGAAACATTACAAATAGTTGTCAAGGCTTAAATGAGTTTAATTTCAACAGAAGATATTATTTCAGCATCAGGTCTTTCTAAAATAGGAATTTTAGGTAAACCTGTTGCTTGGGCATTGAAAAAAGTTTTTAATATTGATGGAATCAATGATTTATACAATAGAGGAAAACACTTGCAATGCGAACCTTTTTTGGATTATTTAATAGATGATCTTGGAGTGGATTACGAAATTCATGAAGAAGATTTAAAACGAATTCCAAAAGAAGGCCCTTTTATTATTATTTCTAATCATCCTCTTGGTGCATTGGACGGAATTATTTTGATGCATTTTATGTCAAAAGTTCGTCCTGATTTCAAGATTATGGGGAATTTTTTACTGCAAAAAATTAAACCATTAGAACCGATGATTATACCAGTCAATCCTTTCGAAACACGTAAAGAAGCATACAGTAGCCTTACGGGGATGCGCGATGCATTAAAGTTATTACGCAACGGAGGTTGTTTAGGAATTTTCCCTGCTGGAGAAGTTTCTTATCGTGATGATGAAAGTAGAGTGATTGATAGAGAATGGCAAGAATCAGCAATGAAGTTGATTAAAAAGTCAAAAGTTCCTGTTGTTCCAATGTTTTTTAGAGCAAGAAATAGCAATGTCTTCTACCGCGTAGCAAAGTTACATCCAGATTTTCAAACAGCTATGCTGCCATCAGAAATGATGAAAAAAAGAACACGACCAATTCAAATTCGAATAGGAAAACCTATTTTACAAAAGCAACAAGACGAACACAACACAATAGAAGATTATTCGGCTTTTTTAAGAAAGAAAACCTATATGCTTTCATCGTATTATAAACAAAAAAGAAGTTTATCAGAAGTACTGAAAAATCCAAGTAATATTGATTTGAAAATTCCGAATTTACCAAGCTTATCATCTTCAAACAGAAAGGTTAAGGATGTTGTTGCTGAAACGGATTTAAAGTTACTTTTACAAGATATTGAAGCATTGCGAAAAGATGAAGAAGCATTATTGTTTACAAATAATAATTACGAATGTTTTTTTTCTACAGCGAAGCAAATTCCTAATATTTTAAGAGAAATTGGACGTTTACGTGAAATTACATTTCGTGCAATAGGAGAAGGAACAAATGATGAAATAGATTTAGACCGTTTTGATAATCATTACCATCATTTATTTCTATGGGATAAAGAATCTAATAAAATTGTTGGTGCCTATCGTATGGCAATTGGTTCGGAAGTGTACGAAAAATATGGAATTAATGGTTTTTATATTCACGAGTTATTTAATTTTGAACCAGAAATTCATCCGTTCTTTAAGAAATGTATTGAAATGGGACGTGCCTTTGTTTCTGCTGAATATCAGCAAAAACCAATGCCACTGTTCTTATTATGGAGAGGAATAGTACATGTTACATTAAGAAATCCAAATCAAAAATTTATTATTGGAGGCGTAAGTATTAGTAATCAATTTTCTGATTTTTCGAAATCATTGATGATTGAATTTATGAAATCTCATTACTATGATTCTACTGTAGCACAATATGTAAAAGCTAAAAATGAATACAAGGTTAAATTAAAAGAAGAAGATAAAGAATTTATTTTTGATGAATCTGAAGCAGATTTGAATAAGTTTGATAAATTAATTGATGAACTTGAGCCAAATATGTTACGATTACCAGTCTTGATTAAGAAATACATCAAACAAAATGCGAAAGTAATTGCATTTAACGTTGATCCTAAGTTTAATGATGCAATAGATGGATTGATGTATATTCGAGTTTCTGATATTCCTGAATCTACTGTTCGCCCAGTATTAGAAGATATTCAAGCAGAGTTAGATCGCAAAATAGAATCCGAAAAATTTGATGGATCAATTATTTAATTGTTATTCTTGAAAATTTAAAACATTAAAAAATGCGCTTAACCTAGTTAAGCGCATTTTATATTTTAGCTTCGCTATAAATTATTGAGCTACTGCTGCTGAATCAACTACTGCTGCTGCAGAATCAACTACTGCTGCTGAGTCAACTACTGCTGCTGTAGAATCGTTAGCTGCTGTAGCTAAAGAATCAACTGCTGGTGCTTCTTCTACTGGTGCTTCTTCAGTTTTCTCTCCACAAGATACTGCTCCTAATGATAAAGCTGCTACTGCAACTACTGCGAAAAATTTTTTCATTTTTTTAAATTTTAATCGATTAAACAAATTTGTTATTTGATAAGTCAAAGTTAGAATGATTTTGACCTTATGTAATAAAAATCTGTTGTAATTATTTTGTAAATCGATTTTTATTTTACAAAATACTTTATTTCAGTTGTTTATATGTTTGAATATTCCGAAATTATAAAATTGTAAATTAAAAAAACCTCAATTTATAGAAGTTGAGGTTGATATTTTTATTAATTACAAGAAGTTATTTCATTACTTGGGCTTCTAATTTGAATTTTTCAACTTTATTCGAAATCAAATCTAATCTCAAATTATGAATACTTCCGATATGTGTTGTTTTAAATTCTTTGTGCGGAATATACGTTCCATTTTCTACAGATAATCCAACTTCTTTGTAAGCATCGCGGAAAGGTGTTCCATTTTTAATGGCTTCGTTAATATTTTCCACGGTATAAATCGGATCATATTTTTCCTGATTCATATAGTTGTCTTTAATCTGAAGTTGAGGAATTGCAAAAGTTAAGATGTCAATAATGTTATCAAATTGCATCATTGGTTCAAATAAGATTTCTTTCAAAATCTGATAATCACGATGATAACCACTTGGTAAATTATTGACCGTCATCATAATGTCATTTGGCAATGCCTGAATTCTATTACAATGTGCACGAGTTAATTCAAAAACATCTGGGTTTTTCTTATGTGGCATAATCGATGAGCCAGTTGTCATCTCATTTGGTAATTTAACGAAAGCTAAATCTTGCGAATTGTATAGAACCAAATCATAAGACATTTTCGACAATGTGCCACAAATCATTGCCAAAGCAGATGCAACAGATTTTTCTGTTTTTCCACGAAGCATTTGAGCTCCGACAGATGAAACTAAAATCTCTGAAAAACCTAATTCTTGTGTTGTTTGCAAACGATCAATTGGAAAACTTGTTCCAAAACCAGCTCCAGAACCTAATGGATTTTGGTCAGAAATTTTAAATGCAGCTTCAAAAAAGTATAAATCGGTCAATAAACTTTCTGCATAAGCAGAAAACCACATTCCGAAACTACTTGGCATAGCAGCCTGAAAATGCGTATATCCTGGTAATTGATGATTTTTAAATTCGTCTGCTTTTTTTAAAAAGATTTCAATTAAATGGACAATTTTTTCAGTTGTCTGTTTTAGATATTCTTTTTCAAAAAGTTGAATTGCTACCAAAACTTGATCGTTTCGAGAACGTGCAACGTGAATTTTTTTTCCAGCATCACCGGTTTTCTCAATTAAAAAAGCCTCAATTTTTGAATGTATATCTTCGTAATTTTCGTCTATTTCGAAATTGTTCGCAGCAATTAATGTCAAAATCTCATCCAAAGCAAGTTGTAACGTATCGTTTTCTTCGTTTGTTATCAAACCTGTTTTTGCGAGCATGTTCGCTTGTGCTTTTGATGCTAACGCATCATATTTTGCAAGATGAGCATCTAATTCTCTGTCTTTTCCGACAGTAAATTTTTCGATTTTATCATTAATGGTAAAACCTTTATCCCAAAGTTTCATATTTATAATAATGAATTAAGGGGGCAAAGTTACTAAAAACTTGTATAATATCTCATTATAATTGTATAATTATTATAAATATACAATATTTATTCATATTGAATATTTTTGATTGATTTTTGAGATTGTTTAAATGATTGATAGCAATTCTAAAGATTGATTATTGAATAGTTATTAAAATTTATAATTAATTCAATTTCGTAAAAAAAAGGGCTTAAAATTATGAAGTTGATATTTTAGAATACGTTATATTTTTAACTTCTATTTATTTACGTTTAATTGATTGTAAAAGTGAAATTTACATCTTTTTTATAATAGTTCTAAATTATTAGAATATAACTAAAATATATCATCCTTTGATGAGAAATCGTTACTATAAACGTAATTTTGTATGCCAAATTATGATTAATTACAATGCTTTTTAACTAAAAATTTGTGTGATAATAAAAATTTAAAAAGTAATTTCAATCACTTTAATTATTGATTAAGTGATGGTTATTTTTTTTAAATGGCAACTTTACAAAATTACATACTTAGTTTGTATTCTGATAACAGTGGTTACCTATGCCAAAAATGATTTTTTGTTGAAAAATAATTAGGCATAAGATGTAACGATACAGCGAAGTGTTATTATATAATTCATTTTGATTGGATGAAATCAGGTGTAAGTAGCTTGATTTTAAACAATCTTTAATATTAAAAGAAAAGATAGATAATTATGAGTCTTTACCAAGAGTATCTTAACGAGATTGAAGAAAGAAAAGGTCAAGGTTTACATCCAAAACCAATTGATGGTGCAGAATTACTAAGTGAAATCATTAATCAAATTAAAGATGTTAACAGCGAATACCGAGAGGATTCTGTTAAATTCTTTATCTATAACACGTTGCCAGGTACAACTTCTGCTGCAGGTGTAAAAGCAAAATTTTTAAAAGAGATTATTTTAGGAGAAGCAACTGTTGCTGAAATTACACCAACATTTGCATTCGAATTGTTATCTCACATGAAAGGAGGTCCTTCAATTGAAGTTCTTTTAGATTTAGCTTTAGGAAATGATGAAGAAATTGCAAAACAAGCTGCGGAAGTTCTTAAAACACAAGTTTTCTTATATGACGCAGATACAGCTCGTTTAGCTGATGCTTACAAAGCAGGAAACACAATTGCAAAAGATATTTTAGAGAGCTACGCAAAAGCGGAATTCTTTACAAAATTGCCAGAAGTTCCAGAAGAAATTAAAGTTGTAACTTATATCGCTGCAGAAGGGGATATTTCTACTGACTTACTTTCTCCAGGAAACCAAGCGCACTCTCGTTCAGACCGTGAATTACACGGACAATGTATGATGACGCCTGCGCAACAACAAGAAATCGTTGCTTTGAAAGCGAAACACCCAGATGCTTCTGTGATGTTGATCGCTGAAAAAGGAACAATGGGGGTAGGATCTTCTCGTATGTCAGGTGTAAACAACGTAGCATTGTGGACAGGTAAACAAGCTTCTCCTTATGTACCTTTCGTGAACATCGCGCCAATCGTTGCTGGAACAAACGGAATTTCTCCAATCTTCTTAACGACAGTTGACGTTACTGGTGGTATCGGTATTGATTTACAAAACTGGGTGAAGAAAGTGGACGAAAACGGAAACGTAGTTCGTAACGAAAACGGAGACATCGTATTAGAGCAAGCTTATTCAGTAGAAACTGGAACTGTATTGACAATTAATACGAAGACTAAAAAATTATACAACGGAGATAAAGAATTGAAAGATATTTCTAAATCGTTAACTCCTCAAAAATTAGAATTTATCAAAGCAGGTGGTTCTTATGCTATCGTATTTGGTAAGAAAATTCAAACATTTGCTGCTGAAACATTAGGAATCACTGCTCCAACAGTATTTGCTCCTTCTAAAGAAGTTTCTATCGAAGGTCAAGGTTTGACAGCTGTAGAAAAAATCTTCAACAAAAACGCAGTAGGTGTAACTCCAGGAAAAGTATTGCACGCTGGATCTGACGTTCGTGTTAAAGTAAACATCGTAGGTTCTCAAGATACTACAGGTTTGATGACAGCGCAAGAGTTGGAATCAATGGCAGCAACAGTAATCGCTCCAACTGTAGATGGTGCTTACCAATCAGGATGTCACACTGCATCAGTATGGGACAAAAAAGCGCAAGCTAACATCCCTAAATTGATGAAGTTCATGAACGACTTCGGGGTAATTACAGCACGTGACCCGAAAGGAGTTTACCACTCAATGACAGACGTTATCCACAAAGTATTGAACGACATTACTGTGGACGAATGGGCTATCATCATCGGTGGTGACTCGCACACACGTATGTCTAAAGGAGTTGCTTTTGGTGCCGATTCTGGAACTGTAGCATTAGCTTTGGCAACTGGTGAGGCTGCAATGCCAATTCCAGAGTCTGTAAAAGTGACTTTCAAAGGAGAAATGAAACAACACATGGATTTCCGTGATGTGGTTCATGCTACGCAAGCGCAAATGTTGAAACAATTTGACGGTGAAAATGTATTCCAAGGTCGTATCATTGAGGTACATATCGGTACATTATTAGCAGATCAAGCGTTTACATTTACAGACTGGACTGCAGAAATGAAAGCGAAAGCATCTATCTGTATTTCTCAAGATGATACATTAATCCAATCGTTAGAAATTGCAAAATCTCGTATCCAAATCATGATCGAGAAAGGAATGGATAACAAAAACCAAGTGTTACAAGGATTAATCGATAAAGCTAACAAACGTATCGAAGAAATTAAAACAGGTGTTAAACCTGCTTTAACGCCAGATGCAAATGCAAAATATTACGCGGAAGTAGTAATTGACTTAGATATTATCGAAGAGCCAATGATTGCCGATCCAGACGTAAATAATGCGGATGTTTCTAAACGTTATACACACGATACAATCCGTGACTTAACTTACTATGGTGGTGATAAACACGTAGATTTAGGTTTCGTAGGTTCTTGTATGGTGCATAAAGACGATTTAAAAATAGTTTCTCAAATGTTACGTAATGTAGAGAAAGCGAATGGTAAAGTTGAGTTCAAAGCTCCTTTAGTTGTTGCAGCGCCTACTTACAACATCATCGATGAATTAAAAGCAGAAGGTGATTGGGAAATGTTACAAAAATACTCAGGATTTGAGTTTAGCGACTTGTTACCTAAGTCAGAAGCACGTACAGAATATGAAAACATTATGTACTTAGAGCGTCCTGGTTGTAACTTATGTATGGGTAACCAAGAAAAAGCGGAAAGAGGTGATACTGTAATGGCTACTTCAACGCGTCTTTTCCAAGGTCGTGTTGTTGAGGATCGTGATGGTAAAAAAGGAGAATCTTTATTAGCATCTACGCCAGTAGTTGTTTTATCAGCAATTTTAGGACGTATTCCTTCTATCGAAGAGTACAAAGCTGCTGTTGAAGGAATCAACTTAACAAAGTTTAAACCAATTTCTATGAACTAATCGTTCGTGAAAGAGAATATAATCATGGCTGATCTATTTTAGATCAGCCTTTTTTTATGTGTTAATCTTAAATGAGTTAGGGTTGTTTTAAAAAGATTATAATCCTCAAAAGATGTTAAATATTAAATAATTCAGTATATTGGGGTATATTTTTTGATGAATTTAAACCAATAAAATAAAAACAATTATTATGGCATTTGATATAAATATGATCAAAGGCGTTTATGCTAAAATGCAAGAACGTGTTGATGCTGCAAGAGCTATCGTGGGGCGTCCTTTAACGTATTCGGAGAAAATTTTATATGCTCACTTGTTTGATGGAAATCCAACACAAGCATACACAAGAGGCGAGTCTTATGTAGATTTTGCACCAGATCGAGTTGCAATGCAAGATGCAACTGCTCAGATGGCTTTATTACAATTTATGCAAGCTGGTAAAACCAAAACAGCTGTTCCTTCTACAGTTCACTGTGACCACTTGATTCAAGCTAAAGTTGGTGCAAAAACTGATTTACAAGAAGCAATTAATAAATCTTCGGAGGTATTTAATTTCTTAGAATCTGTTTCAAATAAATATGGTATCGGATTCTGGCAACCAGGTGCAGGTATTATTCACCAAGTGGTATTAGAGAACTATGCTTTTCCTGGAGGAATGATGATTGGTACCGATTCTCATACGCCAAATGCAGGTGGACTGGGGATGGTTGCAATTGGTGTTGGTGGTGCTGACGCTGTTGATGTAATGTCTGGAATGGCATGGGAGTTAAAAATGCCAAAATTAATTGGTGTTAAATTAACAGGTAAATTATCAGGATGGGCAGCACCAAAAGATGTTATTCTTGAAGTCGCTGGATTATTAACTGTTAAAGGTGGAACAGGAGCTATTGTAGAATATTTTGGTGAAGGAGCAGAATCTTTATCTGCAACAGGAAAAGGAACTATCTGTAACATGGGTGCAGAAATTGGAGCAACGACTTCAATCTTTGCTTATGACGACGCTTCGGAAAGATATTTAAGAGCTACAGATCGTAATGACGTGGCAGATGCTGCTAATCAACATAAAGCTTACTTACGTTCGGATGATGAAGTTTATGCAAATCCAGAAAATTTCTACGATCAATTGATTGAAATTAATTTATCTGAATTAGAACCTCGTTTGAATGGACCTTTCACACCAGATTTGATGACACCAGTTTCTAAAATGAAAGAAACAGCAGCAGCTAATGGTTGGCCTTTGGATGTAGAATGGGGATTAATCGGATCTTGTACAAACTCATCTTACGAAGATTTATCTCGAGCTGCTTCTATCGCTCAACAAGCTTTAGACAAAGGATTGGAAGTAAAGTCTTCTTTCGGAATTAATCCAGGTTCAGAAGTTGTTCGTTATACAGCAGATCGTGATGGTTTGTTAAAAACGTTCGAAGATTTAGATGCAGTTATTTTTACGAATGCTTGTGGACCATGTATTGGGCAATGGGATCGTGAAGGTGCTGATAAAGAAGAAAAAAATACAATCGTTCATTCATTCAATCGTAACTTCAAAAAACGTGCAGATGGAAATCCAAATACCTATGCATTTGTAACTTCTCCAGAAATGGTTGCGGCAATTGCAATTTCAGGACGTTTAGATTTTAATCCACAAACAGATAAGTTGATTAATAAAAACGGAGAAGAGGTTATGCTTGATGCTCCAAAAGGAGAGGAATTACCAAGCAAAGGTTATGAATATGAAGATAATGGATATCAAGCACCAGTTGAAGACGGATCGAAAGTAGAAGTTATTGTTAATCCATCTTCTGAGCGTTTACAACTATTAGAAGGTTTCAAACCTTGGAATGGTGAAAATATTACAGGAGCAAAACTATTAATCAAAGCATTCGGAAAATGTACAACAGACCATATCTCTATGGCGGGACCTTGGTTACGTTTCCGTGGACACTTGGATAATATTTCGAATAATACTCTGATTGGTGCAGTAAATGCATTTAACCAAGACGTCAATTCAGTTAAAAATCAATTAACAGGTGAATATGGTCCTGTACCAGATACGGCGCGCGCTTATAAAGCAGCTGGAGTACCATCTGTAATTGTAGGAGACGAAAACTATGGAGAAGGTTCTTCACGTGAGCATGCTGCAATGCAACCTCGCCATTTGGGAGCAGTAGCTGTATTGGTTCGTTCTTTTGCACGTATTCATGAAACTAACCTTAAAAAACAAGGGATGTTAGCATTGACATTTGCAGATAAAGCAGATTATGATAAAGTACAAGAAGATGATACAATCAACTTTGTGGACTTAACAGAGTTTGCTCCAGAAAAACCATTAACAATCGAATTGGTGCATGCAGATGGATCTAAAGATGCAATCTTAGCAAATCATACATATAATGAACAACAAATTGAGTGGTTTAAAGCAGGTTCAGCTTTAAACTTAATCAAAGCACAACAAGCTTAATTAATTTAAGTTTTTTAAATAAATGAAACCGACACAGGAATGTGTCGGTTTTTTTTGTTGTAAATTATTGAAGAAAATTTTAGATCAAAAAGTAATAAATAAAAAAAACCTCAATCGAAATGATTGAGGTTTTAAGCAGTGGTGCCTCCAGGAATCGAACCAGGGACACAAGGATTTTCAGTCCTTTGCTCTACCAACTGAGCTAAGGCACCGCCTTAATTGTGATGCAAATATAGAGCGAAAATCTATTCTACCAAACATTATTTAAAATATTTTTTAGCCGAAAACGCTATCTTGTTCATTTACCGAGAAATAAATTTAAAATATTTTTTATCTTTACCGAAAATAAAGGGGGTTAAATATTTTAATAGAGATTTAACAGCTCATTTTTGCAATCTAATTTTTACAATTCGCAACAAATCATCATATTTGCGTCTTAGAATTCTATTATACATTCATAATGAAGTGGATTATTTGTAGTTTATCACTATTAAGCGTGGTAACAATAAAAGCTCAATCAATATCAGTTTCTCCCTATTCGGCTTACGGTGTGGGGGAGCAATTATTTGATAATAATACGGAACAAGCTGGTATGGGCGGTATTTCAACAGTTCCTACGAATCCTTTCGGTCAAAGTGCAAACTTTTCGAATCCGGCAGCTAACCAAAATTTGCGTATGACGACTTTCAACGCAAGTGGAAGTGGAACAAATTATAATTTCAAATCTGGAACAGACAAAGAAAACGCGGGTCGTTTTAACGTTTCTAATATCTCATTAGCATTCCCTGTTGGAGAAAAAGGAAGTTTTGGATTAGGTTTTCAACCTTATTCAGCCCTTGGATATGATATCATGAATACATCAGAAAGAAATGATGTTAAACAATCAGTCCAAATGAAAGGAGAGGGTGGATTAAATAGTATTCATGCTTTTTACTCGAGAAATCTTGCCAAAGGATTTTCTTTAGGGTTACGCGTTAATTATTTATTCGGAGAGTTAAAACGTAACGAAGTCTTAGCTGTAGATGGAGCAAGTTTAGCTGTTGATTATAGTGATAAATCTAATTATCGTGGCGCTCAATTTACGTTAGGATCAATGTATACAAAGAAAATTGGTAAAACAAATAATTTGTATGTAGGAGCAACTTATACATTAGGTACCAACCTAAGAACAGATGTTACAGATCTTACAACGACATATAGTTACATTGGATCTACTCAAGCTTCTTTGGACACAATTTCGTTAATAAGAATTGATGATGGTAAGACAAAAATTCCTCAAATCTTTACATTAGGAGCGGCTTATACAAAAGATAATACATGGTCGTTAGCAGTTGAAGCTAAATACAATAGTTGGAAAGATTTCTCTCAACCATTAGAGGGAGAAAATACAGTAATGACTTCAAATGTTGATTATAAAAACAATGTACGATTAGCAGTTGGTGGATACTGGATTCCAGATTACAATAGTTACAAAAGTTATTTTAATCGTGTAACTTACCGTGCTGGTATGTATTATCAATCGGCTCAATATTCTATTTACGGAACAGATATAGACGCTTACGGAGCAACATTAGGGTTCGGATTTCCAATCGGAAAACAAAATGACGGTTCTATGATGAATGTTTCTTTGGAATATGGACAAAAAGGAAAAACAACAAACAACTTAATCAAAGAAAACTATTTCGGTGTGAAAGTTGGATTTGATATCAACGATATTTGGTTTAGAAAAAGAGTTATTGACTAATTTTGGACAAACAAAAATTGTATAAAAAAGCAGATGAAAAAGTTTTGATTAAATCAAGTATAATATTTGGTTTAATGAGCATTTTCGTTTTGCTTTTTTCTTGTAAAAAAGAACTTCCTCCTATCAACAAAAAGAAGGTCGAATTTCCTTCGCGCACACTTATTAACGCCAATATTATTAACAAAGATTCGGGAAGAATCTCCGGAAATTTGCGTTCTCCTTTAATCGAAATGTACGAAACGGTTGATTCGCCTTACACAGTTTTTAGAAAAGGATTAGACCTTGACTTTTATCAAAAAGGAAGTACAAAACCTGGATATTTTCAGGCAGATTGGGGAAGATTAAGTGATGTCACAGGAATCTATGAAGGTAGAGGAAATGTAATAATCGTAAATGAGAAAGGTGATTCGTTGAAAAGCGAACAATTATTTTGGAATAAAAAAAATAAAACAGTTTATACATCGAAAGAAGTTTACTTAATTAGCAACGAAGGTGATTCGTTAACAGCGAAAAACGGTTTGCAAGCTACAGATGATTTAGAAACCTACACTTTATTCAATAATCAAGGATTTAAGTACGTAGATGATAATCAAAAATTCTAAATCACGTTAAAATAATTAACAAAAAAGCGAATACTTGTCGCTTCTTCTATTTTATTATTCAATGTATTGTCGTATTTTCGCCACCTATTATAGAAATAACATTAAAATAAAACAATGGCAGTTTTAGGAGAAATTCGTAAAAAAACTTGGCTGATCTTCGTTGTAATCGGAGTTGCAATGTTAGCTTTCGTTGCAGGAGATTTATTCGGAGAGAATTCAAAGATTAGACAATTATTTACTGGAGATCCGTCTGTAGTAGGTACAGTAAACGGTGAATCTATTGGTATTGCAGAATATCAAAATGCATACGATCAAACACAAAAGATGTATGAAAACCAAGGTCAATCTGCAACTCCAAATCAAATTGCTCAACAAACTTGGAATGGCTTAGTTAGTCAAAAAGTGTTGAAACAACATGCTGAAAAATTAGGTTTAAAAGTTTCTGATGACGAATTCTGGGGGTATGTTGCACAAAACTTTGGAATGGCATCTGGTGCTGAAGCACAACAACAAATTGCACAGTTAGAAGCTAATGCCGCTGCAAGTCCAGAAGCTCAACAACAATACAGAGGTTGGTTGCAAACAGCAGAACAAATAAAATTACAAATTTTATCTCAAAAATATTTTGGATATGTAATGGCTGGTACAGCGGTTACAAACAAAGAAGCAGATATTCAACAAGGATATAACGTGTCGAATGCAAACATTCAGTACGCGTTTGTAGATTACGCAACTTTATCTAAAAAATTAAATGTAAAAGTAACTGACGAAGAAATTTCTGCTTACGAAGCAAAATATCCGAAGTTATTTAAAGCAGAAGGTTTAGTAAAATTAAGCTATACATATTTTCCTGCTGGAGCCTCTTCTGCTGATGAAGCAGTTGCTTTAGAAAATATCAAAAAATATTTAGGTACTCAAATTATTCATGACGAAGTGAATAATGTCACAGATACTATTCAAGCTTTTAGTGCTGCAAAAAGTGATTCAGTTTATGTTACTCAAAATTCTGAGAAACCATTTATCCCGAATTTCTTTACAAAAGCAGAATTAGAACAAGCGCAATTAGGTCCAGAAGCGACAAACTTCTTGAAAACTGCTGCGGTTGGACAAATTGGAGGTCCTTTCAAAGTTGGAAATACGTATCAATTGTACAAACTTTCTAAATCGAAAGAAGTAAAAGATTCTGTAAAATCAAGCCACATTTTAGTTGCTTACACAGGAAGCGCTGCCGGAAGTGGAGTGAAACGTACAAAAGATGAAGCAAAAAAATTAGCAGAAGGAATTTTAGCTGATGTAAAAGCTAATCCATCTTCTTTTGGTGAAGTTGCTGCAACAAAATCAGACGATAAATCATCTGCTATTCAAAAAGGAAGTATTGGTTGGGTTGGAAAGAATAATCAATTAGATCAATCGTACAACGGATTTATTTTTACAAAACCAGTTGGAACAGTTGATTTGGTAGAATCTCAGTTTGGTTTCCATATCATCAAAGTTGATGAAGCAAAGAATAAAACTGCTTATCAAGTTGCAAACATTGTAAAAACAATCGAGCCTTCTAAAGCGACAACAGAAAAAGCATTTACAAACGCAAGAACTTACGTTCAGAATGTAGAGAATAAATCACTAAATGATTTCAAGAATCTTGCAAAAAAAGGAGGTTATTTAAATAATACAACAGAGGGTATTGAGCGTTATGCTGCAATTGGACAAGATATTCCAAATGATCAAGATGCGGATATCTTAAAATGGGCCTTTGACAAGAAAACTGAAACAGGAGCAACAAACTTGTTTACATCTTCTACAGGAGATTACATCGTTGTTCATTTAGTTGAAAAATTTGACAAAGGTTTAGCGCATCCAAGTGTTGTTCGTCAATATGTAGAGCCAATTTTAATGCAGGAGAAAGTGGCTAAATTGGTAGATGAGCAAGTTGCAAATGGTGGTTTAAATGCTTTTGCATCTAAATTTGGTGCGAAAAAAGGAAATGCAACAGTTAACTTTTCTAATTCTAATTTAACTGGAATTGGTTTAGAGCCTAAAGTTGTTGGAGCTGCGTTTGGTGTAAAACCAAATCAATCTTCTAAAGCAATTGCTGGTAATGCGGGAGTTTTCTATATTATTCCTTCAAACCAACAAATTCAAAAGAATCAAAAAGGTTCAATGATCTTGGATAACTTAAATCGTCAATTACAAGGACGTTTCCAACAAACATTGTTACAGTCATTGATTCAAGCTGCTGATGTGGTTGATAACCGCGACAGAGCTTTACGTTAAGATTTAAAATTTCATATAATAAAAACTCCCAAGCTGTAAAGTTTGGGAGTTTTTAGTTTTATACTAATTCAATTTGTTTTAAAAATATTCCTCTCCATTTTTCTCTGTCAATTATTTGCTTAACTTTTTCAGAAATTATTATTGGTTTATTTGCACTTCCTCCACTTCCAAAATAATAATCTAATCGTAAAAAATCAGTTTTATTTTCAAGTGCGTCCTTCTTTATTTTTATGCAATTATCACCTTGAGGAAAGTTGTATTTTGTTTTTCCACAGAAAGTTCCTTTAGAAAGTTGACTATTAATTGCTGTCAAAAACTTAAGCATACTTTTATCTTTAGGAATTTCACAAACTTCAATCTTAAGATTATTAGTTATAAGCCCTTCAGAAAGTAAATTTTCAACTCGCAATTGATAAAATTCGGCAAGAGGTAGTCCTGTTTTATTAATTAAAGGATGTGAAAATTCAAGACCTGTAATATTTTCTTTTTCAAAAACATCTTTGACTTCTTGTCTTACAAAAATTTGGTCAAAAACCCAATTAAGCCCTAAAAATTGACTGTTTTTTACTTTCGGTTCATTCTTTAATCTAAACTCACTTTTTTGTTCGAGTCCAATATTACAAGTTGAGCAAGCTTTAGAAGTGTCGTAAGTCACATTAATGTATTCAAAGTCTTTTTCTGGTTGAGGATAACCAAAACTTCCAGTCGTAATATGATACCAATTTGAAGCCATTTATTTTTGAATAATTAACTAAGAAGAATTTACCTATCAAACCCATTCGGATATTCTCCTTTTACAAGCTCTATCTTCGCTTCTACAGCTTTTTGTAAATCTTCTTGATATTGGATTAACCTTTCTTGCAAAGTAGGATTAGTCGCGCCTAAAATACGCGCAGCCAAAATTCCTGCATTCTTCGCCGCGTTTACAGCAACTGTAGCAACTGGGATACCATTTGGCATTTGCAAAATAGATAAAATAGAATCCCAACCATCAATCGAATTTGACGATTTAATCGGAACACCAACCACAGGAAGCGGCGTAATAGACGCAACCATTCCTGGTAAATGCGCAGCTCCTCCTGCTCCAGCAATAATGACGTTTATTCCACGTTCGTGTGCTGTCTTTGCATAATCAAACATACGTTGTGGCGTGCGATGTGCCGAAACAATTGTTAATTCGAAAGGGATATTAAGTTCTGTTAATAGATCAGCTGCTTGTTTCATGATAGGCAAATCGCTATCACTTCCCATAATAATTCCTACCATAGTTGTGTTATTTTTTTGCAACGACTTTTATCGTTGAGTTGACTTGTTTTATGTTTTGTTTTAATTGTTCTATATTATCATTCACCAATGTTACATGTCCCATTTTTCGACCAGGTTTCGTGATTGTTTTTTGGTACCAATGCAAATAGGTTCCAGGAATTGCTAAAACTTCTTCAATATTTTCGATGACTGCTGGTCCCGTTTCACCTTCTGCACCAATCAAATTAACCATGGCAGATGTTGAGAATAATTTTGTCGAACCAAGAGGCAATTGCATTAAGGTTCTTAACATTTGATCAAATTGAGATGAGTAAGCCGCTTCTATTGTTGAATGACCAGAATTATGAACACGCGAAGCTGTTTCGTTCACCCAAATTGATTGGTCTTTGTTGACAAACATTTCTACAGCAAAAACGCCTGGAGACTGCAAAGCTTTTACTACATCTCGAGCGATTGCTTCTGCACGATCAGTAATTTCTTTACTTAATGAAGATGGAATTAATAGATAATCTAATAAATTATATTCTTCGTTGATGATAAATTCTACGGTTGGATAGGTGACGATATTTCCCAAATGATCGGCAACTGTAACGACAGCAATTTCGCGATCTAAATTCGCAGGAGTTTCGAAAATTGAAGGTGATTGCAACATTTTGTCTAAATCAGCTTCAGATCTTAGGAACTGAACACCTTTTCCATCATAACCATCTTTTCGAGATTTCTGAAAAATTGGATAGTTTACATCTTGTTTCGATTTCAATTCTTCCCAATTGTCTAAACCAAAATAAGGCGCAGTCGGAATATTATTCTTGACATAAAATTCTTTCTGAACTCCTTTGTCTTGAATAATCGCTAAAGCTTCAGGATCTGGAACAACTCGTTTTCCAATTGACTTTAAATAGCGTAATGCCTCAACATTTACGTGTTCAATTTCAATCCCGATTGCATCTAAATCTTTTCCAAATGCAACAACCGTTTCATAATCTTTGAAATCGCCTTGTACAAAATGATGCGCATGTGGCCCGCAAGGTGCATCAGCAGCTGGATCTAAAATACTAATCTCGCAAGGATATTGCAATGCATTTTGCAAAAACATATACCCCAATTGTCCTCCTCCTAAAATTCCGATTTTTATCATATTGCGAAGTTAATAAATAATATAATTTCTATTTTTACGAGAACAAAAAAAGTATTGACGAGATGTTAACAAAATGGAGCAGGATTTTATTCTTTGTATTTGTAGGAATTTATTTAACAAGTAAAAGTTTTTATCAATATTTCGTCTTCGATATGTTGGCACAATATTCTATTTATGCGTTGATTATTGCCTTTTTCTTGTGTTTGATTTACAATTATTCGATTCGAAAACAAGAAAAGAAAAATATTTTGTGGTTGATTCCGCTTGTAGCAATTCCAATTATTACGTATAAAAACTTAGGAAATTTCTATTTTGGAGAAAATGCAAAAGGAGAAAAATCTAATTTTAAGATTACCTCAATCAACATTTTTTCTCAGAATGAAGACTTTCATTATTTGAAAAATTATTTAGAAAAAGAAAAAAGTGATGTACTTATTTTACAAGAATTAACTCCAGCATGGCAAAAAAATGTTGAATTTATTCGACAAGAATATCCTTTCTATAAAGAGGAAGTAAGGAATAATAATTTTGGGATAGCTATTTATTCTAAAGTTCCGCTTACAAAAGTGTCTACAAAAAACTATATAGATGAGATGCATCCGTCTATCTTAGCGGAAATTTCTGTAAACGGTAAACCTGTAAGTATTTTAGCAACACATCCTGTTCCTCCCTTACCAAACCAAGCACGTTTTGAAAAACGCAATCAACAATACGAATTGATGAAACATGAAATAGATGCTTTGTCTACTGAAAACATTATTTTGATAGGAGATTTGAATTGTACGGTTTATTCACCGAATTTCAAATTAGTCCAATCGGATAAATTGAAAGACGCACGATCTGGTTTCGGTTTACAAAATTCTTGGAATGCTTTTATTCCAATATTTCGTACCAATATTGATCAATGTTGGGTTACGAAATCGATGAAAGTGACAAATTTTTATCGAGGAGAAGACATAAAATCAGACCATTTTCCGATTGTAGCGGAATTAAAAATAGAATAAAGCTAACTATTTATTTATTTTTTCAGCATTTTCTTACACTATTTAGATACTATGTATACTTTTTCGTTTGGGTGTTAATTTATTCTACTTTTTCTTTGTACAGAATTAATAATTATTTGAACTATTATACCAACCAAGCCAATTGATTTTTTTATAGAAAATCAATCTTTATTTATTACTAAACCCTGTAAACCTTCGGAAGTATTTCTGAAGGTTTTTTTTTGTTTAAAAAAAAGAAGATGTTTTTGAGTGAATTTTTAGATTTCAAAAAAATAATTATCTTTGATTTTCAATCGAAAGGGGTGCTTCTTTATTAAGAGGCTGAGATTATACCCAAAGAACCTGGGCAGGTAATGCTGCTAAGGGAAATGGTACTTCACCAAATTACATTCGCGCGTAAAATTTATAAGTGTAAGATGGCTCCTTTCATAATATTTTTAAAAATTAATTATGAAAAGGTCGATTTTTTTATTGTCATTATTTGGTGCATCCATACTGTATGCTCAAGAAAATGATACAATTCAAAAAGAAGAAATTCAACTTCAAGAAGTTTCTATTGTTGAAAAACTTCCAATTACAGTTGAAAAAGTAACAGCTAAACTGTTACAAAAAAAGAATTTAGGACAAGATGTTCCAACATTGTTAAATTCAGCTACATCAGTTTCTATTACATCTGACACAGGAACAGGGATTGGTTATTCATCCATCAAAATTCGTGGACTTAATGAACAATCGATTAATGTTACTTTGAATGGAATTCCATTAAATAACCCAGAATCTCAAGGTGTTTTTTGGGTAAATATGCCTGATTTAGCATCATCAACAAATGCTATGACGATACAAAGAGGCGTAGGAACTTCTTCAAATGGAATGGCTTCTTTTGGTGCAAGTGTAAACATTGAATCTCAAAATCCATCTGCAATTCCTTTCGCAGAAGCAAATGTTTCTTTTGGAAGCTTCAATACGCAAAAGTATACTTTTCAGGCAGGTACAGGGAGAATACTAAACAATAAATTGAGTGTTGACGGTCGTTTTTCTAAGTTGGATTCTGATGGTTATGTAGATCGTGCTTGGGCAGACTTGATTTCCTATGATGTGACTGCTTTGTATGAATTGAATGATAAAACAAAATTTAGGTTTCAGAATATGTTTGGTAAAGAACAAACTTATCAAGCTTGGAGTGGTGTAGATGCGGAGACCTTGAAAAAAGGTCGTACCTACAATTATGAAGGCGAAATGTATGATTCGGAAGGAAATATGCTTGGCTATTATAATAATCATACAGATAATTACAAACAGAATCATTATTTTTTGTCTTGGTTACAAGATTTAGGAAATCAATGGAAGTCTAATTTAACGATTCATTACACAAAAGGTAAAGGTTATTACGAGAGCTATAAAAATAATCGCGGATTAGAACGTTATAAATTAAATCATTTAACATCAGAGAAAAGAAACTTAATCAATAGAGAATATCTTGATAATGATTTTTATGGATTTAATTTGGAAGTAGAAAATCAAAAGTTGAACGATTTTAAAGTCTTTTTTGGTTTATCTGCAAACAAATATGATGGCGATCATTATGGTAATGTATTGTGGGTAGACAACACAGATTGGTCTGATAAAAATTTTAAATACTATAACAATAATGCCGTAAAAAAACAATTTGCAGCTTATGCAAAAGTGCTGTATCAAATCAACAAATTTGATCTTTTTGGAGATTTACAGTATCGTTATGTAGGTTATGATGCAAAATATTTACCAAATGGCGAAAATGATGCAGAAGAATTTAGACCATTTACGGATACGTTTAATTTTGTGAATCCAAAGGCCGGAGTAAATTTTAATATAAATTCAACTAATACGTTGTATGCTTCTTATGGAATTTCGCACCGAGAGCCTTTGCGTATTGATTATGAAGGACTAAATGGAAAAGATAAAAAGCCTGAAGAAGAATTTTTACAAGATTATGAATTGGGGTATAAAAAAAGTGGACGACTTTCTTTAAGTACCAATTTGTACTACATGGCTTATAAAAATCAATTAGTTCCAACAGGTGAAATTAATGATGTCGGAAGTCGAAAAAGAACTAATTCTGGTAAGAGTTTTAGAAGAGGAATTGAGCTGGACGCAAATTATAAAATCATTCCAAATCGTTTGAATATTTTTGGGAATATAACTTTTAGTGAGAATAAACACGAAAATTATACAGAAGAAGTGTGGGATGAAAACTGGAATTCATCATTAAAAGAATATGGAAAAACGAAGATTGCACTATCGCCAGATGTAATTTCTGCATTCGGATTCGAAGCAATTCCATTCAAGAATGTACTGGTTAACTTAACAAATAAATATGTAGGTGAACAATATTTGTCCAATACAGAACCAGTAGATGGAAAATTGGATAGTTACTTGGTATCAGATTTATTGATTCGTTATTCACCAAAAGTAAAAGGAATTAAAAACCTTGAATTTTCGTTCTTAATTAATAATCTATTTGATGTCGAATACGAATCGAATGGTTATTATTACGAAGGAGGTTATTATTTTCCGCAAGCAGGTATTAATGTTTTAGGAGGAATTAGTATTCGTTTATAAAACCAAAAAGCTCGAGATTTTCTCGGGCTTTTTTTATTCCTCAAAAAAATCCAAAGGAATTTGCCATAATTGTTCTTTATTTTTCTCTCTAAAAAAATCTAAATGCCCAATTTTTTCTAATCCAACTTCTTTCGGAACAATATTCAGACGTTTTTTCTTCGCATTTTTCAGCACCAATTCAGCAAAAAGATCAACAGCTTTTGGCGTTGCCATAAAGTCATCATCCAAGCTAATAATTAAAATAGGTTTGGTGATTTCCTCGAATAAGTTCTGTGTTTGATCTGCATAATCTATTATTGATTTTTTAAAATAGATTAATTTCTTCCAATCGTGGGCAATCCCTTTTGGAATTGGTTCGCCCATTCCAACTTTTTGTGAAGGGAAAAAGCCATAAATTTTGGATAAAATAGGAATAGCAATTTTGAAGAAAAACGTAACTTTTGGTTTATCCTTTCGGTGAAAATTTTTGATGTAACCGTATTGCAAACCAATTGTAATTATTTTTGAATAAATTTTATAAGCAGGTGTTAAACCAATCATTATTCCGCCAATACTATGACCAATTAAAAATTTTTTATGAGTTGGATAAAATTCTTCAATATATTGTGTCAAACTTAAAAAATCTTTGTCAGCCCAATCGATAAAAATTGCTTTAAAGTTTTTCAATTTTTTCGGTTTAGAGTCTCCGATACCACGATAGTCATAAGTGAAAACTAAATAACCTTTGTTTGCTAAATAAATTGCAAACTTGGTATAAAAAGATTGTTTCACACCAATTGCAGATGAGATCACAATAATTTTATTGGTTGCATTATTTTCTCCAAAAGAAGTTACTGATAGTTTAAATTTATCAAAAGTTTCGACAAAAAAGTTTTCATTTTTCGCATTTAATTCTCAAGATAAAACTTATTTTTACTTCCTAAATTAATCGCATGAAAAAACTTATTTTTATACTGACTTTATTTTTAGCCAACATAGCATTCTCACAAGAGTTAAAAAAAGAAAATGTGCTCGGTTTTTGGAAATTGAAAGAAGCTGGTTTTTATGAAGCTGGGAAAAAAATATCAAAAGATTTTGACAATTGTCGATTAATGAGGAATTATACAATTTGGGATAATGGATACGCAATTTATAATTATGTAGAAGGAAGAAATGGCAATTGTTTCCCAAGCGAACCAAGATTAACTTTGTGGAGAATTGTACAAAATAGAATACAATTTTATATTGATGATTATGTTTTTGAAGATAAAGTTGTCAAAGTTAACGAGGATAATACAATAACTTTTGAAACATTTACTGAGAAAAAAATAATGGATTCAGATAAAAATTATGAAAAAATTGCAAATACAATCAGTTATGACATTTTAGAAAAACTCTAATGTAAACTTATAATGTTATTACGTCAATCAAAATCTTTATTTTTACATGATAATTTGAATTTAAAATGAAAAATTTTTTCGGTATATTTTTGATCTCAACTTTTTTACTTTCTATTTTTTCATGTAAAGAAGATGATTCTTTAGCGATATCTCAGGATCAATTATTGCGCGCAAACAAATGGCAGTTGAAAGAAATTCGTTACAAAAGAGCGAATGTAGATACAGTTGATAAGTTATTAGAATGTGAAAGGCAATCGACGTTAGATTTTAGAGATGTAGAAAAATATTTTTCAGTGGTTTTTGAAACGATTAACGGAAATTGTCAAGAAACAGTTACAGAAGGAAAATATACTTTTGAAGCTGAAAAATCGAAAAGAACCTTGAACGTTACCCCAACGAATGGAGAATTGAAAAAATATTATATGGAACAATTGGATCCGTATTATATGATTATTCAAGATAGTTTAATCGTAAATGACACCTTACAGTTTAGACGTTTTGTTTATCAACTAGTGAAATAATAAAAAATGCTCGAATTTTCGAGCATTTTTTATTCAAACATTTTTCGCGTAATAAAATCTTTTTCTAAGCTCCATGCACGTGCAGGAGAATATTCTCTTCCGTAATAAATAATCTGTATATGAAGTTTATTCCATAATTCTTTCGGAAAAATTTTCTTAGCATCTTTCTCTGTTTCTTCAACGTTTTTACCTTTGGTTAACTTCCATAATTTCATCAAACGATGAATGTGCGTATCTACAGGAAAAGCAGGATGACCAAACCATTGCGCCATTACAACCGAAGCTGTTTTGTGACCAACTCCTGGCAATTCTTCTAACTCTTCAAAACTTTCAGGTACTTCGCCATTGTGTTTTTCGAGTAAAATTTCGGATAATCGTTTGATATTTTTTGCTTTCGTATTTGACAAGCCAATTTCGCGGATATAATATTTTATTTCATCCACTTCTAATAGTGACATTGCTTTTGCATTGGCTGCTTTTGCAAATAATTCGGGTGTAACTTGATTCACCTTTTTATCTGTTGTTTGGGCAGATAAGAGTACTGCAATCAATAAGGTAAAAGCATCTTGATGATCTAATGGAATAGGAGGTGTAGGGTATAATTTTTCCAATTCATCAATCACAAATTGCACACGTTCTTTCTTTAACATCATAAGTTCTGAAACTTTTATGTAAATGTATCATTTTTATCTTTATTATTTTATAACGACTTATTTTGACGTTTTAATAACTTACATTTGTAGTAGAAATAAAAGATTAATTAATTAAATCAATCCAGATTCAAGATATAATCATTATTTTTACGAGAAGTTCTAAAGACAAATCAACATGTTAAAAGTAGGAGATAAAGTTCCAGATTTTAAAGGAATTGATCAAGATGGAAACGAGGTTTCGTATCAAGATTTCGCAGGAAAAAAATTGGTAGTTTTCTTTTATCCAAAAGCAAGTACGCCTGGTTGTACAGCCGAAGCATGCGATTTGCGCGATAACGAAAATGCGTTGAAAGCACAAGGTTATCATTTGGTTGGTGTAAGTGCAGATTCTGTAAAAAGACAAAAGAATTTTGCTGAGAAAAATAATTTACCTTTTCCTTTGCTTGCAGATGAAAGCCATGCTATTTTGAATGCATTTGGCGTTTGGGGACCTAAGAAATTTATGGGACGCGAATTTGATGGAATTCATCGTACAACTTTCATTATTGATGAGAATGGAATGATTACAGATGTAATCGAAAAAGTGAAAACAAAGGAACACGCAAAACAAATATTAGAAAAATAAAAAAAAATAAGATAATGAGCGATTTAGATAATAAAAAGAAAGCACTACAGCTGATTTTAGATAAAATGGACAAAGCTTACGGTAAAGGAACTGTAATGCGTATGGGAGATTCGGCTGTTGATGATAAGATAGAAGTCATCTCTTCAGGATCTTTGGGATTAGATTTAGCGTTAGGTGTAGGAGGTTATCCTCGAGGACGTGTAATCGAAATCTACGGACCAGAATCTTCAGGTAAAACAACCTTAACGTTACACGCAATTGCAGAAGCTCAGAAAGCAGGTGGTATTGCAGCATTTATTGACGCAGAACATGCTTTTGACCGTTTTTATGCATCTAAATTAGGGGTTGATGTAGAAAACTTAATTATTTCTCAACCAGATAATGGTGAGCAAGCGTTAGAAATTGCTGATAATTTAATTCGTTCAGGTGCGATAGATATTATTGTAATTGACTCGGTAGCAGCATTAACGCCAAAAGCGGAGATCGAAGGTGAAATGGGTGATTCTCGTATGGGATTACAAGCTCGTTTGATGTCGCAAGCATTACGTAAGTTGACAGGTACGATTAACAAAACAAAGTGTACTGCAATTTTTATTAACCAATTGCGTGAGAAAATTGGTGTTATGTTCGGAAACCCAGAAACAACAACAGGTGGTAATGCGTTAAAATTCTATGCTTCTGTACGTTTGGATATTCGTCGTTCGACACAAATTAAAAATGGTGATGAGGTAATCGGAAATCACTCGAAAGTAAAAGTGGTTAAAAACAAAGTTGCTCCTCCATTCCGTCAAGCTGAATTTGATATCATGTATGGTGAAGGAATTTCTAAAGTGGGTGAAGTTTTAGATATGGGTGTTGAGAAAGGAATTGTAAATAAATCTGGTTCTTGGTATTCGTATAACGACAGCAAATTAGGACAAGGTCGTGATGCAGTAAAAGAAGTATTGAAAGATAATCCTGAATTATGTGAAGAAATTGAAGCAAAAATTGTCGCTTTAATCAAAGGTGAACCTGTTACGGGTGAAGTTTCTGTTGATGATCCAGCTGATTTATTAGAAGATTAAGATTAATTCGAAAGAATTTTTATATAATGATTTTTAAGCTTTGAGGAAACTCAGAGCTTTTTTTGTAACTTTTCAGATTACTTTGAGTCTTTAAATAAAACAAAATGAAATATTTTCCATTGATATTAATCTTTTTTAGCACAATGCTTTTAGCTCAAACTAAAAAATCATTTCTTAAAATGAATCAATCAATTGATTTAGTAAATTTAGAATACATAAATAATTTACCTTTTATAAAAGTTTCGATTAATAATAAAGAGTATAATTTTTTGGTAGATACTGGAGCGCTGACATTTATTTCAACGTCAATTCAGAAAGATTTAAATTTAAAAGTACAATCTTCATCTAGTATAAGGGACTCACAAAATAATCGTGAAATCATTAATAATACCTTTGTTTCAGAAATTAAAATAGGAAAATCCTCTTTTTATAATATAGAAGCACATATTTATGATTTTAAAGGTTTTGAATTTGATTGTCTAAATATTGATGGAATTATAGGGGAAAATTTAATGGCTTTAGCACTTTGGAATATTGACTATTTAAAAAGAAATATTACTATAACAGAAGATTTAAATAATTTTGATTTATCAACGTATTTTTTAAAGATTCCTTTTTCAACAGATGGGCAAAATACACCATTACTTCCAATAACAATAAAAAATCATGTTTTCAACTTTAAATTAGACACAGGTTCTAACAGAGGCTTTTCTATTGATAGAAATTTAATATCAGTAAAAGATTCTCAAAAAGTTAATGTAAAAGGTATTTCATCAATCGGTGCTTTTAATAAAAGTAAAATATCCGAAAACTATTATTTTAAATTAGATACTTTTGAGATTGGAAAAAAAGTTTTTAGTGATCATATTTTTATGTCTGGAGAAAAAAACTTAATTGGAAATAAGTTTTTAGAAAATTTTGGAGTAATAATAGATTGGAGCAACAAGTACATTTATTTAAAAAACGAACCAATAGATTTTAATAAAAAATCTTTAGATTCTTTTGGTTTTGGCTATTCATTTGAAAATAATAAACCATATATTAAACTATTATTTGAAGATGAAGGTAATCTTGAGTTAGGTGATGAAATTCTTAGTATTGAAGAAATGGATTTTACTAATTTGAGTAAAGAAAATGTTTGTAAATATTTTCAGAACGATATTTTAAAGAATAAATCAAAAATAAATATTAGTATTAAAAGAAATGATAATATTAAAGACTTTATCTTAGAAAAGAAGAGATATTTAGAATAAAAACAAAAAACCACTTCTACAGAAGTGGTTTGTCATGTTGAATTTATTTCAACATCGCATATTGTTTGTGATAATAATCCGAAATGAGTTCAGATTGACATCATAAATTACTCCAAAATATACTTCAATTTATAGCCAAACATGCCACGATCTTTGATCATATCAGCAACACCTTCTGGACATTCGTTCTCCCAATCTTGTTCAGCATTGGCAATTTTTTCTAAAATTCGACGCGAATAAGAATCTAAATAACCTCTGTTATAATTCAGAATATCTTGAATTCGTCCATTATACAAGAAATATTTGTACAATTCGTGTACGTTGTCACTTACTTGTAGATTTTTAGAAGTTAGTAAAATATCTTTTTGTTTGTCTAAATATGGATATAAATAAACTTTTACATTTTTCTTGAACAATTTTCCGAAAGCTTCCATAATTCCGCCAGGTAAATCAGCATAATATTGCTCATTGAAAATCTCGACCAAATTATTAACACCCATTGCTAAGCCAATTTTGGTTTGATTTCGAGTGAATTTTGAGAAATAGTCAACTAATTTATAATATTCAGAAAAGTTAGAAATGATAACATTGTGACCTAAACTTCCAATTATATCAGCACGATCTAAGAAATCACGTTCGTTTAATTCGCCTTCAAAACCAGAAGCAATCAGATTAGAAAGTGTAATCTCGAATAAAATTTCGGTGTTATCTGTTCGTACATTATCTTCTTGTTTAAAAATTTCTAATCCACCTTTGAACATGTCCATATTCACGTTCATAAAAGGACGGAAAGAACCACGAATAGCAAAGATATTTTTCTTGTAAAGTAAATCTGCTGGAAGAATATTTTTCCCTTGTGGATTGAAAACCGCAACATCTGTCATTCCATTTTTAACCAATTGAAGCGACATCAAACGATTATCAACATATTTAAATTGCGGACCACGGAAATTAATCATATCAATTTCTAATTGATCTTTATCCAACGTATCATACAAAGACTTGATTAATTTTCTTGGGTTATCATGGTAATAATAAGCGCCATAAATTAAGTTTACACCCAAAACACCTAATGTTTCTTGTTGTAATTGCGCTGTATTTTCTTTGAATTTTACATGAAAAATAATTTCATTTGCTTTTTCTTCTTCTGCATTCAATTTGAAACGTAAACCTATCCAACCTTGACCTTCATTCTTTTTCGAATAATCAATAGTAGTAACCGTATTTGCATAAGTAAAAAATGCTTTCTCTTTGTAATGATCATCAATAAGACGTTCTTTCATCAATTCCATCTCATGATCCAACATTTTTTTAAGACGAGCTTGTGTTACATAACGACGATTTTCCTCAACACCATAGATAGAATCAGACATCTCTTTGTCATATGCACTCATTGCTTTCGCAACAGTACCTGAAGCTGCACCAGCGCGATAAAAAAAACGAACAGTCTCTTGACCTGCTCCAATTTCTGCAAAAGAACCGTATATTTTCGGATTCAAATTGATCTCTAAAGCTTTTTGTTTAGGAGTAAGAACTTGTTCTAATGCCATAATTATATTTCAAATAGTTTGTGGTAAATTTACCAAATCATTATGGCTAAATCAAATATAAAAATACATTTTTTAGGAACTGGGACTTCGCAAGGAATTCCGATTATTGGAAGCGATCATCCTGTATGTCTGTCGACTAATCAAAAAGATAAACGTTTGCGATCATCGTTGTTATTAGAAAAAAATGGTAAGATTATTACGATAGATAGTGGTCCCGATTTTAGACAACAAATGTTACGTTACAATGCGCAAAGATTGGACGGGATATTGTACACACATGAGCACAATGATCATGTAATGGGATTAGATGATATTCGTCCTTTGGTATTCAAATCTGGTGAAGACATGAATGTTTATGGTTTGAAACGCGTATTAGATGAATTGCATAATCGTTTTCCCTATATGTTTGCCGAACATAAATATCCTGGTGTGCCAACGGTGATAGAAAATTATATTGAAGAAGATAAGTTTGAAGTTGCTGGATTCTCGATAGAACCAATTAAAATAATGCATGGACCATTGCCTATTTTGGGTTATCTGATTGATGATAAAATTGCTTATTTAACTGATGTGAAAACGATTCCTGTAGAGTCTTTAGAAAAATTAAGAGGGGTAGAAATTTTGATTATAAGTGCATTGCGTGTAGAACATGAACATTTTTCACATATTTTGTTAGACGAAGCGATTCGATATGCTGAATTAATAGGTGCTAAACAAACTTTTTTTACACATATTTCGCATCATTTGGGTTTTCATGATGAAGTTGAGAATCAATTACCAAAAGATAAATATTTGGCTTACGATACGTTAGAAATAATTCTGTAAAAAGTTTAAAAAATAGTTGGAAAAATAAATAAACTAACACTATATTTGCAGTCCATAAAGGCTCGGATGGCGGAATTGGTAGACGCGCACGACTCAAACTCGTGTTCCTTTGGAGTGTGGGTTCGATTCCCACTCCGAGTACTGAAAAAGGTTGTTAATTATTTGATTTTCAACCTTTTTTATTTTATTTTTTGCCGACATTTTGCCAACAATTAAAGAAAAACATATTTTAAACTGGTTTTAAACCTCTTTTAAAAACATTAAAAAAAACTCATCTTTCAAATCGAAATGATGAGGTTTTTTGTTTTTATGTAATTTGATTAACTTTATATTATTAAATAATCTTACCCGTTTGGCTCACTGTTTTTACAAAGTCGACACCGTTGGGGTATAGTTTTGAAGTTAAACCCGTAAGGCTCACTGTTTACATAGACTTACACCGTTGGGATTTGGCTTTTTTATGCTCATAATCCCACTCATCAGAACCGTCGCTAAATTGTGTTACATAGTTTGCAAATCTTGTAAAATTGTTTTGTTCCGTTACAAATTTAAATTAATGCCTAATCATCTAAATTGTTGTTTAATAACAATACTACAGTAATAAATGTCCATTGTTTATTATTTAATTTTCATTTAACAAACAGATAATATTTAGTTAAGCTAGTAAGAAAATAGAAGAGTTACTTTTGTATCAACATAATCCTCATGTGTTAATTTATATCATTTCTCAAAATCACTTCTCGTATCGGGAAGTTTTTTTGTTTTTAGTAGAAAAATAGAGAGCAAAAAAAAGTCGAAATGTTAATTTCGACTTTTATATTTATCCTTTGTTTAAACGATCAATGACGTACTCGACTTGAGTTTTTCCATGAGGTTTTGGAGAACCGTTTTCGTCCAAATTAACCATTGTTATTCGGTCAACTGTAATAATGGTTTCGTGGGTCATTTTATTTCGAACCTCACATTGTAAAACCAAAGAAGTTCTTCCAAATTTTACGACTTCTATTCCAATCTCAACAATATCTCCTTCTTTGGCAGATGACATGAAATTAATTTCGGACATGTGTTTTGTGACGACATGCGAATTTTCGAGTTGAACAATACTGTATAATGCAGCTTCTTCATCGATCCAAGCCAAAAGTTTTCCTCCAAAAAGTGTTTTGTTTGGATTGAGATCTTCTGGTTTTACCCATTTACGAGTGTGAAATTTCATAGTTTTTTGTTTTAACTTCTTGTTTATTTTGAGTTGCTAAATGATTTGCATCTGAAATGAATTGAACTAAATTAACGGCATATTTTCCATCTAATAAAGAGCTGTTGTCGTGGATTAAGGCTTCCGAAATTTCTGCAATTGCATTGGGATGAAAGTTCTTTTGATCGGTTGAAATTGTATTGGAACAGCATACATTTTTGAGATCGGAATAAATCATTTGATTAAGGTATTGATCTCCAATTTTAATTGTTCCTTTTTCTGCAATGATTGTAATATTACTTTCGAAATTTTTATTAAAAACAGAAGTTGTATAAATCATGTGTCCAATTGTATCATCAGCTATAAAATCAACACAGCCAGAATCATCAAACTCCGTAATTTCTTGATGCGTAAAATTGAAACTTTTTGCATTGGTACATACCACTTCGTTGAACCAAAAATTCATGATATCTACAAAATGAGAAAATTGGGTAAATAATACTCCACCGTCCATTTCTTGATTTCCGTGCCATTCACGCAATTTGTAATAATTCTTGTTACGGTTCCAATAGCAATTAATATTCACCATGAAAACTTTCCCTAAAGAATTGTTGTCAAGTAAATTTTTTATGTATTGTACAACTGGAGAAAAACGAAGTTGCATTGAGGTAAAAACACGAAGTTTTTTTTCCTCAGCAACTTTCAAGATTTCATTTGTATCTTCTACTGTTAAAGCGATAGGCTTTTCAATCAAGACATTTTTTCCTGCTTTTAGGCAACGAATAGCGTGTTCGCGATGCATACCATTTGGTGTTGCAATGACCACTACATCTGTTTCTTGATCTTCGTTCAGAAAACTTTCAAGGGTAGAATAACCTTTGATTGGTAAATCTTCGGGTAAATTAAAATCGATAACCGAGATTAATTGTGCATTTTCAGCTTCTTCTATCGCTTGTTGATGTACACGTCCAATATGACCGTAGCCTAAAATGGAAAAATTTTTCATTGAAATTATTTAATAATTTTTTCTAATATCTTTTGCGTGATTAGATAAGTTGGTTTTACACCTGTTAATCCTAAGCCACCTGAAGCCAATGTACTTCCTGTTTCTAACGGATTATCCGAAGCGTAATAAGCATACATCACTTTAACATCTTTATCGATATGATGTCTAATTTTAGATGCTACCTGAATTGCTTTTTGGTAATGTGCTCCCTCCATTTCTAATCCAATTGCTTGGAAAGACGAATTTTTAAAATATTCTAAAACGTCTTTGTTCTGCAATGATGTTCCTAAAACCGAAATCATAGGTCCTTCGTACACACCTAAACCTTGGCCTTCGAAATCTGCAGCTGATAATTCGTTATCAAAAACATAGTTATCTGTTGTACCTTCGAAAACGTGGGCTGTCGCAATCATGATATCACCTTTTATTCCTTCAAGAATTCCAGCTTTACCCATAATCGCAACAGATTTCACATTCATTTTGAACTTTGCTTCATCAACTTTATACGGTTTTAATAACTCGTCCATCGCTTCGAATGCTTGTTCTCCAAATGCATAATCCATTACAATAATCACTTCATTATTCTTATCTTTTGCATAAGAAAATGCTGAGTTTGCTATGTTTACTTTCGATAAATCAATAATTTGAACATCGATATTTGTTCCTGATTGATCTTTGATGTAAACTAAGCCATTTTGTTGTGTGTATTCATTTAACGAATCGCGAAGCATTTTGTTATTTGCAGCACTTAAATCTTCGTAAATTTCTACACCATCGTTTTTGTATTTTCTTTTCAATCCATCATATGCGTACAACATATTCGATACACTGTGCATATTTGCAGAGATGATATGAATGTTTTTATCTTGAAGATTATTTTCGAATAATACACGTTTGATGGCATTTGCCCATTTTTCTCCAATCATATGGTGACCAATCGATTCACGCAAAGTTGAAGTGAATGTAATTTCGCGTTTTTTTGTACCGATACGATCTTGTTGACTTGTGTAACCCATCCAATAAACAATACGGAAAAAACGATCTTTATCATTAGAAGTTCCAAAATATTCGTGAATATCTTGCGTTTCTTCAAATGTTCTTCCTAAAATCGTCGATAAATGCATCAAGGCAACTTCACGCTCTTTACGAGAAATTTCAGCCTCATTAAAAACGACATTTTCGATGAATTCCCATGCTCTACTTTTAGAAAGAGTTTCGTTACTAAACGCTCTGTTTCTAATTTTATCTGCTTCGTTGTATAAAAACGTTAAGTGCGTTAATACATCATAAATATCAGAACGACCACGTGAAATTTCGATATTCATTTGATCATCATCAATTCTGTAGCAAAAACGACGGCGTTTGGCAGGAATAATAGGTGTAAAAATTGAACGATCGTAACCTTCATCCGATGTAAAAGACACATAAGGTGTTTCTACAATTCCTTCTGGTAAACGATCTAAAACGTACATCAATCCGCTTAGTTCTACTTTGTTTGGGTCTGTCATCGATCCGTAGATTTCAGGATTAATTTCGAATAATAAGTTTCTTAGTATTTTTCCAGGTGCACCACTTGGACGGTACACTCCTCTATGAAATAAATGACGCATAGAGATGTATAATCTTTCAATAGCGTCAGTAGATCTTCTTGCTCTTGTTATAGACATAAATTTTTTACTTTTTTTGGTTGTTTAATTCTTCTTGAATGGCCATTAATTCATCATACCATTCTTGCCCAAACTTTCGGACCAATGAATCTTTAGCAAACGTTGCGACATTTACTTTCAATTCTTTTCCTAAGGTACAAGCATCTGCACAAATATCCCACACATGATAGTTGACAGAAGTGAAATTTGAATATTCCTTAATACGAACTGGATATAAATGACACGAAATGGGCTTTTTGTAATCCACTTTTCCGTCTTCGTAGGCTTTTTCTATTCCACATTTCGAAAAACCATTTTCTTCGAATACCAAATAGGCACATTCGCGATTATTAACCAAAGGCGTTACCCAATCGCCATCGGTATCCATTGTGTACTTACCTTCTTGCTCAATCACCGCAATTCCTTCGGGACGCAAATAAGGTTTTACATCTTCATAAATATCGTCTAATATTGTTAATTCGTCTTCATCTAAAGGTGCACCAGCGTCACCTTCTACACAACAAATCCCTTTACATTTGTTTAGATTACAAACAAAATCTTCATTTAGTAGTTCTTCAGATACAAGGGTCTTTCCTATTTGGAACATATGTTACATTAAATTTTGTAACATGCAAAGATACGGATTATTCCTCAGAAAAATGTAATTTTGTAAAAGAATAATGGATAATTTACTTTCAAAAATCAATCATCCTAAGGAACTTAGGGCTATTGAAACGTCTCAATTAAATCAGTTAGCTTATGAGATGCGAGAATTTATTTTGGATACTTTAAGCGTAAAACCGGGTCATTTAGGCGCGAGTTTAGGTGTGATCGAATTGACAATAGCTTTGCATTATCATTACAATACACCAAATGATTTGTTGATTTGGGATGTTGGACATCAATGTTATCCACATAAAATTTTGACTAGTCGAAAAGAAATTTTCGATTCGCTTCGTCAAAAAGATGGCATTTCTGGTTTTCCAGCTCGCTTAGAAAGTGAATTTGATACGTTTGGAACAGGACATTCTTCTACTTCAATTTCTGCAATTGTTGGTATGGCAACCGCAGATAAAATCAATCAAGTCAATAGAAAACATATCGCCATTATTGGTGATGCTTCGATAACATCTGGAATGAGTTTGGAAGCGTTGAATCATCTTGGTTCAACCAATTTAGATGTTTTAGTGATTTTGAATGACAATGATATTGGAATTGATCCTTCGGTTGGTGGTTTGAAAAAACATTTTAAATCATTAGAAAATCAATCAGAAAATATTTTTACCAATTTTGGTTTAAATTTTATTGGAACAATCGATGGGCACAACTTTGAGGAATTATTTGATGCTTTTGAAAAAGCAGATTCAATCAAAGGTCCAAAAGTTTTACATATCAAAACAACCAAAGGAAAAGGGTACGAACAAGCCGAAATTGATCAAGTAAAATGGCATGCACCAGGTTTATTTAATAAGGAAACAGGTGAAATAAAATCAAAGAAAAGGGAAAAATCGTATCAAGATGTTTTTGGTGAAACGATGTATCAATTACTTGCAAATAATCCTCAAATTGTAGCGATAACACCTGCAATGTTAACAGGAAGTAATTTGGTAAAATGTCATCAAGATTTCCCTAATCGTGTTTTTGATGTTGGAATTGCGGAGCAACACGCAGTGACATTTGCAGCTGGTTTGGCAACGCAAAATACCATTCCGTATTGCGTGATTTATTCCACATTTTTACAGCGTGCATACGACCAAGTGATACATGATGTTGCTTTGCAGAATTTACCTGTTGTTTTTTGTATCGATCGTGCAGGATTCGTTGGTACAGACGGTGCGACGCATCATGGTTATTTTGATATTGCGTATTTACGCGAAATTCCGAACATGATTGTTTCTTCTCCTCGAAACGAAAAAAATTTCAAAAATCTCTTGTATACAGCACAATTCACGAAACATCCTTTTGCAATTCGCTATCCAAAAAATAATATCCAAACCTATAATTCTAAAGTCGAAAAAATAGAAATCGGTCAATCTGAAATCATTTTTGAAGGGAATCAAATAGCAATTCTTTCAACTGGTTTAATTAGTTCTCGAATAGAAGAAATTATCATTCAACATCATCTTCAAGACAAAGTAGCTTTGATTGATTTCCCGTTTATTAAACCTTTAGACGAATCTCGCTTAAAAGCTATTTCATTGAAATATTCGACTATTTTAACCTTTGAAGATGGAATCAAAAAAGGTGGTTTTGGGAGTGGAGTTTTAGAGTTTCTGAATTCAATTCATTACAAAGGAAATATCACCATTAATGGCTATCCAGACGAATTTATCGAACATGCCTCAATTGTTGAATTAGAACAAATGGTTGGATTAGATGATTCATTTATTTTCGAAATGATTTTATCTTATTTATAATTTTCGGTACGAGAGTTGTAGTTGCAAACGCATCTCAATAAATAGGACATAATGAAAAAAATAATTAGTTTATCTTTTATAGCAGTTTTGCTAACGTTGCAATCTTGTGGAACAACAAGTAATATGCAAGAATTCTACAAAAAATATGACAATCAGTCTACCGTAATTCCTTTACCATCTTTTGCGCTAAAATTAGCTGGAAAAGCAGGCGGAACAGATTTATTTAATTATTTGAAATCAGCTAAAGTTTTTGTAGTTAGCGATGCAGGACAAGGAAAGCAAAAACGAATCATGAATGATTTGCAATCGTCAATGCGTGGTGAAAAATACGAAAACTTAGTAAAGTTTAAAGCAAAAGATAGTCGTTTGAATATTTCGTTACAAGAAGATGGTGATCGTGTAAAGAAAATGATTTTTGGGATTAATGGCTTGCGTAATGTATTGGTAATTGATTCGAAATTAGATATTCCACGAACAGATTTAGATAAAATTTTAGACAAGGTTTCGGCTGAAGATATTGCAGATTTAGCAGATATTTTGAAATAATATAAAAAGTCAGCTAATAAGTTGACTTTTTCTTTTAAAATTACTTCTTAACTTTGTCGCATGAGTGGAAAATTATATTTGGTTCCGACGCCAATCGGAAATTTAGGAGATATGACATTTAGAGCGGTTGATGTGCTAAAAGAATCGGATGTGATTCTTGCTGAAGACACGCGAAATAGTGGTATTTTACTAAAACATTTCGAAATTTCTACTCCAATGCGTAGTTATCATATGCACAACGAACATCAAGCAACAGAAGATATTATTCGTCAGTTAAAAGATGGTCAAATTATCTCTATTATTACAGATGCTGGAACTCCAGGTATTTCTGATCCAGGTTATTTGTTAGCGAAAGAGTGTGTTGCAAATGATATTGTTATCGAATGTTTACCAGGCGCAACAGCTTTTGTTCCTGCTTTGGTTGTTTCGGGATTACCAAATAACGAATTTACTTTTGTTGGATTTTTACCTGTAAAAAAAGGACGAAAATCTAAATTAGACTCATTAGTAGATGAAAAGAAAACAATGATTTTCTACGAATCTCCCCATAAAATAGGACGAACTTTAAAAGATTTAGCTGAAAATTTTGGCGCTGAACGTAAAGCGAGTTTATCACGAGAAATTTCTAAAAAGTTTGAAGAAACATTACGTGGAACTTTAACAGAATTGGCTGAAATTGCCGAAAAAAGAAATTTAAAAGGTGAAATGGTTTTGATTGTTGAAGGAAATCACTAATCGTTGAAACGAATGTCTTTGATGTTTAATTGCCAAGTTCCTTTTCCTTGCCAATAATTCATCCCGATAGTATAAACCATATCAAACGATTGACCTTTCTCTAATTTTGGACCAAATTTACCTAATTTGAAACCTATTGCAGGAAATGTAATACGCGTATCTCGTTGATGTACATACAAACGTGCATGTTCTTTACCAACTAATCTAAAATCTGTTGCCAATAGATCTTTTGACAGAAAAACAGGATTCATATTTTCTGGACCAAAAGGAGCCATACGCATCACAGATTCTAAAAAAGTACGTGTCATGTCGTTGAACGATATCTCTTTATCAATCAAAATAGAAGGTGTAAAGTGTTTGCCGTTCGACATTTCTTTTACCGTTTCATCAAATTTTATTTTAAACTTCTCGAAGTTTTCTTCTTTCATTGCTAAACCAGCCGCCGCCATATGTCCACCAAATTGAGTTAGCAAATCTTTGTTGGTTGCAATAGCAGAATGAATATCAAATTCTTGAATAGAACGTGCCGAACCTACTATTTCTCCTTCATTGTTTTTCGTAAATACAATCGTCGGTTTGTAGTACAAGTCAACTAAACGCGAAGCAACAATTCCTATGACTCCCTTATTCCAAGAAGAATCGTAAACAATTGTCGAATATTTTTCATCTGTATTGATTTGATTTAGTTGTAATAGCGCATCATGTGTCATGTCAAGGTCCAACGTTTTGCGTTCGTTATTCAAAGAATTTATGTCATTCAGGTATTTACGACAATCTTCTTCGTCTGTACTCAACATAAAACGAACAGCTTCAGAACCGTGTTTTATTCGTCCAGCGGCATTAATTTTTGGCGCAATTGAAAAAACAACATTCGAAATGTTGACATTATTTTTAATATTGGTCGGAATTAATTGTTGAAATGCTAAACGAGGTTCAGAGTTTAATCGTTGTAAACCTGCATAAGCTAAGATGCGATTTTCACCCGTAATGGGTACAATATCAGCCGCAATACTTACAGCAACTAAATCTAAAAGTGGTAAAAGATTCTCTTTCGGAAGGTTAAACTTTTCGGTATATGCTTGTGCTAATTTAAATCCAACTCCACAGCCGCTCAACTCTTTGTACGGGTAACGGCAACCTTTTTGTTTTGGATCCAAAACAGCATAGGCTTTTGGCACAGAACGATCTGGTAAATGGTGATCGCAAATAATATAATCTATTTTTTTTGATTGTGCATAGTTGATTTCTTCATGAGCTTTTATGCCACAATCTAACACAATAACCAGTGAAATGTTATGATCTACAGCAAATTGTATGCTTTGTTGAGAGATGCCATAACCTTCGTTGTTTCGATCTGGAATATAAAAAAAGACTTTCGAGTAGATAGAAGTCAGAAATTCGTAAAATAATGTTACAGCTGTCGTTCCATCTACATCGTAGTCTCCAAATATTAAGATATTTTCTTCGTCATCTATAGCGTTTTTGATACGCGAAACTGCATCAGACATTCCTTTCATCAAAAAAGGATCATGCAATTCCTTTAAAGAGGGGTTGAAATACGATTTAGCTTGGCTAAAATTCGTTATTCCACGTTGAGCTAATAAAATAGCAAGAACCTCTGAAATGTTAAGTGATTCTCTTAAATCCTTAATTACCTCAGTTGTGGCTTGTTCTTTTATTTCCCATGTTTTTTCCATCTCTTTAATGTACGTATTTTTTATTAGAGAGAAGGGTAAAAGCAATCTTATTTAGATTTATTTGCTTCTTTAACGTATTTGTCTAATGCCATTGTCATTGACGGTGTCTGTGGTGTTGGCACCTCAATATCTACACGTAATCCCATCTCTTTTGCTTGATCTGCTGTCGATTTTCCAAAAACTGCTATTCTCGTATCGTCTTGTACAAATTCTGGAAAATTTTCAAATAAAGATTTAATACCAGAAGGTGTAAAGAAAACAAGAATGTCATATTTTACATCAGACAAATCTGATAAATCACTTGATACAGTTCTGAACAAAGTTGCTTTTTGCCATGTTAAACCTAAGCTATCTAATAAAGTAGGAACGTTTGGTTTCAAAACATCAGATGCGGGTAATAAAAAGTTTTCTTCTTTGTGCTTTTTAAACAAAGGCACCATGTCAGCAAATACTTTTTCTCCAATATAAATTTTACGTTTTCTATAGACTATGTATTTTTGTAAATAGAAGGCAATCGCTTCAGATTCACAAAAATATTTCATAGAATCAGGAACGGTAAAACGCATTTCTTCTGCAAGGCGGAAGAAGTGATCAATTGCATTTCTACTCGTAAAAATAACTGCAGTAACTTTGCTAAAATCAATCTTTTGTTGTCTAACTTCTTTTGCGTCTATTCCGACAACTTGGATAAATGGTCTAAAATCAATTTTGATTTTATTACTTTTTTCAATCTCGTAGTATGGCGAGTTCTCCGCCTGAGGCGTTGGTTGTGATACTAATATTGATTTAACTTTCATAGTAATTTTAGATTACTTTACCAACAATTAACAGCTTTGCTAAAACCATAATAGGTAAAATTTCTAGGGTGCAAAGGTACAAAATATTATAATACCAAATTGATTTATTCTTATGAATTTGTTTGGCGTAAATGCTATAAATCTCAAATATTCTATTCAAAAACAACAAAATAAAACCGATGATGATTAAATAATCTTTGTTAATTTGGGTATAAAAAAATAAAAAGCAAATAACTAATAAAAGCAAAACATTTTTAGCGTTTACATAACTCGAACTTTTCATAAAATAGAGAATAGAACTAGATTCATAAAATACTTTATAAAAAACGATCTCTATCAATAGTCTGAAAAGCATGATGATACTAATAATTCCAAAGGTTATTCCTATACGAGATAAATAATAAAAGTTGAAGTTCGGGAGGTGGTTATAATTAATATCAAAATAAGAAACCAATAGTACACTGATCAATAAAACTGTTACAGCATTTACAATAAAACTAAACAGAGTCGTATTATCGTCCGTAAAATTCATGTATTCGTTTTTATTTGTTAGCGTCTTAAAATTTTTCGCAAACAAATATTTTGTCGCACAAACCAATAATAAACACATTATCAAAGTAATAAGAATAGTGTCATTGCCAACTGTGTTTTTTCCTATTGAGATTAAATCGTTTGTTTTCATAATTTTTTCAAAAATACAAAACCCTAACAATCTTATAACTATCTTTATGCCCACAAAATTATATTTATGTCGGACAAATTAGTTATTATCCCGACCTATAACGAAAAAGAAAACATAGAAGCTATAATCCGCGCTGCTTTAGCGGCTGACGGAGCATTTGATGTATTAATTGTTGATGATAGTTCTCCTGATGGAACAAACGAAATTGTAAAACGTTTAATTCCTGAGTTTAATGGGCGTTTGTATTTAGAAATTCGAACAACAAAAGATGGTTTGGGGCGTGCTTATGTACATGGTTTTAAATGGGCTTTAGCCAATAATTACGAATTTATTTTCGAAATGGATGCCGATTTTTCTCATAATCCAAATGATTTGCCACGTTTGTATCAAGCTTTGGCTGATGGTGCTGATTTAGCAATTGGTTCTCGCTATTCTAATGGCGTTAATGTTGTTAATTGGCCTATGAACAGAGTTTTGTTATCTTATTTTGCTTCAAAATATGTTCGTGTTATTACGCGTTTACCTGTTCATGATGCAACAGCAGGATTCGTAGGTTATCGTGCAAATGTTTTAAAAACATTAGATTTAGATAAAATTAAATTTAAAGGTTATGGATTTCAGATTGAAATGAAATACAAAACATGGATCAAGAAATTTAAACTAAAAGAAGTTCCTATTATATTTACGGACAGAACGTTGGGAGAGTCAAAAATTAGTTCTGATATTATTGGGGAAGCTGTTTTTGGCGTAATTTCGTTGCGAATAAGACATATATTTGGACAATTATGAAGTATTTGTATGTAGCAATTATTTTATTTTTAGGAGTATTTAGTTGTGCTCCCAAAAATTATGAAAAACCAAAAGATCTTATCGGAAAGTCTGATATGATAGATATTTTGACAGATTTATACATTAGCCAACAAGGTTTGCAAATGTATCCAATTCAAAATGAAGATCAAAGCCTTGTTTTAGCGAAAGACGCAGTAGACATTTTGAATGCTTATGATGTTTCAATAAATACTTTCCAAGAAAGTTACAAGTATTATATGATGCAACCAGAAAAAATGAAAAAGATGTTGGATGAGGTTAAAAATAATCTTGAGGATAAATTATCCAAAGAAGAAAAAGAACGTCAAAACACTCAAAAAAATAATTTAGAAGAGTTCAAACCTCAATAAAAAAAAGCCTCAAGTTTAGATGATTTGAGGCTTTTTTATGTAATTATTCTGTTATAAATAGTGATTTCAATTCAAGCGCATCCGCAGGTTGCATACGTCCTGCTAAAATTAAACTTAATTGTTTACGACGCAAAGCTGCTTCGTAACGTTCAATTTCTTGTTCAGTTTCAGGAATTAATTCAGGTACTTTTACAGGTTTATTGTCGTTATCAACTGCGACAAAAGTGTAAATTCCACTATTTGTTTGGTTGTAAATACAGTTTTCGTAATCGTATACATAAACATCGACATACACTTCCATCGAAGAATTGAATGCTCGTGTAACTTTAGATTCTAATTTTATTGTACTTCCCATAGGTATAGGAATATTGAATGCAACATGGTTCACACTTGCAGTTACAACTAAGAAACTTCCACCATGCATTTTTGCAGAGATTGATGAAATTCGGTCCATAGAAGCTAACAATTCACCTCCGAACATATTTCCTAAATTGTTGGTTTCATTTGGTAAAACCAAATTTGTCATTACAGCTAATGATTCTTTTGCTGTTTTTGCTTTCGCCATAAACTTTTGTTTGTTGTTTGCAAATTTCAATAAAATAAACGAGTTTCTTTATACCATCAATAAAATAAGCTATCCTGTGGATAGCTTATTTTATTGATGGTATTTTAAAAGGTAAATTAATTTTCAGTTCTAACCCATGTTCCGGGCGACTTTTTATTTACATCATTCATATATTTTTGTGCATCATCTATATTATTAAAGCTATTGTATGTAACATAGTAATAGCGACCTTTTACATAGTTGATTTCAGCATTTTTGTAACCTTGTTTTTTCAATTCGCCCAACAATCTATCTGCATCTTCTTGCCTTTTCAAAGAAGCAGCGATAACTTGGTATTTTTTATTTGAAGTTTTTACAGTTGATTTTGTTGTACTATCTTTTTTATCAACATTTTTTACATCTTCTTTTTTTGGTGATTCAATCTTCGTTATTTTTTTTGTTTCAGTTTTAACGATTTCTTTTGATGAAGGTTTTTCTTTTACAATTGCAGTTATTTCCTTATCCGTTTCATTCAGTTTAGTTTCTTTTACAACTGTAATTTCAACTTTTTTTGGTGTTTCAATTGTATCTGTTTTTGTTACTGTTTCAGCAATTTGATATTCGACTAAAGAAGGTTCAGTAATCGTTTGTGGCATATTATAAACGTCATATTGCACAGAAACTTTTTCAGTTTGTTTTGTTTCATTTTGGCCAATCATTGGCAAAACTAAACCGCTCCATTGTTTATTTACAAATTTTTGTACAGGTTGCGGCGTATTAAAATATAGAAAGCCACCAACTATAATAGGAATTATAGAGGCTGCTGCTAAAAATTTAGACATGTGTTTGTTTGATGTTTTAGCTTTAGATGAATCTAAAATGTAATTGGCTTGTAGATTTGAAAGCCCATAAGCGGCAACGAAATAATTTTGAGCATTTTCTGGTTTGAAGTCAATTTTTCCTGCTTCATTAAATTTTAATGAGCCAATATTTTGTAAGGTTAGAATTTTCCCATTTTTCAAATGTTCTTGCCAAAAATAAACCTGTTCATTCAAAAATGTTTGCGCATTTTCAAAAGACATGGGTTCATCTTGTACAATTTTATTCACCAAAACTCCATCACTTTTTGTTAAAGTCGAATTGAAAGAAAGTTCTTTTCTTGGTGGAATAAAAGTATTCGTTTTCTCGTCGAATGCTACAGACGCTGCATTTGAAATAAACGCACCAAAGTTCGGAACGATTACACAATCGTGCTGAAATAATAATTGACTTATATGCTCTTCTAACCTCATACTACGAAATTAACATTTTTTTTAAATTCTGCAAAAAAATAAATACTTAAAATACTACTTAGTTGGTTTAATATTAATAATTTAACAAAATGAAAACCGATTTACCTTATATTTTAGCACTTTCTTTTCAGAAAAGAATTGGCGATATCACAGCCCGAAAAATTATTCAATTTTTTGGTTCGGCAGAAGCTGCTTGGAATTGTAAACCAAAAGATTTGATGCAAATTTCGGGAATTGGTCAGCAAATAAGCAAAGATTTTGGTCAAAAAAAATGGTTAGAATTGGCTTTTAACGAAATCGAATATTGTGAAAATAATCATATTCGTATTTTAACTTTTTACGACGATACCTATCCACAGCTGTTAAAAGAGTGTATTGATGCGCCTTTGGTACTTTTTTGTAAAGGAAATTTAGAGTTCAATCATTTTAATAATAAAAAGATTTCAATCGTTGGAACTCGAAAAATGACCAATTATGGACGAGGTTTTATTACTGAATTAATTGAAGGTTTAGCAGATTTTGATGTAACTATTGTTAGTGGATTGGCGTATGGTTGCGATATAGAAGCGCATACAAATGCACTTAAAAATAAGTTGGTAACTTGGTCAGTGATGGGAACTAATTTCGAACGAATTTATCCTGCAGCTCACAAGATGATTGCAGTAGAAATGTTACAAAAAGGAGGTTGGATTACTGAACAACCAAGTTTTAAAGCTGGCGCTCCTGAATCATTTCTTCAACGAAATCGTATCATTGCAGGATTGTCCGATATTACAATAGTAGTAGAATCAGCTTTTAAAGGAGGAAGTTTAGTAACCGCTAAATTCGCAAATGAATACAATCGAGAAGTGTTTGCTTTACCTGGAAAAACAACAGATGCATTGAGTGTTGGATGTAATTATTTGATTAAATCTCATCAAGCTTATTTAGTGGAAAACTCGAAAGATATTATTGATTATTTTAATTTCAATTCACAGAAAAAATCAAAACAAATAGATCTATTTATTGAAATTTCGGATGATGAAAAAGTGATTGTAAATTACTTGAAAAAAAATGGAAAGCAACACATCGATAAAATGTCTTTTGACTTGAATATGAAATCGTATGAGTTAATGCCTTTGTTGTTAGATTTGGAGTTGAAACAAATTATTTCTACACTTCCAGGGAAGTTTTATGATTTATTGTAATAATAAATACAATTTTTAACCAATTATTTTGTTATAAATTACAGTATTTTTGTGCATTATGAAGACAAAATTGTTCATTTTCATCACCATGATTTTCACAAGTTTAAACGCTCAAAATGATAAAGCGCGTTGGAACGATCTTTTTTCTTACAGCAATGTAAAATTGTTGGAAGAAGTAAATGGTGTAATTTATTGTGGTACCGAAAACGGGATATTCTTATTTAATCCTAAAAATCCAACAAATGATTGGATTAAGTTGAATAAAACCAATTTTTTGAATAATGTGGGAGTTTCTGCAATGGCTTATGATAAAGAGTCAGATTCGTTTTTAGTAGGTTATGAAAATGGAGGATTAGATTTATTGAGATCTGGTGAATCGACAATGGTTTTGGATATCAAATGGAATGGCTTTAGTGGCGATAAAAAAGTAAACCATATTTTAATTAATGATGGAATTGCGTTTATTTCTGGTGCTTTCGGTATTGTTTCTTATGATTTAAAAGATGAAGAATTTAAAGAAACTACGCGTACAAATTCTGCAAAAATAGATGATGTAACGATTTTAAATATAGTTGTAAATGATGCAACAATTTTAAATAACAAACTTTATATTGCTACATCAAAAGGGATTTTTTCAAGTGAATTAACTTCAAAGAAATTAAATAATCCAAATATTAATTTGTGGACTGTTCAAAATTTGAATCAAAATGTTTCAAATATAGAATTGTTTGAAAAAGAGATTTATTATTCAGTAGAAAATGAATTAAAAACAATTTCTGGAACTCCTGTTTCTGAAGCTTTTAATTTTATTGAAGATTTAAAATTATCAAATGAAAAATTAATCATTACTCAAAATAATCAGATATCTGTTTTAGGAAGTGGTGATTATTCTAAATCTGAAATTAATTTTAATACTGCAATTTCAATTGATAATATTGTTTATGGAGGTTCAGTAAATCATGGAATTATTAATTTATCTAATCTTGAAGAATTTTATCCCGATGGACCATTTAACAATAAAGCTTGGTCGGTTACAACAAAAAATGGCAAAGTATGGATTGCACCAGGAGGAACAGAAGGATATACAGCTCCGATTCAAAATGAAGATGGATTTTCTATGTACAATGGAAAAAAATGGAATCATTTTTCAAGCGAATGTTTAGGAACAGCAAGAGACATTACTACTGTATCTGTTAATCCTACCAACGATAAAAACTTTGTTATAGGTTCTTTTAATAAAGTAGATAATAATACAAGATTGTTTGAATTCAACACAGATTTTTCAACAAATTTATCTAATTGTAGAGATGAGTATAAGTTGATTTTAAATACAGAAATACCAGGTTCTAGAATTTCAGGTGTAAAATTTGATGCGTTAGGCGATTTATATATTGGAGCATCTTTTCCTAGTAATTTTTCGCAGGATTGGAAAGTTACATTTTATGCTAAAAGAACAAATAACTCTTGGATAACGTACGGACCAGAAAGTGGGAATGAATCTGTTGCTTTATCTCCTAGTGTTACTGATTCATATGTTTATTATCCCGTTGCAAGAAATGGAGGAATAATTGTTTTTGATAAAAATTTGGGTAAAGTTCAATCAATCAATACTTCCAATAGCAAATTGCCAATAAACAATGTTTTAGCTATAGCAAATGATAAGACAAATAATCTTTGGATAGGAACAGGACAAGGATTGGTAGTGCTTTATAGTGCTGACGATTCTGTAAAAAATAATACAGTTAATGTAGAACCAATCGTAATTATTCAAGATGGAATTCCAGAAGCTTTATTAACAGATGTGGGTATTTATTCCATAAAAGTTGATAATGCAAACAGAAAATGGATTGCAACAAATGGAGCAGGTGTATATTATGTTTCGGAGAGTGGAGAAGAAACAAAACTACATTTCACCTCTAAAAATTCGCCTTTACCTTCTGATATAGTGTACGATGTTTCGATTGATGAAACCACAGGAAAGGTATTTTTTGCAACCGAAAAAGGTGTGGTTTCTTATAATGGTGATGTTTCGACGGAAACCAATAACTTTAATGATGCAATTGCATATCCAAATCCGTATCGTCCAGAATATACAGGGAATATTACAATTAAAAATCTTCCAAATAGAGCTTTAGTTAAAATTACAGATATTGTTGGAAATTTACTTTTTGAGAAAAAAGCAGATGGAGGAGTGATAGAATGGAATACAAATAATTCGAAAGGAAAACCAGTAGCTTCTGGAATTTACTTAGTTTTGATGACAAATGCAGATGGTACCGAAACTAAAACATTGAAACTTGCAGTTGTTAGATAATGAAAATTTTAGAGACCAAAGCAGTCGTCCTTTCAAGTATAAAATATGGTGACACGAGTTTAATAATTCGTTGTTATACCCAAAATTTTGGCTTAAAATCATTTATAGCAAAAGGCGTTTTCTCTAAAAAGAAGCGAAATACATCTTTGTATTTTCCACTTGCAGAAATAGATCTTAGTTTTCAACCCAAATCAAGTGAACAACAATTGGTTTTCTTAAAATCGGCTCAAACTTCCTATTATTACGAAACCTTGCATTTTCATCCAATCAAATCGGCGATTGTTTTTTTCTTGGCTGAAATTCTAAATTTAGTGTTGAAAGAAGAAACCGATAACCCAGATTTATACCTATATATCGAACATTCACTAAAAGAATTTGATCAAAAAAAAGAAGATTTTGCAGATTTTCATTTGATTTTTTTGATTCAATTGACACATTTTTTAGGGTTTTATCCCAATTTAGAATTAGACGGAAATCTATTCGATTTAGAAAATGGTTTTTTTACAAATTCCAATTCATCCATCAACATGTTGAAAGCAGATGAAACCGTTTTGTTCAAAAAACTATTAGAACTTAATTTTACAGCAGATTCAAAAAATATATTTAACCAATCACAACGTTCTTTATTGCTCGAAATTTTGGTGAAATATTATCAAATTCATACCAATAATTTTAAGAAACCAAAATCATTACAAGTTTTACATGAATTGTTTAGTTAAATCTCCGGAAATAATTTCTAACAAATCTTTAAAACAGAGAATAAAGAAAACTCCATATATTTGCTATAGTAAAAACATTCACAATGAAATTCAATACAAAAGCTATACACGGTGGTCAACAACACGATCCATCTACAGGAGCCGTAATGACTCCAATTTATCAGACATCAACTTTTGCACAACGTTCACCTGGAGATTATAAAGGTTACGAATATTCTCGTGGTGCAAACCCTACTCGTACTGCTTTAGAAAATGCATTAGCTTCTATCGAAGGTGGGGTTGCAGGTTTTGCCTTTGGTTCTGGTTTAGCAGCAATTGATGGCGTGTTGAAATTATTCAAACCAGGTGATGAAATTATCGCAATGGACGATTTATATGGTGGTTCTTACCGTTTATTTACGCGTGTTTACGAGAAATTTGGATTGAAATTCCATTTCGTAGATATGACAAATGTTGAGGCTGTTGTCGCGTTGATCAATGATAACACAAAAATGGTTTGGATTGAAACACCAACAAATCCATTGATGAAGGTAGTTGATATCAAAGCGGTAAATGATGCGTCAAAAGCAAAAAAAGCAGATGTTTTAGTTGCGGTTGATAACACATTTGCGTCTCCATATTTGCAACGTCCTATCGAGTTAGGTGCTGATATTGTGATGCATTCAGCAACAAAATATTTAGGAGGTCATTCTGATTTAGTGGCTGGAGCAATCATCGTTAATTCGGAGCAATTAGCAACAGATGTTCACTTCAATTTATTTGCAACGGGTGGAATTTTAGGCCCACAAGACTCTTATTTAGTTCTTCGCGGAATCAAAACATTGGCTGTTCGTATGGATCGTCATTGTTCTAATGGAATGAAAGTGGCTCGATTTTTAGAAGCTCATCCAAAAGTTGCGCATACGTATTATCCAGGATTAGAAAATCATCCACAGCACGAAATTGCCAAAAAACAAATGAAAGATTTCGGTGGAATGGTCACATTTACATTAACTTCTGGAAAAAAAGAAGATGCGTTCAAAATCTTAGAAAATTTGAAAGTTTTCACTTTAGCAGAATCATTAGGAGGAGTAGAATCGTTGGCAAATCACCCTGCAACAATGACACATGCATCTATTCCAGCAGAAAAACGTGCGGAAATTGGTATCACAGATGATTTAATTCGTTTGTCTGTTGGTATCGAAGATATAGATGATTTATTAGAAGACTTAGAACAAGTTTTGAACTTGATATAATCGAGTAATAATATAACTATAAGTCTGAATTTAGTTTCAGACTTTTTTATTTTTATATAATGAAATTCATCATTTTCTTTTTACTTTCTACGTTGAGTTTTGCTCAACAATTGGATACGATTAATCTCAATCAAGTTGAGGTGATCAATTATTCCAATTACAAACAGTTTCGACCAAAGTTTAAAAAAGTGGAACGATTGACTGATAACACAAGTTTTGGTCTTAAAATATTTTCAAATTTATTGCTACCAAAAGAAAAGGAAATTGAGATTGTCGCAATTGAGATTTTGTTCGAATCAAAAGTCATAAAGAAGAATTATTGCAACGAATTTTATTATTTTAAACCAATAATTCTACAATCGATTGGTCATAAACAAAGTTTGATTGGTGAAAAATGGTTCGAAGTTGATAAAGATTGTCAAGGAAAATATATTTTTCCAGTTCATTTAAAACTCAATATTTCAGAAGCAAAAAACTATTTTATTGGTGTGGAAACTTCTTACGAAAATCCTTTTTGTCCTGAAGGAAATGGATATTTTGATTTGATAAAAACGAAACAAGCAGTTGATTTGTATGTTGAAATTAATTCAGAAATGATAAAACAAGATATTTTAAAAAATTATTCATTAAATTATATCATCTATTATAAGTAAAAAGGATATTATTTTGCAACAATATCCTTTTTAACATTTAAATCAAATTACTTCACAATAATTTTAGAAGAAGTTTGATTCGTTTTAAAAATATAAACTCCTTTTGGTAAATTGGTCTGAATAGAATTTTGTCCTATTTTTAATTCACCTTGATGAATTAATTTACCATTTACATCAAAAATTTGATAAGGTGATTTTTCTTTTGTATCAATAGTAAAGTTGCCGTTGGTTGGATTTGGATAAAGAGAAAATTTCTTAGAATTCACTTCGGAAGTTGCTAAATTACTACACAAGAAATCAGAATAATCTACCAATCCTAAAGTCGGATCATCTTTTTGGTGAACAATAACATTTTCTACTTGTTGTTCCGATGATTTTTGATTTTCTATCCAGCAATTTCCAACTGCAGACACATCGTTGACAGAATTATTGTATAAAGCATAATTAATTCCGCCATTTCCATTGTTCGAGAAAATATTATTACCAGGGCGTTCAGCAGTACCTAAGTTGATAAAAGCACCTTTCTCGATATTCGTAATTCCCCATAAACTTCCACGAATTTGATTGTCGAAAATATCAATGACATTTGTTGTAGGATTTGAAGCAAGATAAATTGAAATTCCGCTTCCACCGTTCGTAGGATTTGTTTCTGTATTATTATCTTCGAGAATATTTCCGATGATTTTTCCTTTCGAGTTTCCTCCAGAAATGGTAATTCCATATCGGTTGTCGCGAATTGTATTATTTTCGATAATTGCTTCGTTCGTTACACCTAATAAACTTGAAACGGAAATTCCTCCAACTCGAGTTTTTTCTCGATCTCCAATAATTGTATTTCCACGAATAATCGTAGGATTGTTGCCACTTGGTCCCATATTAATTTGAGGACGATTAGAATTGTCTTGATTGTTGCCTTCTAAATGATTATTTTCAAACGTTAAAGAAACAGATTGATTGGCTCCTGAACCGACAACGGGAGTTTTATTGAATTTGAACGTTGAGTTCTTAATGATAGGATTTCCACGAGAAAAATTAATTGCTCCTCCGGTAGAAATTCCACCATATTGATAAGAAATTTCAGAGTTGTTCATGATAAAAGATTCGTTTAGAGAACGAATTCCTCCACCATAAACCATTTTGAAATGATTGAAACTGGCAGTTGCACCTTCTTCTATTCGAATTCCTTTAAAATAAGTAGTTCCTGGATTGTCGGATGTAAACAACACTTCTTTTGGCGCATTAACATCTATTGTTCCGGCAATGGTTATAAGTTTCCCATCAGCAATAACTAAGGTATAGTCTGTATCAGATAAAAATGTGTCATTTACAGAAATCGTTAAATCATCTGTTAATTCATAACGATTTGTTGTTTGATCGAAAGTGATGACATCTGTTAAAGCATCAAGATCAGCAATACGGTATGTTTTTCCATCGTTTGGTGTAGCATATTGAGCAAAAATCATCTGCCCAAGCAGCGCTAAGGAAAGTGTAAAAGATTTCTTCATAATTTCACTAAGTATTAATTAGGAATGAAATTAGAAAGAAAAAGCGATTTTTGAAATTATTTATCAATAAAATAGTTCAAAATAAAATAGTCCTCAAAAAATGAGAACTATTGATATGAAAATAATAATTTATTTCTTAGTGAGCAGGAACGAAACGATCTTTTGCTTCTTGTAATAATTGTTCAGCTTGCGCTTTATCACCATATCCTTCTACGATACAAGTTTTATTTTCTAAATCTTTGTAAGTTTTGAAGAAATGCTCAACCGCTTTTAATGTATGAGGGTTCATATCATCTAAACTTTCTAATTGGTTCCAAGTTGGATCAGCAACTGGTACACAAATTAATTTTTCGTCACGACCTTTATCGTCAGACATGTTTAAAACACCAATTGTTTTAACTTCGATAACACAACCTGGTACAGTTGGCTCAGTTAAGAAAACTAATACATCAATTGGGTCACCATCCAATGCTAAAGTATTTTCAACAAATCCGTAGTCTGCTGGGTAAAACATTGGTGAATACAAAACGCGATCAAAACGAATTCTTCCTGTTTCGTGATCCATTTCGTATTTATTACGAGATCCTCTTGGGATTTCTATAATTGCATCAAAAGTCATTGTAATATTCTTTTTTTATTATTTATTCTCTAAAAATTCCAATCTAAACCGATTGTGACGCCAAATTTACGAACATCTGGCAAATTATTATAATTTCCACGCCAATTAAAATCAACTCGAATAGGTCTAATGTTTCCAAAACCAATGTTTTCGATTCCAAACCCGTATTCATAGTAGATTTGTTGATTAGGTGCAAAGTATTCTATTGTCGAATGATTGATTGCTTTACTTTTTTCGGAAATATCTCCGTATGCTGCACGTAAGAAGCCAACTTCTCTTAATTTTAATTTTTTGATTAAGGGAACTTTGTTCAAAATCCAACCATTAAAGTGGTGCTCCCAGTTCATTGTCGCATATTGATCAGTTACAAATTCATAATAATCTAACTGAGAAAACGTTCCATACACTTGTCCATAACTTTCATTACCGGGAATTGCACTCATTAATGAGAGTGGAACACCTTGAAATGTTTTTCCTGCTTCTACTGTTACCAACGATTTACCAAATGATCCAATCAAAATAGGTTGTGTATATAAGAATTGTAATTTATCGTATTCAAAATCTGAATTGATGACACCTTTTAAACCTTTTGTGTAACGTAACATCAACGTTGGTGCAAGTGTAGTCATTTCGTAACGATCAATTCCATATTGCGAATATTTAGCACCTGGACGAGCAATAATCGAAACACTCACACTTGAGTTTGTCAAGGTTTCTTTTAGTTGACCATTCTTTTCGTAAGCTATCGAAAATTGTTGCGCATCCGCAGGCTTTATCAGTTGATAATTTCCATCAACACGAAATGTAACGTTTTTCCATGGCTCTATCGAAGTATAGATGTTTGTCAAATTATTATTACTCAAAAAAGTATTGTCTCCTTGATTAATAATAGATGAAGAAGCAAAACTACGCGTCATAATTCCATCAGATGAGGTTAAAGAAGCAGCCAACTGTTCTACATCTCGCTTTGTTCCAATTCCGACTTGAAAACGATTGTATTTGTTAAACATATAACGGAAATCGGCTCCGTATTTGAATTTATTATCTCCAAAACCATAGGCCATAAATCCTTGTGCACGCCACATATCATTTTGCGAAAAATAAGTACGAGCACCAGCTCTTAATCGAAAACCTTCGATTTGGTTATATCCAAAAGACGAATATAAATTTCCAATATCAATCGCATTTCCGACATTGTAATAACCAGAACCAAGAACTTCAATAGCTTTTACAATATTATTAAATTTTGGAACTTTATTTAATTGTTCTAATGTTTCGTAAATTCCTTCTTGATCTTTTGTTAAAGTCTCAGGACGACTTTCTGCCCAAAATTGATTATCTTTTTCGTTTAAAGAAGCTTTTGCAGGATCTAATCTTTCGTAATAATATGCTTCGGGATGCGTTGTATTGAAATCGTAGTTGTAATAATTAACCGTTTTATGCGCAAAAATTCCTTTTGCACTTTCCTTTTTACTCAACAAAGACATGTCTAACATCGCATATTCTTTCTTTGGATAGAAAATAGAGTCGTTTGGAATGTCGTATTGCAGATTCATGAAAATATTGCGTACAAAATTTACATTGATTTCTTTCGTCGTTTCCATCACAACTTCTTTTACTGCGTAAGCATCTTTCGAAATAAATAATTCACCTTTGAACGTTAGTTCACCTTCTCGACGTGGATAATATTTGATTCGATAAGATTCTACACCGTCAACGTCTACAGTATCTTTCAGTTCATAATCGTACACAGCAAAACCATCAGTGGCAATGGGACTCACAAATTTGATATCTAAAATATTAACTCGATTATGGTAAATATCTACATCACGGAAAAGATTTTTTACTGTTGATGCTACAATTTCATTGTTCTCGAATCCAGATGTTTTATTGGCAATTAATTCGCGACGCTCTTTTGTAGAAGGTTGATTGATACCAGCTATTTTATAAATTGATTCATTCAGAAAAGCGGGTAAATATGTTTTTCCATTAATAGAAGATGTATCAATTTTTTCAAATACAAATTCCATTCCTTTGAAAATCTTACGCTTCATAAAACTTGAGTCGATATTGCTGATATCAAATTGCAACTTCTCATATTCATCATATTGATAATGTGGCGTTAGCTTTAAACCGTTTTTCTTTTTACGTTTCCAAACCTCTCTTAAAATAGCGTAGGCAGGGTTTTCTTTCTTTTTAAGACGCTTTTTCTTTGCCGAAACAACAGCTTCTTGTAAATCAACTGATTGATTATTATCAATTTCTTGTCCTTCTTCTTCCGCTAAAAATAATTGCGCAATGAAATTATAATCGATTTTATTTTCGATGATATAATCCGAAATTTCATAACCACTTTTCGAAATGACTATTTTTTCTGCATTAGAAGTAGATTCGATATAAAATGTACCATCAGAATTTGATGTTGCACTAACCTTTAGTTCAGGTAATCGAATATCTGCATAAGGAATTGGCTTCAAGGTTTCAGCATCTATTACTTTACCTTGAATTTTTACTTGTGCCTGTAGAGAGGCTAGAACAACTATAAAAAAAGCTGTTATATAACTTTTCATTTATGAGATTTGGTTAAAAAAAATAAAGCCTAGCAAAATGTATGCTAGACTTTACAAATATAGTTGATAATCTTAATATTATTTATACATAACTGATTTTACAGCTTCAATAACATCTTTTGCATTTGGAATCCAAGATTCGTACAAGTTAGGAGCGTAAGGTGCTGAGGTATCTTTAGTTGTAATACGTTTGATCGGCGCATCTAAATAATCGAATGCTTTTTGTTGAACCATATAGGTAATTTCTGAAGCAACTGAAGCGAAAGGCCATGCTTCTTCTAAAACAACCAAACGATTTGTTTTCTTCACCGATTTGAAAATCGTATCATAATCTAATGGACGAACTGTACGCAAGTCAATAACTTCTACACTAATTCCTTCTTTTGCTAATTCATCAGCAGCAATATAAGCTTGCTTAATAATTTTACCGAAAGAAACCAATGTTACGTCTGTTCCTTCTCGTTTGATTTCTGCTTTACCAATTTCGATTGTGTACTCTTCATCTGGCATTTCCATTTTATCTCCATACATCTGTTCAGATTCCATAAAAATAACTGGATCGTTGTCACGAATTGCAGATTTTAATAACCCTTTTGCATCATAAGGATTAGAAGGGACAACCACTTTAAGACCTGGTACATTGGCATACCAATTTTCAAAAGCTTGTGAATGCGTTGCACCTAATTGTCCTGCAGAAGCAGTAGGTCCTCTAAATACAATTGGACAGTTAAATTGCCCTCCTGACATTTGATAAATTTTAGCGGCGTTATTGATAATTTGGTCAATACATACTAATGAAAAGTTGAACGTCATGTATTCTACGATTGGACGGCATCCTGTCATTGTAGAACCAATTGCAATACCAGAAAAACCAGCTTCTGCGATTGGTGCATCTATTACACGTTCTGGACCAAATTCGTCTAACATTCCTTTCGAAGCTTTGTAGGCACCGTTATACTCTGCTACTTCTTCTCCAATTAAAAATACAGATTCATCGCGACGCATTTCTTCACTCATTGCCTCTGCGATTACTTCTCTAAATGTTTTTATAGCCATTTTATGCGATTTCGTTCTTTTATTATATTTTTTCCTAAAGCAAATGTAATAAAAAACTTGTGAATTATTTAAAACGAATTTATTCAATAAAAAATCCCAATAAATCGAATGATAATTTGGGATATAAAATATTTAAAAAAGAATTATTTTTTTTTGAATTTAGAACCAACCTTTGTGTCCTTTTATATAGGTATTATCAAATTCTTCATCAGATTTTAATAGATACATAATTCCTTCAATAAATGGAATAATTCCTGCAAAACCAAATGTTACAAATGTTGCAATAATTTGGATGATTCCTTCTTTTGTATAGCCTAAATAGAATTTATGAATACCTAAGTATCCCACTAAAATTCCTAAAATTCCAGCGACAAGTTTTTTTTCAGATTTGTATGGTTGATTATTTTCCATTGTTTTAAGTTTTTAGTTATAATTTAATGTGTTACAAATTTAGTTTTCAATTTTCTTATAAAAATCACTAGATATAATGAATTTGCTTGGTATACAAATAAAATCATTCTTTTATTAATTTAAAGTTAATGATTTAACAATCACGTATTCATATTTCAAGCACTTTTCTTTACATTTGCACAAAATGGTGCTCAACGAGTGAGTTAAAAGGGAATTTGGTTCAATTCCAAAACTGTCCCCGCAACTGTAAATTCTCCCTATCTTTTTACTACAAATCCACTGAGAAATCGGGAAGGATATAAAAAGTGAGAACAAGTCAGGAAACCTGCCATTGATAACGAATGAATAGAAAATGTTTTCGGAGGAAAAACAGCTTTTTAATATGAAAAATTTTTTTCTTTGTTTTAATTTGATTGCAGGAATTGCTTTCGCACAGACAGATACCATCAGTTTGAAGCCTTTGATTATGAATGATGTTTTTCTCAAAAATCATTATAAATCGCAAAGTGTAATCAAACTCAATGATAGTATTTTAGAGCAAAATCCGAATCAACTTACCCAAGTTTTGCAAGCGCAAACACCGCTGTATTTTAAAGAAAATGGTAGAGGAATGGTTTCTTCTCCCTCTTTTCGTGGAACTTTGGCTTCGCACACCGCTGTTGTTTGGAATGGAATTAATGTTAATTCGCAAACAACTGGACAAACTGATTTTAATTTATTTACGAGCAATTCTTTTGACGGAATGATTGTAAAACCTGGTGGCGGAAGTATCGCATATGGAACAGGGGCAATAGGTGGAACAATTCACTTGCTGAATAAGACTGAATACAATAAAGGTCTTAATCAAAAAATAAGTTTGGGTTATGGAAGTTTTGATACATGGTCTGGAAAATATAAACTCAACTATAGTACAGAAAAATTAAGTTCTTCTTTAGCTTATGTAAGAAGTCAATCGGATAACGATTATTCGATTCCAAATTTTATGAAGAAGAACTTAAACGGAAAATATTATTTCAATACGATAAATGCCAATTTTGGGTATAAAATCGATTCGAAAAATGAATTAAAACTATATTCGATGTTTAATTTTGGTAGCCGAGAATTTCCATTGGTTGATATAGGTTCTACGCCTTCGGGTTACGACAATAACGATTATCGTGTGATGACGGAATGGAATTTTAATCCAACTGAAACGTGGCAATCGCAATTAAAGTTGGCTTATGTAAGAGAAGAAAGTAGTTTTTTCAACAACATTCACCATACATATTCTGACGATTTAGAGGTTGATAATTATGTATTGAAATATTATTTGAATCATCAATTGACATCTAATTTTGAAGTAGCGATTTCATCCGAAGCAAATTATAATCAAGGAAGTGGAAATAATTTGAGCAAAAGTGATCAAAATTCGCTCAATTTTGCGTTGATTGCAAAACATAAATTATCGGATCATTTTGCGTATGAAGCGAGTATTCGCCAAGATTTTTCTAACCAATATCAAAATCCTTTTATTTATTCTTTAGGCTTCAATTATCGTCCTATCAATTCCTATCAATTAAGAGGAAATATTTCGAAAAATTTCAGAAATCCAACCTACAATGATTTATTTTGGAAAACGGGAGGAAATCCAGATTTGAAATCAGAATCGGCTTATCAATTCGAAATTGGGAATGATTTTATCAGTAAAAATTTAAACATTCAAACCAATATTTTTTACAATAAATTGAGTGATATGATTCAATGGATTCCGAGTCAATCGAACTCTTCGTATTGGATTCCTCGAAATGTTAACCGAGCCGAAACCTATGGTTTTGAATTGATAGGAGATTACAAATGGAATGCTTTTACATTTAATACAACTTACGGATTCACAAGAACAAAAGATAAATCGAAAAACAAAGAACTAATGTATTCGCCTCGTCACAAATGGACGTCAAGTGCACAATATACGTACAAACAGTTATCTGCGTTTGTTCAAAACAGTTACACAAGTAAAGTCTTTTCTGATTCGGAAGAAGAAAAAATAATTGATAATTTTTGGGTAACTAATTTAGGGCTAAGTTATACGATTTCACCACTTTATAGCGTTTTTATTAGAGTGAATAATGTGTTTAATCAACATTACCAAACACAAGAAAACCGTTGGCAACCAGGCACAAATTATACTTTACAAATACAAATAAAATTTTAAAACTATGATAAAATTTAAATCTATTGCGTTTATCGCTTTAGCCGGAGTTTTTTTACAATCGTGTTCGAATGATGATGATGGACCAAGCAACGACCCTGAAAATGGGAACTATTCGAAGGGAGTTTTTGTTTTGAACGAAGGAAATATGAACTCGTCTAATTCGGATATTACTTATTTTGATCCAACTAAAGATGTAAGTACAACCAATCCAATTCAAGATATTTTCAAAACTGCAAATGCAGGGGCTCAATTAGGATCAGTTGGACAAAGTATTTTTTTTAAAGGAAATAAAGCATATATCGTTGTTAATGCATCGAATAAAGTAGAAATTGTTGATCATACAACGTTTAAAAAGGTAAATACGATTCCTTCTTCTTCAACAATGAACAATCCTCGTTACGTGGTTGCTGATAATGATTTCTTGTATATTTCTAATTGGGGAGATCCAGCTGTTTCTACTGATGATTTTATTGCAAAATATAAGATGAGTGATTTATCTTTTGTTGCAAAATATTCGGTGGATGAAGGTCCAGAAAAGATGATTCTTGAAAATGGAAAATTGTACGTTGCACAAAAAGGAGGTTGGGGAATTGGTAAAACAGTTTCAATTATTGACCTTAAAACATCAGATAGAAAAACAGTTAATGTTGGAGAAGTTCCGACTGATTTAACGATTCAGAACGGAAATTTATATGTGCTTTCGCAAGGTGTTTCTTGGGGGACACCATCAAAAGGGAAATTAGTTCGATACAATCTTGCAAGTGAAGACAAATTAGAAATGAATTTCCCTGAAGGAGAACATCCAGATTTCTTGGTTGCGAAAAATAATAAATTGTATTATATTTTGAATAATTCTGTTTATTCAATGGCTTTAAATGCAACAAATTTACCAACAAAAGCAGACTATATTACAGGTGCAGATAATGTGTATGGATTTAATGTAGAAGGCGATACGTTCTATATTTTAGATGCAAAAGATTTCAAATCAAGTGGTCGTTTGTTAATTCAGAATGCGCAAGGAGGTCTTAAGCATCCAGCGATTACAACAGGTGTTGGACCAAATTCTGTTTACATCAAATAGTTACTTCTTTACAGTAATAAAAAAATCCGAAAGCTAAGCTTCGGATTTTTTTATGTTTTTTAATTTAAAAATTGTTTTCGAATTGAAAACGATAATTGCTAAAAGAATTAGACTATAACCAATCATTTGCATTGAAGATACAACTTCATTATAATAAAAAATTGCCAAAGCGAAATTCATAATTGGATTCAAGTAAATTAAAATGCCGACCGTAGAGGAATCGATTCCTTTCAAAGCAAAATTATTCAAGAACATAGGAATAATTGTGAATAACACAACAATCATCAGAATGCATTGGTAAAAAATTGTTTCGGTGGGAATGGGTCCTGAAAAAATGAAAACCAACGGCAACATCAAAATTGCAACGATTAATAATTGGGTCATTAAAAGATTGAAACTATCGAAAATATTCAAACTTCGTTGAATAATAATATATAATGCAAAAGTACAAGCTACAATTAAACTATAAACTAAGTCTAATAAATGACCTATAGAAAGGATTAAGCACGCTAAAAGACTAATTCCAACAGCAATCCATTTTATTTTGGTCAAATGTTCTTTCAGAATGATAAAAGCTAATACGGTGGTTATAATTGGACAAACCAAGTAAGAAAGCGAGGCTGCTTGTACACTAATATGATTCATCACGATGATAAACATCAACCAATTAGTCATTAAAATTACAGAACCACCAACAATTAAGCTTCCTAATTTTTTTTGTTTCTTTTTGTCAAAAGATTTGAACAAATTCCAGTCAGCTTTCATTTTATTTCGTCTAAAACCAACGTTTATTAGCACTAAAAAGAAAACCGAAACGTATAATCTAAAAAATAGAATGTCCAAAGGAGGATAATCCGCAATAGGTTTTAAACCAAAACTAAAAAAGCCCCAAATAAAGTAAGTTATAATGGCTGCGATGATATATTTTGATTGATTCATAATTGGAGTCTTCAATTTGTGCAAATGTATCGAATATCCAAGTTGGAAATGATTAATTTTGCGTTTAAATTTTATCAAATGGAGAATCTTTTTACCGACGAATATTTTATGCGAATAGCCTTTAACGAAGCTGTAACAGCTTTCGAAAGAGACGAAATTCCAGTTGGAGCTGTCATTGTTTGCAACAATAAAATTATAGCAAAAGCACATAATTTAACCGAAACGTTAACTGATGTTACGGCTCATGCCGAAATGCAAGCGATAACTTCTGCAGCGAATTATTTGGGTGGAAAATATTTACAAGATTGTACTTTATACGTTACTTTAGAACCTTGTGTGATGTGTGGTGGCGCTTTGTATTGGAGTCAAATCTCGAAAGTTGTGTATGGTGCTTCTGATGATAAAAGAGGTTTTAAAGCAAAGATTGGAGAGCTACATCCAAAAACTGAAATCGTAGCTGGAGTTATGGAAGATGAATGTAGCCAATTGATAAAAGAGTTTTTTATGCGAAAACGCTAAATTGATTTTAAGAGTGATAAAACCTCTTCATAATTTTCGATAAAAGCCATGTGTCCACCATCTAATTTAGAAAGATGAATAGTTGGTAAATCAGGTATTCGTGTTAGAAATAGTTCAGGATTAACTGTTTCATCATGTAAACCGACCATAATATAAATTTCACCTTTAAAATCGTATAAAATTGAAGAACGATCTGGTCGCTCTTGCATTCCTTTCAAAGCCGCACAAACACCTTCGATAGAGGTTGTTAAAGCTATTTCTTTTACAAATTTTAAATCCTCTCTAAATTTATCTCGATGATGAGCGGCAAATAAAGAGGGCATACTAAAATTAACCAATGTGTTAAAATTTCTTTTCGCTGTATTACATGCTTTCAATCGTTGATTTTTCTTAGCTTCATCATCCGCTAATGTAGAAGAATTAATCAAAACGATATTCTCTGTTCGTTCAGGAAAAAGTTCAGCCAAAGCACAAGTTACATAACCACCCATCGAATGCCCAACAAAAGTTGCTTGTTCAATTTTTAGCTCATCTAAAACAGCAATCACTTCTTCTGCCATTTCTTCCATAGTGTTCACTTCACCAATGTTTTCAGAATTTCCATGACCGGGTAAATCAATTGTAATGATTTGGAAATGTTCTATCAAATCATTTTTTAATCGATTCCATATTTTATGATTTTCTAAAAAACCATGTAAAAAGACAATTGCTTTTCCGTCTCCATTATTTTCGTAAAACAACATAAGTTTGGTTCAGAATTTGTAATTCGTTAAAATACAAATTTACAATAATGAAAAAATATACTCCTATTATCCTCCTATCATTAGCTATTGCTGCTATTGTTTTTTATTGCATGACTAAAAATGAATCTATTAAAGTGGGACAATCTGCCCAGAAAGAAGTAAAAAACAGTTCTTTTGTAAAAGAAATTGCATTAAGAATTCCAGAAATTTCAGATCATTCAGAATTAAAACTTATGAATGGAAAAGGCGATTTTGAGATAGAAAAACATGCAAATGAAAATCAAATATTTAGTTTTCGTAATGATTCTTCTCAATCAGTATTTATTCAAATTATTCCACAAAATAATCAAGCAAATATTCGAATCAACCAAATTATTTCACCTAATAACGAAAGTGATGGACCTTTTGGAAAAGAAATCAATTATGATTTGACAGAAAAAGGTTTGTACCAAATTAGAATTGGAGAAAGTTTAATGCAAGGAGATCCTTTTGAAGGAAATTATACCTTGAAATTGCAGTTAAAATAGTTACTTTTACAACAGAATTTTGCTGTTATGAAATGGAATTTTATTGCTTTTATTACTTTATTGTGTTTTTATAGTTGTGAGGACAAATCTACGCCGACAATTTATCCAAGCAAAATAGGGATTGATTCGGCATACAAGGATTTAGCTAAACAAGATAAACCAATTGTAGAGGATGTGATGAAAGAGGAAGAAAAAACTCTAAAAACCTCTAATAAAATAGTTGAAAAACCGAGCCGAAAAACTATTTCAAATACGGATAAAATTGTTCCGTTAAGTCGCAATAATACAACCGAAGATTTGGTTATTAGTTATGCAAAAGCAAATGCAGAACCTACTAAAGTAGCGGGACAAACGAATACATTTACGTTTAATTCGGATTCAGCCAAAAAAGTTTGGATTAAAGTATCAGCACAAGATTCAATGGCTAATATTCGTATTAATCATATCAAAGGACCTGCAGATTCTATAAAAGGAGGACCTTTCGGAAAAGAAACGATTTTCGATTTACCTGCACGTGGTGTTTATCAATTTTCTATTTCAGAAAAGCCTACAAATGCAAAACCTTATGCTGGACAGTATAAAGTTGAATTGAAATTATTGTGGAAGTAATGATCTATCTTTCAAAATAAAATAAAAATTTTAGTTAATTTTTATCAATTATTTTCCAAAACATTTTTAAGTTTATGGAAATACTCACACATGAAATCGAAATTATTATTCTCACTTGGCTTAATTACTGCAACTATGAGTTTATCAGCTCAAACGAATGAACAAATTTTAACGTTGATAAATAACGAAGTAAAACAAAATTCGGAGGCTTATCAACAATTAAAAAAAGCAACCGAAACGATTGGGCATCGTGCAACAGGAACAGAAAATGGAAAGAAAGCAGAAGAATATGCTGCAAATTTATTGCGTTCTTATGGTTATGATGTTGTTTTTCAAGAGTTTACTTTTAATGGGTGGAATCGTAAGAGTTTAGATCTTAAAGTTAATCATCAATCAATCGAAGCGGTTGCGTTAGCACATTCGCCTGCAAAAGTCAAACTTTCTGGTGAATTGATTGATTTGGGGAATGGTCTACAAGACGATTACAAACAAATTGGTGATCAAGTAAAAGGTAAAATTGTTTTCGCTGCACTTGGTTTATTAGAAGGGACACCAAAAGAAGTTGAGAATCTGCATCGCTCCGAAAAAACTGCTTTAGCAGAAAAATATGGAGCAAAAGGAATTATTTTGTTTAATCGTGCTCCAGGAGAAATTTTATTAACAGGTACTGCTTCGGTTACGGGAGAAATTATCAAGATTCCTGCACTTAATATCAGTTTAGAAGCCGGATTGAAAATCAAAGAAAATTTAAAGAAAGGAAAGGAAGTTGCAAAAATAGAAATGAAAAATGATGTTGGACAAATGAAAGGTCGCAACATTATTGCCACGAAAATTGGAACTAAATATCCAGACGAAAAAATTGTTTTAGGAGGTCATTTAGATAGTTGGGATTTAGCTACGGGAGCTATAGATAATGGAGTGGGAAGTTTTTCTGTGATTGATGTAGCAAGAACGTTCAAAAAACTTCAATTGAAAAATGAGCGAACAATAGAGTTTGTTCTATTTATGGGAGAAGAAGTTGGATTGATTGGTTCTAAACATTATGTGAATCAAGCAATGAAAGATGGTTCAATTCATCAAATAAAAGTGATGTCAAATATGGACATGACAACTAATCCAAAATCCTATTATTCGACAATGGAAAGCAGTTTGCCAATTTTATCAGCATATGCGAAAGATGTCCAAAAAGTAATTCCAGATTTTAAATCGAGTACATATGTAAGTATCGGTTTACATTCGGATCATCAGCCTTTTATGTTACAAGGTGTGCCAATTATAGGTTTGTCAGATAGCCAATTTACAAAAGGTGCTTTAGATTGTTATCACGCCAATTGTGATACGTTTGATTATGTAGAAGAAGTTGGCTTAAAAAATAATGTCATTTTAGAAACCTATTTGTTATACCAATTAAGTAATCTTGATCAAATACCTTCTAATCATTGGTCTGAACTTGAAATAAAAGAAGCTTTAATCAAAGGAAATTTAAAAACTCCACTTCGTATTTCAGGCGATTGGAGATGGTAATATCAAAAAAAAATCCTTCAGAATTTCTGAAGGATTTTTTGTTTATTTCTTTTTTAATTTAACGGTAAAATGTCGTAAGATTTCTGATTCCCACGAAATTTCATAACCTGAATTAATCTCATTTCGGCGATCGAAAATATTCTTCAATGCTACTGCGATATAATCCATGTGACTTTGGAAATAAGTACGTCTTGGAATGGCTAAACGCAACAATTCTAACTTTGGATAACGATTTTCTCTTGTTTCAGGATCACGATCAGCCAAAATAGTTCCAATTTCTACACCTCGAATTCCAGCTTCCTTATACAATTCAATTCCTAAAGTTTGTGCAGGAAATTCTTCGCGCGGGACGTTTGGCAAGAATTTTACAGCATCTACAAAAATAGCATGTCCTCCAATTGGCTGTTGAATCGGAATTCCATATTCGATTAATTTATTTCCTAAATATTCGATCTGTTTGATACGAGATTGTAAGTACGAATATTCTGTTGATTCTTGTAAACCTTGTGCTAAGGCAGCTAAATCGCGTCCAGCTAATCCTCCATAACTTAAATATCCTTCGTATATAATTCCAAAATTTCCACAAATTTTATATAGCTCTTCGTTATTCAGTGCAATAAATCCACCGATATTTACCAAACCATCTTTTTTTGCAGACATCGTCATTCCATCCCCAAAAGAAAACATTTCCAAAACAATTTCTTTAATTGTTTTCTGCTTAAATTCTTCTTCTCTTTCTTTGATGAAGTATGCATTTTCAGCGAAACGAGCACCGTCAAAAAAGACAGGAATTTCATACTGATTAGATAGTTCACGTACTTGACGAATGTTCTCCATAGATACAGGTTGACCGCCAGAAGAATTACACGTAACCGTGATTAAAGTAAATGGAATTTTTTCTTTGCCATATTCTTTGTAGACATTTTCAAGCTTTTGTAAATCGATGTTTCCTTTGAATGGATGAATCAATTCGCTATCAAATGCTTCGTCAATTGTACAATCAATGGCATGTGCTTTTCTAAATTCAATGTGTCCTTTTGTTGTGTCAAAATGTGAATTTCCAGGAACCACATGACCTTCTTTAACAAGTGCCGAAAATAATACATTTTCCGCTGCACGACCTTGATGAGTAGGTAAAAGAAATTTGAAACCTGTAATTGTATTGATTGTTTCTTTTAGTTTCAAGAATGATTGAGAACCTGCGTAACTTTCGTCTCCAGTCATCATCTCAGACCACTGTTTATCCGACATAGCTCCAGTTCCTGAATCGGTTAATAGATCGATAAATACTTTATGGCTTTCAAGATTAAATAGGTTGTAGTCTTTTTCTTCGATCCACTTTTCGCGCTCTTCTGGAGTAGATTGATAAATTTCTTCGACCATTTTTATACGAAATGGTTCGGCAAAAGGTAATTCCATTTTTTTGTGTTTAGTGTAAAACTAAGAAACCTTAAGATTATTATCAATTATATAATTAAAATCAAAAAAATCCTTTATCTCTTAGACAAAGGATTTTAACTTTCTATAGTTCGTTGTTAGTCAATAACAGGAACTGGTCTTTTGTTTTCGTTAATAGCAACTAACGTAAATGTTCCAGTAATCGCTTTTTCGCGGCCATCTCTGTACATACTTTCGATGAATATATCAATTTGTACATCCAAACTTGTACGACCAACACGAACAACTTTACCAACCATTTCGACAATAGTTCCGGCAGGAATAGAATGTTTAAAATCAATTTTATCACTACTTACTGTAACAATAGGTTTACGACAAAAACGAGTTGCTGTCATAAAAGCAATTTCATCCATCAGATACATGACTGATCCACCAAACATGGTGTTGTGATGGTTTGTATCTCCTGGAAAAACAGCTTTGAAAATACGAGTTTCAGAATTGATGATACGTTGTTCGATCAACTCTTCTCTTGGGGTTTTTTCCACTTCCATTATCATAATTTTACACGTTACTTTTTCTTAAATTTAATTTTGTGACAATGTTTTTGTGGTGTTTTAATAATTTCATAGAACATAATTTTTGAACTTTTTTCGCGAAAGTTTATTATAAATTAAAATTTCAAAATTGGCATTCTGGCTTATCAAATTTGTTGATTTACAGTTGCGCGACAGCTCGTGAGTTACACACGATTTCCCTATATTTTGAAATGAAACAAGGTGCAAAGATAGATGAGAAAAATGAAATTTTTATATTTATTGGATCAAATTCGTTGGTTTGGAATAATTCGTGTAAATTCATTTTCTCAATTTTTTTAATCATTTTAAAAGAAACCAATGAAAATTAAACCAATAAAAGACTTAGTTCATAATATTAATGAGTGGGAAGAATTAGTTGCTCAAACCAAAGATTTAACAAATAAAGTTATTCAGGATATTAATTTTATTCGTCACGAGATCAATTGGGAAGAATATAATTTGTGTAATACTTCTTTCTTGGGATGTAAGTTTAGACAACATCATGCAATTCATTTAATAGAGCGCGGAGCTTTTATATATCCAAAGTTTGAAGCTGTTCCTTATAATCCTTATCGAGGAAAATTATACACATGGCAAGAGTTGATGGAAGGTTACGATCCAAATAATGACCAAAGTATTGATCTAAAAATCTATAAACATTTCAAAAAACATAAATATAATCCTTCTGTTTCTGAAGCTTTAGCTCAACGTTTGCATGATTTATCAATTGATGATGGTTTGCGAAGAATCTTAGAGTATGATGATGAGGGAATGACAAAACGAAAAGTCGTTGGGTTTATGGGCGGACATTCTACAGCGCGCAATTCAGAGTTCTATAATGAAACAGCGAAAGCCGCAAAATTAGCAACATCGAAAGGATATTTTGTAGTTTCTGGGGGAGGTCCAGGGATTATGGAAGCTGCAAATTTAGGAGCTTATATGGCAAATTATTCAGACGAAGATCTAATGAATGCAATTCATATTTTAGCAGATTTAGATTTTGTAGATGAAAATAAAACAGAGTATTTAGCCAAGAATTATATGACAAATGCTAAGAAAGTTTTGGATCTTTACCCAAATGGTGCTGAAAGTTTAGCTATTCCAACTTGGTTTTACGGACACGAGCCAAGTAATTTGTTTGCAACAAATATTGCAAAGTATTTTTCGAATAGTATTCGTGAAGATATGTTGTTAACCATTAGTTTGTTCGGATTGGTTTATGCGCCAGGAAGTGCAGGAACTACTCAAGAAATTTTTCAGGAAGCAGCGCAAAACCATTACGGAACATCAGGGTATTACAGTCCAATGATATTTTTGAGCAAAAAAAGGTATGTAGAAGATACTTCGATTTATTCTGTATTGCATCAATTATCAACAGGAAGACCTTATAAAGACTTATTATTTTTGACAGATTCGTCTGATTTAGCGATTGATTTTATTGAAAAGCATCCACCAATCAAAGTAGATAAAAAAAATAATTAAAATATTTTTAATTATTTTTAAGTGATTAAAGTGTTGTTAGATAAGTATTTGAGTCTTGTTATCTTTAGATTTGTCTGAATAAAATAAAATAAATTGGAATAATATTTGGTATTTTAAATAATGAACGTATATTTGCAGTCCAATAACGCGAGATGGAGCAGTAGGTAGCTCGTCGGGCTCATAACCCGAAGGTCACAGGTTCGAGTCCTGTTCTCGCTACTAAATCGCGAGGTGGAGCAGTAGGTAGCTCGTCGGGCTCATAACCCGAAGGTCATCGGTTCGAGTCCGGTCCTCGCTACTACAAAGAGAGTTTCTAACAAGAAACTCTCTTTTTTATATCTTAACTTCTCGAATTAATTTGGATAAACTATTTTTGTATGATGAATGTAGAAGAATATAAAAAACAATATAACGCTAAACAGCAAAAACTGAATAGCGTTTTTATCATTTGTAAACAATAGTTAAAAGCATGCATTTTTACACCTATTTTTATATCGTTTTTTACGATGGATTTTTGACAAGAATTTAATAGTTTTCACCTTCCTGCATTTTTATTTTTTTCCCATTTCTAAAATTAAAAACTTCGCCTGTCTTTTTATCTAATACCAAAGGATATTTATTATTAAAAACATATCTTTCATTACTGTTATTTTTTATTAAATAATAAGTAAAACAAAACAACAAAGCAATTATTATTGCAGTTGCAGAATATATTATTTCTTTATTTTTCATCATCAAATTCAGTTATATTATTACAGATATCTCCATAAGAACTAAAATCACCATCCCAAATAGTAAGGTATTCTAATTCATCTACTTCTTTTCCATTTTTATCAAAAATTTTAGCAGTCATTTCTAAAGGAACTGGATATTTATAATTATTTTGATAACCATAATCATCAATATTATTCGAGTAGTAAAAGACTTGATTGTAAATAAAAAATTGATTGTTTTTTAAATTCTCAAAATGAGTAGAAATAACAATTAATTTATTATAACCATTTGTTCCTTTTACTTCTAACGATTGATTAATAAAATCCCAATCAGTGTTTAGATTAAACTGTTTTCTAAAACCATTTATATATATTTTTTTTGATTTTTCATCTCGGTTTTCAAAACCATCTTTTTTACTAATAAATTTTTCATTGATAGAATAATTATCACTATACCAATTATTAATATCATTTAATTGAATTAATTCAATTTCTATTTCATTATTATTGCTTGAATCTCCACAAGCTATTAAAATAAAAAAGCAAGTAACAATAAGTAAAATTTTCTTCATATTTATTTAATTTACAGTCGAATTAAGTTTCTTTTTATCAGTTAAAAATTTACATCCTATAATAAAACTCGATAATGAACCTATAATTGTTGCATAATTCCCTAACAATCTGTAAAATACTGGTAGTTTTTGAATTTCATAATAATAACTACCCAAAATAAAAAAAATTATAAAACATACAGATATTAAACCCATTATTATTCTACCTTTTTGACCTATAGAAATTTTCATTACTACATAAGTGTAAATAAAACCTTTTATAAATGGCATTACATAATTCCCTAATAAAATTTCTAATGATTGTGGTGATATTTTTTCTATAAATAGAATATCTAAAAAAGAAATTAATAAAAAAACAACTCCTCCCAATATTAATGCAAGAATATAGCGTAATATTCTCTGTACTATCCATATATCATTATTACTATTCATAATTTATTTAACTTACTTTAAAACCCTTTTCTTCTAACAAAGAACAAAATTTATCATATACATTATCTTTATTAGCCACAATGAACAACCAATTAATTATACAACAAATTAGTATTACAAAAACTATAATATACCTATCAATGAATTCAAGATATTTTTGACTATGAGAAACTTCTTCAATACTTTTCTCCAAAAAATAATCTACAAGTATGTTGAAAGAAACTATAAACAATGCGATAAAAATAGCACGTAACCAAAAATTTACATAAGGCAACACTTTTATATTGTTATTGTTTTTTTTTATTTTAAATTTACTTTTTTCAAATTCATACTTATACCATTTTTTATCCTCTAATGATTCAATTTCATTATACATAATATCATCCAATTTGTCAACATTATTCATAATTAGCGTTTTATAATATTTTTTTTAAAAAGTTCGTTTTATAATATAGAAGATCCGGTACACATCATTTAGATTAATCGTAAAATCTTCGATTTAGGATTTCTCGAATGCAAGGTCAAATTTCCATTATCTGAATTATAATCTACAATATCTTTATGATAGATATTATTTTTTGTCATCAAGAATCCTCATTTATATTATCACCTTCTATAATGAGTTTTTTTCTTTTCTTGAATATTACGAAATATTACAAAAGTAACCAAAACGTAACTCAGTAAAAATAGGAAAAATTACCTATTCAATAATAGTTTATGATCAAAAAATATTTTTCTAAAATCGTAAAAGATCAAAGAAGAGTATAAAGAAGTTATAAGTATTTGGTAGAACATTTTGTGCTCTTCAAAACGACTACAAAGAGAGTTTCTAACAAGAAACTCTCTTTTTTTATGTCTTAACTTCTCGAATTAATTTGGATAAACTATTTTTGTATGATGAATGTAGAAGAATATAAAAAACAATATAAATCAGATCAAGCTGTTGGTGCGATTGCAATCGAAAATCGTTTAAAAGAAGTCTATGGAACTTTAGAACCAAGATTTTATTCGCCACAAGTAATGTCGTTTCAAGGTGGAGATGATCCAATTGATGGAGTGGCTGTATTTGATGTGAACGGTTATTATCATTTGGTGAGCTATGGAATGTCGCATTTATATTATTCGGAAGAAAGTGTAGGAGCAGAATTTAGTAAATGGGGATTTGAATTTTCGTTTCGTGTAAAACCTGTAAAAGATGACAATGGAGAAGATCCTTTCTGGGTAGTTCAGCTGATGAATAACTTGGGTCGATTTGTCAATGAAACTAAAGTTTGGTTTGATGAATATCAATATTTACCATTAGGAGGTCCTATTCGAACAGATACGGACACGGATATTGTTGGTTTAGCTTTTATAAAAGATGATGATTTAAATGAGATAAACACACCTCACGGTAAAGTGACTTTTTTACAAATGGTTGGTTTAAATTCTGATCAATTGAAAAAGTTAGAAGCGAATTCAACAAAAGAAGAAATAATGTCAGTGCTAACTGAAATAAAGTCAGTTAATCCAAAATTTGTTTGCGAATTGTAACAATTAATTTTCAAATAGAGCTATTTACGTAAGCTTATTTCTTAAATTTTGTTAAATGTAATAAACAGATTATCAATATATTAAAATTGGTATTTGATTTGATTATACTAAAGCGTTAGTACCACTAACAGTAGAATAAATTTTTCATAGGTTAGGTTAATAATTAGTAAAGCTAATTATGAGGCACTCTTTCGGGAGTGCTTTTTTTAGAATATTTATAGAAAAAAATATCACAATGTTTAGAAATTTATTCAATCGAAATAAAGAGAAATCAAATAACGAACAAGAATCAAAAACGATGACTTTCGAAGAAATTATTAATTCAGATAAACCCGTTCTTTTAGACTTTTTTGCGACTTGGTGTGGACCTTGTCAAATGATGGGACCTGTGTTGCAGCAAGTAAAAGAGGAATTGGGAGATGATGTCAAAATTCTAAAAGTGGATGTTGATAAATATCAAGATTTAGCGGCACGTTATCAAGTGCAAGGTGTTCCGACTTTTGCTATTTTCAAGAATAGCGAATTGCTTTGGAAAGAAAGTGGTGCGCGACCAAAAGAACAATTGGTTGAGGTGATTAAAAAGTATATTTAAAATAGGTTTGCTTTGGAGCTAAAGTCGATTAAAAAATCCGCTTATTGAGCGGATTTTTTGTATTTATAAATTGTGTTTCTTTTTATTTGATTTTACAATTCGATAAGAAATGTATAGAAAGATTAACCATATTGGAATTAATTCTACCGAAATTTTAAGTCCAGTAAACCACATGATGATTAAAATACCAAATAAGAAAATTAAACAAAGGTAATTGCTTATCGGGTACAGAAGCGAAGGGAATAATGTTTTTACGTTTTCTTTATCTTTCTGTTTTCGATATTTAAGGTGTGTTATCGAGATCATAATCCAGTTGATAACTAATGTTGAAACAACTAATGACATTAGAATATGAAAAGCATCTTCTGGAATTACTTTGTTGATGAAAATACAAATTGCTGCAAAAATAGAAGATACTGCAATGGCCATCACTGGAACGTGATTTTTATTTAATTTCTTCAAAAATTTTGGCGCATTTCCCTGTTCAGCCAAACCGTATAACATTCTACTATTACTATAAACAGAGCTGTTATAAACTGATAAAGCAGCAGTTAGAACGATAACATTTAGCGCATTAGCGATTAATCTTGAAAAATCAATTGTATGACCAAAAAGATCTAGTTTTAAGTGATTTAAGTTTTGAAAAACCATTACAAATGGACTACTTTTATCTGTAATTGTTTCCCAAGGAGCCAAAGAAAATAAGATAATTAATGCCCCTACATAGAAAATTAAGATTCGATAAATCACTTGATTCGTTGCTTTTGGAATTGTTTTTTCTGGATTTTTAGCTTCTGCAGCTGTGATTCCAATTAATTCCAAGCCTCCAAAAGAGAACATAATTAGAGCCATAGCGGCTAATAATCCGCTGAAACCACCTTCACTATTCCCAGAGAGCCATCCTTTTGGAAAGAAACCTCCGTTGTTCCAAAGATTTTGAACAGTCGCTTGTTCGCCTCCAGTTCCACTAATTAATAAGTATGCTCCGAAAATAATCATTGCGATAATGGCAACAACTTTAATGATTGAAAACCAAAATTCGGCTTCACCAAACATTTTAACTGAGCCTAAATTCAACGCATTGATAACGATAAAAAAGAATAAACTTGAAGCCCATAAAGGAATTTCGGGCCACCAGAATTGCACATAAATTCCGATTGCTGTCAATTCCGACATACTTACTAAAACGTAAAGAATCCAATAATTCCAACCAGAAGCAAATCCAGCAAATGAACCCCAATATTTATAAGCAAAATGGCTAAAACTTCCAGAAACAGGCTCGTTAACTACCATTTCTCCTAATTGTCGCATGATAAAAAAGGCTATAATTCCAGCGATTGCATATCCTAAAATAACAGATGGTCCAGCAAGAACTGCAGCTGGTCCAATCCCTAAAAACAAACCAGTTCCAATTGCGCCTCCTAAAGCGATTAATTGAATATGTCGGTTTGTAAGACCTCTTTGCAATTCTTTTTCTTCGGTATTTTTTATTTGACTCACGTGTGATGTATTAATTTGTTAAATATATGTAAAAAGTATTTTTAAAAAGAACATTTTAAAGAATTGTCTTGTTTAGATTAATATTCAATAATCGTTGAATTAGGTTAATTAAATATATTTTACATTTATCCTTAAAATAACAAAAAGATGAAATCAATTTATTTTTTAGGACTTGGTGCATTGGGTGCAAAATATGCGGCAAGTTTTTATGATTATAATTCAGAGAATATAAAAATAATCGTTAATCAAGATCGTAAAGAAAAGTACGCAGCTGAAGGGGTGTTTGTGAATGAAAAAAGATATGATTTTGATTATATCATAGGGATAGAAAATGAAATTTATCCTGATTTTATTTTTGTTGCTGTAAAAAGTAATCAACTAAAAGAGGCGATTGTTGATTTAATACCTTTTGTAGGAGAAAACACATTGATTATTAGTTTGTTGAATGGAATATCTTCTGAACGAATTTTAGCTGATACCTTTGGTTGGGACAAAGTGATTAATGCTGTGGCGTATATGGATGCTGTGAAAGTTGAAAATCGGGTAACATACGGAAGTATTGGTAAGATTATTTTTGGACATATTGAGAATAAGTTTCAAGAACGTTTACATTCGTTGAGTGAGTATATGAATGGTGCAAAAATTCCAAATATGGTAACGGATGAAATTCAAGATGCGCAATGGGCGAAGTATTTGGTTAATGTTGTTGCGAATCAATTAACGTTCTTATTGGAGTTTCCGTACGGTGCATTCAAAACAAATCAACATCTTGATAAATTAATGGATTTACTGTCGGAAGAAGTTATTGTAGTAGGAAAAGCACATGGTGTACAGATTGGGGATAAGGAAGTAGATCGAATGAAAGCGACTCTAAAAATAGTCGATGAGCAAGGGAAAACATCAATGTTGCAAGATCGTGAAGCAAAACGATATTCTGAAGTTGATGAATTTTCTGGTGAAATAATTGCCTTAGGAAAACAATATGGAATTTCAACACCTTATAATGAGTTGGTGTACAATATGGTAAAAGCAATTGAGGAAGCGTATTAAAATAAAAAAACCTTTGTAGTTCTACAAAGGTTTTTGTCGGGGTGGCAGGATTCGAACCTGCGACCTCCTGCTCCCAAAGCAGGCGCGATGACCGGGCTACGCTACACCCCGATTTGGTCATCAAATGAAATAAAGCGGAGAGACAGGGACTCGAACCCTGGCATCGGTTACCCGATGACAGATTAGCAATCTGCTCCATTACCGCTCTGGCACCTCTCCTAATTTATTTCAAATAAATTTGTGATCCAGTCAGGATTCGAACCTGAGACCTACTGCTTAGAAGGCAGTTGCTCTATCCAGCTGAGCTACTGGACCGATCCAAAAATTCGTTGAATTTTGTCGGGGTGGCAGGATTCGAACCTGCGACCTCCTGCTCCCAAAGCAGGCGCGATGACCGGGCTACGCTACACCCCGATTCGGTCTTCTTATCGTTAATGAAATCTTTTCGGATGAAAATTTTGTCGGGGTGGCAGGATTCGAACCTGCGACCTCCTGCTCCCAAAGCAGGCGCGATGACCGGGCTACGCTACACCCCGATAGATTTCATTATCGTGGGTGCAAATGTAAGGTGATTTTTGAAAATTAACCAAATATTTTTAAGAATATTTTTCGGAAACTTTCATATAGGTTTCTAAATCCTTGTCCCCTCGACCCGAAAGGTTCAGAACCACAATGTCTTGCGGTTTAAAATTAATTTTCTCTAAAGCCGCTAAAGCATGCGAAGATTCTAAAGCAGGGATGATTCCTTCCTCTTTTGTCAGCATAAAAGCTGCTTTTAAGGCTTCATCATCGGTTGCATTTAAGAATTCTGCGCGACCAGTTTTGAACAAATGCGCATGTAATGGTCCAACTCCAGGATAATCTAATCCAGCAGAAATAGAATAGGGCTCTACAATTTGACCGTCCTTATCTTGCATCAATAACGTACGGCTACCGTGTATAATACCTTCTGTACCTTTGATTGTTGTCGCAGCAGTTTCTCCAGATTCTACACCTAATCCAGCAGCTTCCACAGCAATTAATTTCACCTCTTCGTTATTTAAAAAATGAAAAAAAGCTCCAGCAGCATTACTTCCTCCTCCTACACAAGCAATCACATAATCAGGGTTTTCTTTTCCATATTTTTCTTTCATTTGCGCTTTAATCTCTTCTGAAATAATTGCTTGAAATTTCGTAACCATAGCCGGATATGGGTGAGGTCCAACAACAGAACCAATGATATAAAATGTTTCTGGATGATTAATCCAATAACGAATCGCTTCGTTTGTCGCATCTTTCAAAGTTTTACTTCCAGAAGTTGCGGGAATTACTTGTGCACCCAACATTTTCATACGTGCAACATTAGGTGCTTGACGAGCAATGTCTACTTCACCCATAAAAACGATACATTCTAATCCCATCAACGCACAAACCGTTGCCGTTGCAACACCATGCTGTCCCGCTCCTGTTTCGGCAATAATTTTGGTTTTACCCATTCGTTTTGCTAAAAGCGCTTGACCAATCGCATTGTTGATTTTATGTGCTCCTGTGTGATTTAAATCCTCACGTTTCAGTAAGATGTTTGCCTTGTGTTTTTTCGAAAGATTTGGCGCGTAATACAATGGACTTGGACGTCCAACGTAATCTTTTAATAACAAATTAAACTCATCTTTAAATTCTTTTGTATCTGCATAATCTTCTAAAGCTTGTGATAATTCTTCACAATTATGATGCAATAATTCTGGAATAAAAGCTCCTCCAAATTCACCATAAAACCCTCTTTCGTCAACTTCGTATTTCATTTTATTTTTTTTAATTTTGTTCAATTCGTCCATCAATTGTATCGATGAACTGTTTTACTTCGTCAGCTTTTTTAATTCCTGGTGCTGACTCGAAACCACTGTTAATATCAAATCCAATACATCTTGGATGTTGAAAATTTTTCAAAAGTAATGCATCTTCAAGCTCTATTCCTCCACTTAATAAAAAGGGTGTTGATAACTGATAGTTTGTTAACAATTGCCAATTGAATTTACGTCCTGTTCCACCGTAATCAGAAGATTTTGTGTCGAATACAAAGCTATCAATAACTTGTTGATAAGTGGTTAATTGTTGAAAATCATCTTTTGATTGAATTCCTATAGCTTTCCAAATTTTGAAATCTAAAAAGTTTTCATCTGTTATCAATCGTTGGTGTTTTTGATTAATTAATTTTTCACAAAAATAAGCTGTTTCATCGCCATGTAATTGCACAACATCTAATTGATATTGTTCAACTTTTTTGAGTATATTTTCAATCGAATCATTCACAAAAACGCCAACTTTTTCGGCATTCGGAAAAATGTCAAAAATCGCTTTATCTTTTACAAATCGTTTTGATTTGGGATAGAAAATAAAACCAACATAATCTGGTTCGATTGCAGCAATTTCTTTAAAATTCTCAAGATTATTATTTCCACAAACTTTTACTTGAAATCGTTTCATTTTGATGCTTTTACAAATTGTTCAAATGCTTGAGAAGGATTATCTGCCTTCATAAAATTTTCTCCAATCAAAAAAGCTTGAAAACCTGCTTGTCGCAATTCTTTTACCGTTTCAGGATCCGAAATTCCACTTTCCGCAACTTTAATTAAATTATGTGGTAATTGTTTTAAAATCTGTTTCGATTTTTGGATATCTACTTCAAAGTTTTTTAGATTACGATTGTTGATTCCAATCAAATCAATAAACTCATTTATTTTTTCCATTTGATCTTCAGAATGTAATTCCAATAATACCTCCAATCCAATTTCCTTTGCTGTTTTCGCTAAATTGTAGACTTCATCTTTTGTTAAACATTCTGCAATCAACAACATCAAATCGGCGCCAATTGCTTTTGTTTCGTACACTTGAAACTCATCAACAATAAAATCCTTTCTTAAAATTGGTATATTCAAGATTTCTTTAGCTTGTTGTAAATCTTCAAAACTTCCACCAAAAAATTGTTCATCCGTCAAAACAGAAACTACTGAAGCGCCAAACTTTTCGTAACCAACGACGACATCTTTTACCAATACATCTTTGTTAATAAACCCTTTTGAAGGTGATTTACGTTTAAATTCGGCAATAATTCCTGATGTTGATTGATCCAAAATTGAAGCTTTTGCAGATAAAATAGGAGAATTAAAATGTTCTGAATTTTTAAAACTATTGATTGATTGAGTTTTCTTTTTTTCTAAAATTTCTTTGCGTTTTTGCGCGACAATTTCATCTAATATCGTTTTCATGGTCTTATTAGTTTTTGGAATACATTCAATGCTTTTTTACTGTCTAAACTTTCGTTCGCAATTGCTACACATTCGATTAAATCTTTGGTTGGATAAATTGTTTTAAGCGCTAAAGCAGCATTTGCTAAAACCACTTCTTTTTGTGCTTGAGTTGAATTACCTTCTAAAACACTTAAAAATATTTTCGAATTTTCTTCGATTGATTTTCCACCTTTTATATCATTTGGCTGAAGAGAATTTAGTCCAAAATCTTTACTTTCTAAAATAAATTCTCCTTCGTTGTTATACACTTTTGTTGGCGAAGTCAATGAAATTTCATCATAACCAGCTAAAGCTGTTGAAATGGAATAATGAACACCCGAATTTTGCATCACATAATGATAAAGTCGAGCTGTTCTGATGTCATATGTTCCTAAATTTTGAAAATCTGGTTGGATAGGGTTTACCAAAGGTCCCATCAAATTGAAGAATGTTTTTACAGCTAATCCTTTTCTGATTGGGGCTACTTTCGCTAAAGCTGGATGAAAAAGAGGTGCATGCAAAAATGTAATTCCAACTTCTTCAAATTCGTGTTTTAACTTATCTTGATTGGTCGAAAATTCGTATCCAAAACTATCCAACATATTCGAAGAACCACTCACAGAAGACGCTCCATAATTTCCTTGTTTGATAATTTTTTCGCCAGCTCCTGCTAAAACAAAACAACTCAATGTCGAAATATTGAACGTATCTTTTCCGTCTCCACCTGTTCCTACAACATCAATGGCTTGTTTTGGTAAATCAATTTTTACACACAAATCCAGTAAAGCTCGTCGATAACCTTTCAGTTCGTCCAATGTTATATTTCGCATGTTGAAAATAGTTAAGAACGATGCTAATTCTACTTGCGAATATTTTTCTTCAGAAATATCAACCATAATTTGATAGGCTTCTTTTTCTGAAAGTGTATAATTTTCGAATAATAAATTTAATAACTTTCTCATGTTTAATTTTCTAACCAATTTTTAATCATTTGATCTCCTTCTGGCGTTAAAATAGATTCTGGATGAAACTGAACTCCTCGCACATCATACGTTTTGTGACGTAAGGCCATTATTTCTTCGTTTGGCCCGATTGCGGTAATTTCTAAATCGTCTGGAAAATTTTCATTCGAAACAACCCAAGAATGGTAGCGTCCAACTTCTAAACTCTCTTGTAAATTCTTGAATATGATATCATCTTTAATGACTTTTATGGTTGATTTAACACCATGAAATACTTCTTGCGTGTTTAATAATTTCCCTCCAAAAACTTCTCCAATTGCTTGTTGACCAAGGCAAACTCCGAAAATAGATTTGGTTGATGCATATTTTTTAATAATAGGTTTCAGTAAATTAGCTTCGTCAGGAATTCCTGGACCTGGAGAAAGTAATATTTTATCATACAAATTCACTTCTTCTAAAGAAATTCCATCGTTGCGAACAACAGTGATATCGGTTGCATATTTTTTCAATGAATGCACTAAATTATAAGTGAACGAATCGTAATTATCGATGACTAAAATTTTCATAGTTTATAGATTTTGAGCGATTTCGATAGAGCGACGAAGTGCGCCTAATTTATGATTGACTTCTTGTAATTCATTTTCTTCAACCGATTTGGAAACAACTCCAGCACCAGCCTGAAAATATAAGGTATTTTGTTTGCTAACAAACGTGCGTATGGCAATTGCCATGTTGATATCACCATTGAATCCTAAATAACCAATAGCTCCTCCATAAACACCACGATTTTGATTTTCATAGGTATCTAACAATTCCATTGCCTTGAATTTTGGTGCCCCAGAAAGTGTTCCAGCAGGAAAAGAATCTGCGAATATTTTCATGGTATTGACACTTGTATCCAATTGAGCAGTTACTTTTGAAACCATGTGAATCACATGAGAAAAATATTGAATTTCTTTGTATTCAGCCACTTCAACATTTGCAGAATTTCTACTCAAATCATTTCGAGCTAAATCAACTAACATTACGTGTTCTTCGTTTTCTTTCGGGTCTGCAATTAATTTTTCGGTTAATTCTTTATCCAAATTTGGGTTTCCAGTTCTACGAACTGTTCCTGCGATTGGATGAATCTCGGCGTGATTATTATTGATGATTATTTGTGCTTCTGGTGAAGAACCAAATATTTTAAAGTTGCCATAATCGAAATAAAATAAATATGGCGAAGGGTTTACAGAGCGTAAAATGCGGTAAACATTAAATTCATCGCCCGAAAATTTTTGTTTGAATTGTCTTGAAGGAACAATCTGAAACACATCACCACGAAAACAAGACTGTTTGCATTTTGTAACCATTTCTTTGAATTCTTCATCCGTTAAATTTGATTCAATTTCACTTTCCACATTAAATGGATATTCAATGATTGACTTGTTGTTGATGACACTTTTAATTTCTGCAAATTTTGAAATAGTTTCCTCATTTTGAAATTCGATGAATTGAATTTCGTTGTGAAAATGATTAAAAACCACTATATTTTGATAAAATGAATAAGAAAATTCTGGAATTGTCGCTTCATTTCCTTGAGCAGAAAATTTTACCGTTTCGAAATGTGGAATAGCATCCCAAGCAATGTATCCAAACAAACCATTGACAGGTAAATCTTCTCCATTTTGGATATTGAATTGAGCGGTAAATTCCTTGAACTTATCAGTTAAATTCTGACCTTTTAATTCATACTCTTTCGTCTTACCATTTTTGTAAGTTTCATTTACGATTCCTTTCGTTACCTTGAAAGTCGCGATCGGATTTAGGCAAATAAATGAATTTGCATCCGTCTTCGAATGGTAGTCTGAACTTTCTAATAATAACGCATTTGGATAAATGTCTCGCAACTTCAAATAGAGTTGAACAGGAGTCGTTAAATCAGCTAAAACAGTTTCTTTCTGTATGTTAAAAGTTAAATTCATTTGCTAAATATTTAGGTTTAGAGCACAAAAAAAAGGCTTGTCGGTTACGACAAGCCTTTTCTACATATAATTGCATAGAGGTCTTACGAACCAACGTTTTGTTGTTCGATTAACCACCACCAGTTATTTGTAAATAATGTATTCATTGAGGCAAATTTAGAAATGATTTTGAAACCAACAAATTATTTTTTGATAAATTTTTTAGTTCTTTCAACAATTGATATTTTTGAGAGAATAATAAAAACACAAATAAAATGGAAAATAATTATGACAATCTTATTGTTGAAGTAGAAAATAAAATCGCATTGGTAACTTTAAATCGTCCACAAGCATTAAATGCCTTGAACAAAGATTTATTAGAAGATCTTTCTAATTTTTTGACTAATGCAAGCTCAAACGATGAAATTCGAGCGATTATTTTGACAGGTTCTGGAGAAAAATCTTTTGTAGCAGGTGCAGATATCAAAGAGTTTGCAAATTTCGATGGTCATCAGGGAGAACAATTGGCTGCGAAAGGGCAAGAAAATGTATTTGATAAAGTAGAAAACTTAACAAAACCTGTTATTGCGGCTGTTAACGGTTTCGCTTTAGGTGGAGGTTTAGAATTGGCGATGGCTTCACATTTTCGTATCGCATCTACAAATGCAAAGTTAGGATTGCCAGAGGTTACTTTAGGTTTAATCCCTGGTTATGGTGGAACGCAACGTTTACCAAAATTAATTGGAAAAGGTCGTGCTATGCAGGCAATTATGACGGCAGATATGTTTACGGCAGATCGTGCGTATGAGATGGGATTGGTAAACGAAGTAGTGGAACAAGCAGAATTAATAAATCGTGCGAAAGAAATTGCAGGTAAAATTGTAAAGAATTCTTCTGTTGCTATTCGTCACGCGATCAAAGCAATAAATGCATCGGATAAAGACAATGGTTTTGAAATTGAAATTCAGAGTTTTGGAAATTTATTTGATGAAGATGATTTCAAAGAAGGAACAACAGCTTTTATAGAAAAAAGAAAGCCGAATTTTAACTAATTTTAGTTTAAAATAAATCAACAAAAAGCTTCAAGATTTCTTGAAGCTTTTTAATTTTACATCATGAAAAAAATAATTTTTGGATTCTTTTTGGTGATGAGTTCAATTGCGTTTTCGCAAGAAATTTATCAAGTTATTGCACAAGAAGGATTGACGATTAGAACTGCTCCAAATGGCAAACGTGTCGGAAAAATTCCATATGGTTATCCTGTTAAAATTTTAGAAAAAGGAGAAGCTTTTTCTATCAAAGATAGTGGAAAAGCGAAAAGTGGAAATTGGGTAAAAATTGATATCAGTTCTTCTAAATTAATTTTGGACGAAGGAGTGAATGAAGCCGTTTTACAAAATGATTTGTACACATTTAGTGGCTATTTGATTACACAACAAAATTTTATCAATCAGTTCGAAACAGAGATTGCTACACATCCTGCATTTAACGAATTTTATTTGGCAACTGCTTACAAATGTTTTGCGATAAAAGGTAATTTTTTTGGCGATGGTGTGGTTGATTATTTATATCGAATGATTGATACAAAGGGATATACGCGTCTGTATATAGTTAATAATTTGAAAAAAGGGAGTCAGATTTATGGATTAGGAGGAGAAAAAGATCCGTTCAAAATTAAAAATTATGATTTCGGAACGTTGATGATGATTCCAAAAGGAACGCCTCTTTATTCTAATTACAAAGATGGAATAAAGCGTAATTTAAATGGCGTTTCTAAAAATGAAATTGTAACTTTAGAGTATGATGCAATTTATGTACATCAAGAAAATGCAAAAGAAGGCGGTTATATTTACCGAAAAGATGGCAAATGGAATTGGTTAAATCAAAAATAATTATAATGCAAAATATAGAAAATAAAGTCGCGTATATTACAGGAGCAACAAAAGGAATTGGGTTAGGAATAGCAAAAGTTTTAGTTGAAAATGGACTTAAAGTTGCTATTTCAGGAAGAAACATAAATGATGTCGAAAAAGCACGCGAATACTTAGGAAAAGATAATGTTTTGGCTATTCAGTCAGATGTTAGACATTTCGAAGATGAGCAAAATGCTGTAGAACAAATTATTTCTGCTTTTGGTCGATTGGATATCGTCATCGCGAATGCTGGTTTAGGGAAATTTGCACCAGTAGATGAGCTTTCTTTAGAGGATTGGAACGCAATGATAGACACTAATTTAACAGGTGTTTTTCATACAATAAAAGCTTCTGTTGAGGCTTTGAAAGTGTCAAAAGGTTATTATATTTCGATCGCATCTTTAGCAGGAACTAATTTTTTTGCCAATGGTGCTGGATATAATGCTTCAAAATTTGGAGTAGTAGGGTTTACACAAGCAGCGATGTTAGATTTAAGAAATTATGATATCAAGTGTACAACGATCATGCCTGGTTCTGTAACGTCTCACTTCAATGATCATGTCCCAAATTCTGAAGATGGATGGAAAATTCAGCCCGAAGATTTAGGACAAATGATAGTTGATTTGTTAAAAATGAATTCAAATGTTTTACCAAGTAAAATAGAAGTTCGTCCAACGAAGACAAAATAATGCAAAGGCCTCTAAAATGAGGTCTTTTTTTTTGAAAAAAATAGTTGTAATTACCGATAGTTTACATAGTTTCGTGAAATATTTTAGATTGCAATATAGGTAATCTTCAAACTAACATTCTTTAATGAGTTTTAAGAAATCAATCAATCATTTTCGACGTACAATAATGCGTGGATTAACTGGAGGTATTGGCGATGGAAATTTGCCGAAAATAGAAAAAGATAAACCTCTTGAATTAAGAAGAGTATTGATAAACAGACCTAACCAACGTTTAGGAAATTTATTGTTAATAACACCTTTAGTACAAGAAATTATAAAAGATTTTCCAGAGGTGAAAATCGATTTATTTGTAAAAGGAAAGGTTGCTCCAATTATTTTCGAAAATTATCCACAAGTTGATCAAATTATTGAATTACCCAAAAAACCTTTTAAAGAATTAATTAACTACGCGAAAGTGTGGATGAAAATCAAACAAAAAAAGTACGATTTAGTCATTAATGTTGATAAAAATTCTTCTTCGGGTCGACTTTCTACTTCTTTTGCGAATTCTAAATATAAAATTTTTGGGAGTGAATTTGAACTTGATACAACTCAAGAAAATCAACTTCATCAAGCACAATATCCAGTTTATCAATTGAGAAAATTTAAAGAATTATTTAAAAATAAGCATGATCATTCTCCCATTCCATCTTTGGATATTCAGTTAACAGAAAAAGAGGTTCAAATAGGAAAAGAAACGCTTGATCATTTGACTAAAAATAAAGCAAAAAAAACATTAGCATTTTTCACCTATGCAACAGGTACGAAATGTTATGTAGCCGATTGGTGGACTGAATTTTATGAGGTTTTCTATCCAAAATATTCAGAAGAATATAATTTAATTGAGATTTTACCTGTCGAAAATATTTCAATGTTAACACATAAACTTCCTACTTTTTATAGCAAAGATGTAAGAGAAATTGCTGCAGTAATGAAAAATTGTGAATTTGTAATTGCTGCTGATTCTGGAATGATGCATTTAAGCTGTGCTGCTCCAACAAAGACAATCGGATTATTTAAAAGTGAAAGTTTTTTGAAACGCTATAAACCTTACGGAGAAGGAAATGCAGTAGTTTTAGTAAGTGAGGGCGATAAAGATAAGAATCCTATAATTCAAGAAATGGATAAACTACTTTCTGTTTAATAATCAATATATTTAAATAATTGACAATAAACAAGTTGGTCTAAGCATTAATGTTTTATTTTTTATTTAATATTTCATAGCTTTGAACTTTGAAATATTAAATAAATGTCAACAGAATTCACAATTATTATTCCAATCTATAACGAAGAAGATAATTTGTTACGTTTGGAAAATGAGATGAATAAGTATGTAAAAACCGCTGTAAAATCAACTGAAATTTTACTGATTAATGATGGTTCTAAAGATAAAAGTTTACCATTAATCAAAGAAATCTGCCAAAGAAACGAGAAGTTTCACTACATATCTTTTGATAAAAATTATGGATTGTCAGCTGCAATAAAAGCTGGTTTTGATTCTGTACATTCGAAATGGGTAGGTTATATTGATGCAGATTTACAAACAGCTCCTGAAGATTTCAATAAGCTTTTAGGTTTAGCAGATCAATATGATTTGGTTACGGGTGTTCGTGCAGATCGTAAAGATTCTTTTGTGAAAAATATGTCATCTAAAATTGCAAATTCAATCCGAAGAGCTTTTACAAATGACGGAATGGATGATACCGGTTGTCCATTAAAAGTTATCAATACTGAAAAAGCGAAAAAGATTCCAATGTTCAAAGGGTTGCATCGTTTTTTACCAGCTATGATTCTACTTCAAAACGGAACGGTTACTCAAGTTCCTGTCAAACATTTTCCACGTATCGCAGGCGAATCAAAATTCAATCTATGGAACCGTTTATTAGGTCCTTTAATGGATTGTTTTGCATTTGTTTGGATGAAGAAAAAATACATCAATTATAAGATTCAAGAAGGAGCATAATGTCAAATTGGATTATAATTAGCATTGGATTTATTGCGCAAACGCTTTTTTCAAGTCGGCTAATTTTGCAATGGATTGTTTCCGAAAAAAATAAAAAAGTACTTACACCAAAATTGTTTTGGGAAATTAGTCTTTTTGCCTCTGTACTTTTATTTTTATATGGTTATTTGCGTCATGATTTTTCGATCATGTTAGGTCAAACGCTAACATATTACATTTATATCAGAAACATACAATTGCAAAATCATTGGCACGAATTCCCGAAAATTGTCCGTATTTTCTTGTATATTTTTCCTGTGTTAATTGTTTTGTATGGATTTAATAACGGTATTTTTGATGTAGATTTACTATTTAAAAACGAAAAAATTCCGACATGGTTGTTATCATTAGGGATTGTTTCTCAGGTTCTTTTCACCTTTCGGTTTATCTATCAATGGCTTTATTCTGAAAGAAAAAATGAATCACAATTACCAATGGGATTTTGGTTAATTAGTTTATCTGGATCCTTGTTGATTTTAATTTATGCAATTATCCGAAAAGATCCCGTTTTATTTGTTGGGCATTTTATGGGATTTATTGTTTATGCTCGAAATATATTAATCAAACGAAAAGAAAAAAATGGTTCAGTGGATTAAACAAAATTCAGTTTTATTTTTAATCATTGTGACAATCTTGATGTTGTTTGTCAACTTAGATGTTCTACAAACCAACATTATGGAAGCGAGAAATATAATTTCTGCGAGAGAAATGGTGAATGATGGAAATTGGATTTTTACTACACTTAATGGTTTACCTCGATACGAAAAACCACCTTTACCAACATGGATTACAGCTGTATTTGGAAATGTTTTTGGTTTCGAAAATTTCTTTTGGTTACGCGTTCCAGTTGTTTTAATTACCATTTTATTAGTTATTTGGTTTTATAAAACGTTAACAAAATTCGATTTAACAAAACAGCAAGTTGTAAATTCTTCATTGGTTTTGATTACGTCGTTTTACGTTTTTTTCTCAGGAAGAGATAACAATTGGGATATGTACACACATAGTTTTATGATGGGTACAATTTTCTTTTTAGTGAAGGAATTTCAAGCAACTAAATTTAATTTATTCAATTTTATAATTGCATTTTTCTTCTTAGGATGTTCGATCATGAGCAAAGGTCCAGTTTCGTTGTATGCCTTATTTTTGCCATTTTTAATTGCTTATTTTATAGTTTTTAGACAGAAATTAGGTAGAAATTTAAGGATCGCTTTATTGACGATTATATTGGGTTGTGTTGTAGGATTTGCTTGGATGTTGTATGTAAAATACTTTGATGCTGAGCACTTTTTAGCAGCTTCTACAAAAGAGGTAAACAATTGGCACAGTTACAATACTCGCCCAATTTATTATTACTGGAGCTTTTTTACACAATCTGGTTTGTGGACAATTCCAGCTTTGGTAAGTTTAATTTATCCTTATCTGAGACATAAAGTAACCAATAAAAGAGCCTATCAATTTGCATGGTTATGGACGGTTTTTTCTGTGGTTTTATTATCGTTAATTCCAGAAAAAAAATCAAGATATTTATTACCAGTTTTGATTCCATTAGCGATGAATATTGGTTTTTATATCGAATATTTAAGATTAGAATTTAAAAACTTTAGCAATAAACTTGAAAAATATTTTACAAATTTCGCTTTTGGTTTATATGGTTTAATTGGAATTGCAATCGCTGTAGGTGTTTTTATTTATACAAAAGATCGGTTATCAGAATTTTTGGTTTGGTCGATTCCGTTTGCGGTTGTTGGATTAGTTTTAGGTCTATCAATACTCAAAGGATTAAAAATAAAATCTTTCGAACAAGTATTTTATTCCACCGTATTATTGATGTGTTCAGTTGTTGCATTTGGCTTTCCACTTTCAAAATTAACGTTTTCCGAGGAGCTGTACTCATCAGCTAAAAATCTTCATAAATTAGAAAAACAATATCAGATTAAAACATACGAAACGCAAAGTTTTGTACCAGAAATAGTGTTAGATTATGGCACTTCTATTCCGGCAATTTATGATGGAAAGAAGCTAAATTTTCCGAAAGAAACGAAATTTGGAATGTTAGCAAATCAATCCGATTCAATTTTGATAGCAGAACAATTTAAGAATTATTCGTTTCAAAAAATTGGCGTTGTCGATTTAAATCATTCGTCAAAAAATCAAAAAAATTATAATGATCGTATTCAAAAGGATTATTATTTAGTTCAAAAAAAGTGATTTACATTCGAGTAAAATTTTTAACCGAAAATATCGTTATTTATTAAAAATCTTTTGCAATTTCGCGTTTTATTCTTTCTGAGTTTTTGGTTAGCAAACAGTTTTGTTTTTGCTCAAAATTTTGGTTGGAAAAATACAAATTTCAGACAAGATTCTGTTCTAATTTCAGATACTATAAAACTTCAGTATAAAGGAATTTTAACCGAAAAATTTCAAGTTTTAGATTCTGCAGGTCATGCAATTCCAAAAGATCATTATTCAATTAATTTTGATCGAAACGAAATTTATTTTTCAACTTCGTTAGCAAGACAAATGGTGAGAATCCAATATTTCGTCAATCCGAAATTGGTCGAATCAGTTTTCTACGCGAAGAATCCGTCGATTATTGTGAAAGATGACAAACCTGTTAACATTTTTTATCAACTCGAACCCGATTCAAAGCAAGCAACCAAAGATATTTTTGAAGGTTTAAATAGCAAAGGGTCGATGGTTCGTGGAATTCGTTTTGGGAATAACCAAAGTGGCTCTGTACAATCTTCGTTAGATTTGGAGCTGTCTGGTAAATTATCGGATGATATTACGGTAAGTGCGGCAATAGCGGACAATAATGTTCCGATAGAGTCTGATGGTTATACGCAGAATTTACAAGAATTTGATAAAGTTTACATCGAATTAGCCAATAAAAATTCTAAAATTAGAGCAGGACATATTGATATTAACACCAATCAAGAACGAGATTTTTTCAATCCATTCAATCAAAAAGTAACAGGTTTACAATTATCCACGCAATTAAAAAGTGAGAAATCTTCGACGAATATTTTTGCTTCAGGAAGTATTACACGAGGCGAATTTATGCGTGTTAATTTTGTAGGACAAGATGGTAATCAAGGTCCTTACCGCCTTTCAGGAAAGAACAATGAGCTGTATGTGATAATTATTTCGGGAAGTGAAAAAGTTTACATTGATGGTGTTCAATTAGAGCGAGGAGAGCAAAATGATTATGTTATTAATTACAATACGGGAGAAATTTCGTTTACGTCGAACCGATTAATTACTGCAAACACGCGTATTAATGTTGAGTATTTATATAATTCGCGCAATTATTCCCAAGTTTTACTTTACGGTGGAGCTGAGTATGAAACAGAACGATTAAAACTGTCAGGTTTTTTCTTTTCTCAAGGTGATTCGAAAAACAATTCGCTTGGAAATGATTTAACAGATGATGAAAAACAAATTTTGGCCAATGCAGGAAATGATCCAGCTAAAATGTACACTGTTTCTGCTGAAAGAATAAGTTATGATTCGAACCGAATTTTGTATCGAAAAGTGAACTTAAATGGCTTAGATATTTTTGAATATTCGACTGATCCAAATGACGAATTGTATCAAGTTGCGTTTACATACGTTGGTGCTAATCAAGGAAATTATCGTCAAATAAATGCAAACCAGAACGGAAAAGTTTTTCAATTTACTGAACCTATTACGGGTGTTTTACAAGGCGATTACGAACCAATTAAGCAATTGATTTCTCCAAAGAAATTACAGATTTATACACTAAATGGTCAATATCAGTTGAAAGATAATGGGAATATTGGTTTTAATGTAGGACTGAGTAATTATGATCAAAATTTATTTTCTTCGATTGATGATAACGCTAATTCTGGATTAGCAACTCGGATTTATGGAGAAAAAACATTTTCTTTTAACGATTGGAAAATCACACCTTATGCAGAATGGAATTTTATCAACAAAAATTACAAAAGTGCCGAGCGTTTGCGTGCGGTAGAATTTGCGCGTGATTTTAACTTGGTACAAGAATTAAGTGACGTAAATCAGAATTTTATCACAGCAAAAATCAATTCAACTTGGAAAGAAAAATTTAACGCACAATACACAGTTGATTATCTTGAAAATACAGGCCTGTACAAAGGTTTGAGAAATCAAATAGATGCGAATTATAAAACAGAAAAGGATGAGATTGTTGCGCAAGCCAATATTTTATCAACTAAAGCAACGCTTCAAAACACCAATTTTGCACGCTACATGATTGATGGAAAACGAAAAATTGGATCTAAATTTTGGGTTGGTGCGCGTGTTTGGGGAGAAAATAATGATATCGATGATTTGGTACAAAATGAAAAATCGAATTTGAGTTTTAAATGGAATGAGTTTCAGTTGAAAGGAGGTTTTGCAGATTCTATTGGGCGAAAAATAGACTTAACGGTTTATCAACGTCAAGATGATTCGGTTCGTTTAGGGACTTGGCAAAATATTCAACAAAGTAAAGGGCTAATTTTTAATTCATCTCTAATTCAAAAACAAAATCATCAATTAGGTGTAAATTTTCATTATCGACGAGTAAATTATCAATTTTTGAATGCGCCAAACGAAGATTTTATGACGGGTAATGTGAAATGGTACAAAGCTTTTTTTAATCAAGGTTTGCAGTTAAATGTAGATTATGAAGTGGGGAGTGGAGTAGAGCCGCAGCGAGAATTTCAGTATGTAAAAGTTTCGGATGGAATGGGGATTTACAAATGGACCGATTATAATGGTGATGGAGTAGAACAAATTGATGAGTTTGAAGTGGCAGAATTTATCGATCAAGCAAATTATATTCGTGTATATACAAATACAATAGAGTATTTAAAAACAAATAAAAATCAATTCAATTTTACGTTACGTTTTCGTCCAAAACAGGTTTTTAATACTGAAAATGAATTCTGGAATCGTTGGATGTTTCAACAAAATATTTCGGCAAGTAATTCTTTACGCAAAGAAGGTTCGACGTTAGAATGGAATCCTTTTACCAATTCTGCACAGATTTTAGGGAAAACGAGAAGTATTCGTTCATCGATTTTCTTTAATCAAGGCACACAATATAAATGGTCGACGAATTTTATTTACAATCAACAACAATCCCAAACCTATGTTTATACAGGTTCTGAATACCGCGATTCGGATAGTTATTTGTTGCAAACACGTTATAAGATTTTGCAAGATTTAATTGCGAGTTTTGATACAGAATATATGGTAATTAATAGTGATTCGGAGATTTTTGCAAGTCGTCGTTACAAGTTAAACAATCTTCGTTTATCGCCAAAAATCAGTTATCAAACGGAGAAATCAATTGTAGCTTCATTGTTTTATAATTATCAGAATAAGAAAAATGTTTCTGGAGAAGAGCAATTAAATCAGTCTGATTTGGGTACAGAATTGCAATGGAATAGTTCGGAAAAGATGAGTTTGTTGGGAAGTTTTAGTTTTATCAACAATCAATTTGTGGGTAATCAAGAATCAATTGTAGGAAATCAAATGATGGAAGGTTTACGAGCAGGAAATAATTTTGTTTGGCAATTGCAATTGCAACGACAAATCACAAGTTTTCTGCAATTAAATATTTCGTATGATGGACGAAAAACGGAAGAGAATAAACCGATACATACCGGAAGCGTACAAGTACAGGCGAGGTTTTAAACAATAAAAAAAACGTTTTGAATAGCTCAAAACGTTTTTTTATTCTTATTCAATTTTACCTTCGTAGAAAACAGGGTTTCCTTTTTCGTCAAAACCAATTATGGTTAATTTATAATTCCCTGGACTATCGTTGTTAAAATATTCGATGGATGTATTTTCTCCTGGTTCAATATACAAGTTTGGATTCCAAAATAAAGTACTTCTAATGTCATCTGGAACTTCGGAGTATAGAGATTCATAATCATCAAGACTAAAGTATGGGAGCGAATTGTTGTATCCACCTAATTGAATCAAATTATTCGTTAACATTGGTGTGTTGTCAATTGGCGCATCACTTCCTCTTTTGGTGTAAATAGCGATTGCATTTCCTAATAAACCTGCACCTTTGAATACTTTTACCATGGCAATATCTCGAATGTTTATTCCGTTTAGGTTGTCTGGAGAAATTTTCATTTCATTTAGATAAATATTAACTTCAGCATTTCTAATTTTTGGAATACCGTTAGAAACCGTAAGTCCAGCAACTCTTCCAGCTAAAAAATCAACCACGTTATAATAACCTTCGATGGGTTGAGGTTCGTTTACAAAATCAATTACTGTTTCGTTAATATTCTTAAACATTCCACTGCTCAATTCTTCGTTTAGCTTTATTGTTTTAGATTTACTATCGGCTTTTACCACAACTTCTTTTAATCGAATACTTTTATCATTAATGATTTTTATATTCCTCTTATAGGCGTGTTGTTTTTCAATCTCTTTACTGTTTGTTGCATCCGATATTTCTTCTAACACATAAGGTGTAGCAGGTAATTTAGCTTTATACGCTTTTGTTTTATAATTTGGAGCAACCGATATAGTCAATGTTCCATTATTAGCGGGTTTAGAATTTTCCGAATTCAAGAAATAATTCATCGCCATAGGACCATAATAGAATAAATTATTCATTTCGAAACTTCCTTCGTAATCAGTGGAAAGTGTAGCAAAATTCTTCGGACTATCTTGCATTTTGTAGATAATACTCAATTCAGCATCGCTTAATTCTCTTCCATTCATGTACGCCTTTCCTTTATACGATAAATAACGTTTATCTGTTTCAAAATCAGGTTTTACAATGTTTCCTGCGATGATATCTTCCCATGTGAATCTTCTCCATTTTTCTGTAATAAGTAGGGCATCCAAATTTTCAGAATATTCATTGTTCTTGAAATATTGAGCAGGATTGCTGATGTTTGACGTGAAATCTCGTGACAACCACATAGCCGAAAGCAAATTGTCTTCATCATTCTCTTTTTGATCTTTAATGACTGAAGCGAAATTGATTTCTTGATCAGATTCAAGTTGTATTGTATTTAATTCGCGTGGACGAGTAGTTGTTTCGAAAGTAATGGCGGGTTTTTTATACAAATCATTGCGATTAATAAAGAGTAATCGATTGGCAATTTCTTGATCATTTTCATTGAAAACGGTAATGTTGAGAACTCCTTTATCATTCTCTAAAACTTCATTTGGGACAAGTGTAGATGCGGTTTCGATACTTTTTATAATCTGAGAACTCATCACAAGTTCATTGTTTATTGTACCAATAATTTTATGGTTTAACAAGGGATTTTCTAGATTAATACTTTTCAGTTGTATCATAATATCCTTGCTGTTACGCACAACTTTTAATAATACGCCTTCTTTTTTCGGTTCAGGTAAATCAATAATTTGTTGAATTCCTTTGTCATCAGTTATTTGTACTTGATAGAGTTTACCTTCTTCTGCTCTCAATGAAAATGTACCCACGTTTTCATCTAAATTTTCAAATGTTGATAGTTGGTTGGTTGGATTGTCTTTCTCGAAAACAATTCCACGCCATTTTTTAGGTAACTTTCCGTCAGATTTTAATCGTACAGCGAATTTTGTCGTTTGATTTTGAATAAAATTTCCTCCTTCAGCGTGCGCTTTTGCATTCCATTTTAGGTTTTGATTTGGAACGATTTTTAATTTAGAATTTGGATTGAAAATCTTGATTTGATTAATGTATTGAAATTGCTCAGGAAAAAAAGTCATGTGAGTTGTGTACGCTCTCACAAAATAAATTCCTTCTTCATGTTCAGCTTTTGTGTTTAATGTTCCATCACTTTCTCCATTTATAATCGGCACCAATTTTCGGTTCAATAAGTTTTTATCTTTATCATATAATTCTACGATTAGATTGGTAGAGATCAAACTTGGTTGATATCCATTTAGTGTATAAGCTTTGAACCATATATTGTCTCCAGCAATGTAGTCTTGTTTATCAAATAATAAATAAACTTTTTCTTGTGCATAATTTGTCTGAAGACTTTTTATGGCTGTTTCTAATTTGGATTGCGCAAAAGTTGTAACTGTAATTAAGTATAATGCGAGTAAATAAAAATATTTCATGCGAGTATAAAATTATTTCGATTCAATAAATCTTAATCTTTAAAATTATTATTAACTTGACAGATAAAAAAATAAACATTTGTTAATTTTTTTTAATTGATAAAATCGATTTTATTTAATGAGTTGTTGAAAGATTTTTTATAAATAAACAAGCTGTTAGAATCCTCAAAAAAAAACAGTCAAATCTATTTAAGATACGAAATTTTATTTTATTTTTTGCTATTGCATATCATTTCAAATGAATGAATTATTGATGAATTTTACTATAGAAAAGTTAATCAATTTAAATAATTAAGAAAATGAAACAAAGAGTACCAGTAAATCAGATTATGGCAAAAGTTTTAATTGCAGTTCCAGCAAATAAGAAATTAAGTGAAGTGAATGAATTGTTCAAGGAGTATAATATTCGACATATTCCTGTAACTGAAGGAACTAAGTTGGTAGGAGTTGTAAGTAAAAATGATGTTTCGAGATTAGGATATGGAGTAGGTGATGTTGATACGAATGCATTGAATGCTTTGTATGATACATACGAACTGAAAGATGTGATGGTAAAAGAGCCTGTAACTGTTTCTTCTGAAACAAACATTAAGGATGTTGCAGAGATTTTATCACAACAAAGTTTTCACTCTTTGCCAGTTGTAGATAATAACGAGGTTGTTGGGATTGTGACTTCTACAGATTTGGTTAAATATCTTTTAGAGCAATATTAAAAGTAAAACATAAAAAAAGCCTCCAAATTTGGAGGCTTTTTTTATGTTTAGTTGTGTCCCGTCCTGAAATAGCGATACAAAAAAGAAATCGTTATTATGGAAGAAAGAAGCAATTATGTCAAACGTACTCAGCGCGATTACAGTATGTCTTTTAAGTTGAATGTTGTAAAAGAAATTGAGTCTGGGGAATTATCTACTGTGGGCGCTTGCCGTAAGTATGGCATCCAAGCCCGAAGTACAGTTATGAGTTGGCTCAGAAAATTTGGTACCTTTGATTGGGAGAACCAAACACCATCGAATATGCCAAAGTCACCAGAACAAAAGATCATGGAGCTTGAAGCTCAAGTAAAACTTTTGCAAAAGCAGAAGGCTTTCCTTGAGAAACAAGCTTATGTGGCTGATAAAAAAGCCATTATTTTCGATATGATGATTAACCTTGCCGAAGAGGAATATCAAATTGATATACGAAAAAACTCACCACCCGAACTATCGAATCTTTCCGAAGGGAACAAAAAGAAACCATAAGTTTCTCCTGTGAATTGTTCGGGGTTGACCGACAGGTTTATTATCGTCATTTGAAACGAAGAGCAAAGCGGCAACAAAATGCACAGCAGGTTGTGGATTGGGTAGCAGAGCTGCGAATGATTCATCCAAAAATGGGTGGAAAGAAACTGTATTTTCTTTTGAAAGAGAAACTTGAAAATTTAAGAATTGGCAGAGACAAATTCTTTGACTTCTTAAGGGCTAACCATTTGTTAATCATCCCCAAAAGAAGTTATCACAAAACTACCAATTCGTATCATCGTTTTAAAAAACATAAAAATTTGATTAAAGATTATCAATA
>NZ_JACXZC010000040.1 GCF_020281205.1 Empedobacter stercoris
ATTTTGTCCAACTATAGCTTGTATCCTACTAAAGTGGGTGGATATTTTATGCCCTAAATTTATTTAGGACGCTATTGGTTTAAAAATTATAATTTATTTCCATTCCGAAATACGGAGACATTCCATTTCTCGGATTTACTTTTACACCATTAAATGTGTAAGGGTTATTGTAGTTGAATAATCGATTAACGAACATGGAAGCTCTGATCGATTTATAAATACTTTTAGTTACTTTCAAATTCATGTTGATGTTGTAACTCGTTTTCTGACTCATATAATCCGTTGCAGATGTATTTCTAACAAGCCATTGTTTATATAAATCTGATTTATCTTCTTCTAAAAAGGGATGAATGTTTCCTTGTAAATCCATGTAAGAAAATGGATTTGCTATTTTTCCCATTCTGTAATTATTCGTGAAAAGTGTTCCTTGTAACGATGCTGAAAATGTTAAATCTAACGAAGGGATATAAGTATCGATCATTAAATTGTAATTCATTTGTGAGTTTTTATAACCTTCGTCATTCGCATATATTCCGACATATGGAAAACCACCAGAATTTCCACCAACAGAAACTGAAGGAATTGCTCGAACCGGAACAGTATTGTAATATTTTGTTTTAAACCAGGCTCCACTTAATGTAAATCGCGTATTAATTGCTTTAATTCGTGGTGAATTGTACTGAAATTCGAATCCAGATTTTATTGTAGCACTTCCGTTTTCTGTTAAAGTATAAGATGAAAAAGTTTTAATATCTTGGTAAGGAACATTAGATAAATTTGGTCCATTAGGTCCCCAATTATTTGTGTCGATAGCAGTGATGTCGTATTTTTTGTATGAGTGAATATTGTAATAACCTACATTACGAAATCCGTTTTTCATGTTTTCTTTGTAATACGTTACTGATAACTGATGTTTGTTGTATTCAAAATCAATACGAACTTCTTTTTTGATATTTTTAGCAGCTGTTAAATCTTTATTGATTAATGAAGTAACATACGTCATGTAATTGATGTAACGATATTGTGGATCATTATGGTAATATGTGATTTGAGCATAATCTCTAAACTGATCTGCTGGATATAAATTTAGATTAGTTGGCTGTTTATAAAACTCACCATATCCAGTTGTTACATCAATGTTTAAGTGATTTTTCCCTATATTGATTTTTGGTAAACTATATTGAAAATTTACACGAGGTTCAACAAAAATTTTATTCGCGATTTTATATGAAGAATCAACACCTAATAATGTGCTTAAACGATAACCTGTATATAAATTAAATTGGTGTTGATTGATTTTATAATTCAATAAATTACCTCCATAAACTGATAAATTTTGAGTTCCAGGAATATCTTTAAAAGCTCTCGGTCTAGTATTCATCGATGTAGTAGGAGGTTGTGTAATATCATAAACATCACCATCACCGTAGTTTTTAGAGAATCGCCAATCTGTTCCTAAATCATATTCAAATTTTAGTTGACCAATTTTTTTATTTCCTTTAAATTCTAATTTTGTTTGTAAATCCAATGGTTTTCCATCAGTATAAGAATCTGAGATGAAACTTAATGCTGGATATATTCCTGTATTTTCACCAGCTTGTGTAGAGATAGAAATTGCTCTTGGACCTGTATATTGAACAAATTTTGTTTGTTCAATGCGATTAAATCCTTGTTGAATTGCAGTATTTAAAATGATTTTATTGAAAAATGATTCTTTTTTTAAATCAAAAATAAAATTATTAGCAAGTGCTATTTTTCTGTTATAAGATCTGTATTTATCAACCAAATCATAACCCGTGTCAGGATCTATTTTGGTTTGATCTAAAGTTCCTGTAAAATCTAAATTTGTTCGCCATTGTAATTTATTTTCTCCAATTTTGAAATCTGCTTTGGATCTAACAGAAGCTGTAATTCTCTGGTAATTACTTGTTTCATCACTTGGGTCAACTTTGGCATTTAAAATATCGAATGATGAATTGATAGACCAATTATCTTTTATTCTGAATCCTTTTCCAATGTAATATTGTTTGCTAAATCCATCAACTTTTAATCTTGCTTGAAGTGGAGTATTTCCAATTTTTCGTTCAATTTTGATTAATCCTGAAGTTAAATCTCCATAAGATGCATTTGGAATTCCTCGAATAATTTCCACTTTTTCGATGTCGTTAGTAGAAATGCTTCGCATATCAACCCCTGTTTGGTAGGTATTTCTTCCTTCTGGTGCGCTTAATAATAAACTAGAATCTAATGATTTTTGAAAATCTGAGTTTGAATTTATGATATTATCATCAACCATAAACTGAACTCCTAAAGAACTTGTACTGTAATTAGAAGGTCTTCCCGAATTTTCTCTCAATGCAACAACATTTGTTCCGATTAGATAAGGATCGGTTGATAATCCTCCAGGTAAAAGTTCCATTAAATCTGAAAAACTCGATGGTTGTAAATGCATCAAAGCTTGTCTATTGATTACGGATTTAGATGTTAATCCTTTATCTTCTTTTGCAGTGAATACAGCTTCTTCTAAATTAATCAACTTGGATTGTAAAAATATTGGTAATTTTTTATCACCATTAATTACTAAATTCTGAATGTATTCTTCTGTAGTATCGCTTAAGATTTTTAATTGATAATTTCCTAATGGTAAATTAACGCTTAGTTTTCCTTCGGTATTTGTTTGATATTTTAATTGAGGTGAAAATTCTATCTGTGCATTTCTTAATGAAATACTATCATTATCCATTACATGTAAATCTATTTGCGCGTTTTTAGTTTGCGCACAAACCTGATTAAATAAAGTATTTGATGTAAATAATAATGTAAAGTAGATGATATTTTTAGTCCTCATAGTTCTGTTTTGAGGGCGCAAATATGCTTAACAATATTTTAACAAGCAACTTATTTAGACTAAATATAATTAATAATGAGAAATATCATTTTATTTAGACTTATTTAAAATAATAAAAAAATCAACAGTTAAACTTTTGTAAAATAGAATTTTGTAATAAAAAAAAGCGTCTCAAATTTAATTTGAGACGCTTTAAAAATATCTTATTAATTCTTATTTTAATAAATCTGGACGACGTTCTTTAGTACGTTCTAATGCTTGTTCATGTAACCATTCCTCAATTTTAGGGAAATTACCAGACAATAATATTTCGGGAACTTTATGACCTTTATAATCTGCAGGACGCGTATAAATTGGCGGCGCTAATAAATCATCTTGAAAAGAATCTGAAAGAGCAGAAGTTTCGTCACCAATTACACCTGGTAATAAACGAATAATAGAATCGGCTAAAATAATCGCACCAAATTCTCCTCCAGAAAGTACGTAATCACCAATAGAAATTTCTCGCGTCACATACATATCACGAATGCGTTGATCGATTCCTTTGTAATGCCCACAAATCATCATCAAGTTACCTTTTAAAGATAAATCGTTGGCAATTGTTTGATTCAATGTTTCGCCATCTGGCGTTAAATAGATAATTTCATCATATTCACGTTCTTCTTTTAATTTAGAAATCATTTTATCTAATGGTTCACACATAATCACCATTCCAGATGTTCCACCATAAGGGTAATCATCTACGTGACGGTATCTACCTTTTCCAAATTCTCTCAAATCATGAACATGAATTTCGGCTAAACCTTTGTCTTGTGCACGTTTCATAATTGAGGCAGAAAATGGACTAACTAATAATTCGGGTAAAACAGTGATAATATCTATTCGCATTATGCAAAGATATTTGTTTAACTACGTTTGCGCAAGTTTAAAAGTCAAATTGATGATAAAAGAAACTCTGTTTTTTTATACATTTATAAATATAATTGATATTATTCATTGGATGAAATCGAATATAAACCTTTAAATTTGTGCTAAAATTTTATCAAAATGTTTATATATAACAGACATAGAAGACTTCGTAAAAATGAATCTATTCGTAGTATGATTCGTGAAAATCATTTATCTCCAAACGATTTTATTTTACCAATTTTTGTGGCTGAAGGTGAGGGTGTAAAAGAAGAAATTGAAGCTATGCCTGGTATCTATCGTCATTCAATTGATAATACAGTAAAGGAAGTAAAAGAAATTTGGGATTTAGGTATTAAATCTGTTAATATATATTGTAAAGTTAGTGACAACTTAAAAGATAACACAGGAAAAGAAGCTTGGAATCCTAATGGCTTAATGCAAAATACAATTAAAGCGATTAAAGATACAGTTCCTGAAATGATTGTAATGCCTGACGTTGCATTAGATCCATTTTCTATTTATGGACATGATGGAATCATTAAAAATGGTGAAGTTTTAAATGACGAAACAGTGGAAGCATTGGTTAAAATGACTTTATCTCATGCCGAAGCTGGTGCTGATTTTGTTGCGCCTTCTGATATGATGGATGGTCGAATAGGAGCTATGCGTATGGCTTTAGAAGAAAACGGTTTTCATAATGTTGGAATTATGACGTATGCTGCTAAATATGCTTCATCTTTTTATGGGCCTTTCCGTACAGCATTAGATTCTGCACCTGTAGAAGATCAAAGTATCCCTCAAGATAAAAAAACCTACCAAATGGATTTTCATAATTCTCAAGAAGCATTGCGCGAAGCAATTGCAGATGTAGAGGAAGGAGCTGATATTTTGATGGTAAAACCAGGTATGGCTTATTTGGATATCGTAAAAATGGTGAAAGATAATTTACAAGTTCCGGTATCTGTTTTTCAAGTTTCTGGTGAATATGCAATGATAAAAGCAGCAGCAGAAAAAGGTTGGATCGATCATGATAAAATTATGTTAGAAACCTTAACTTGTTTTAAAAGAGCAGGAGCAGACCTAATTTCAACTTATTTTGCAAAAGAAGCTGCAAGATTATTGAATGAATAATTTTTTGAGATTAATAATTTACAAAAAAAACAGATTAGATATTTTATAATCTGTTTTTTTTATGAATTGATTTTTTCTAAATAAAACACAAAATCATTGTTAAAATGGTTGAATTAAATAGATTAAAACTCAATCAAAGAAGGGTTCAATCCAGAAAAACCATCAGCAGGCATTTCATCAATTGCTTTAATATCTTCTGTACTCAATTTAAAATTATCGGAAGTCAAATTTGCTTCAATATTTTTTTCTGAAGAGGAACGAGGAAGTGGTAAAATTTCTTTTGCTAAACAATAATTAATACAAATTTGTCCAACCGAAACATTGTATTTATTGGCTAATGAAATGATCAATTCATTTTCTAAAATACGGCCAGATCCAAGCGGGCTCCATGCTTGTACCAATAAATCATTTTGTTTACAAAAATCGACTAATTCTGGCTGAGAATGCCCTGGATGAATTTCAATTTGATTGACCATTGGTTTGATTTTAGCAGTTTCAAACAAAGCTTCTAAATGGTTGATATTAAAATTACTTACACCAATCGCTTTTGCTTTTCCAGAAGTATAAATTTCTTCGAAAGCACGCCAAGTAGAAGCGTTTAACGCTGCCCAATTATCAGGAAATTGCGTTTCATTTGCAGGCCAATGAATCAAATACAAATCCAAATAATCTGTTTGTAAATCGGTCAAAGTTTGCTCAAATGCTGCCAATGCTTTTTCGTATCCACGCTCAGAATTCCAACATTTAGATGTAATAAATAGTTCTTTACGATCGATGTTTTGAGATTGTAAAACAACTCCTATTTCTTTTTCATTTTTGTAGATTGCAGCTGTGTCTATATGCGTATAACCCTTTTCTAATGCTATTTTTAGAGGTTCTGTTACTTTTTTACCTTCCAATAACCATGTTCCGAAACCAATTGCAGGTATATCAATTCCGTTTGATATTTTAAAATTTTTCATTTTTTTTGATTTAATACTATTTCAAATTTATCTCAATTTGATCGATTTCAATAAATAGAAGACGTTAATTCTTATGTTAAAACTCATTTTATGAATTCTTATTTTTAATTGTTTGTTTCTAAAATAGTTCTATATTTATTCACGAAAAGTAATGGAAAAAATAAATAAAATGACACAATTTACAGGAACGATTGAGGATTTTATGAATACACACGAAGAATTTATAAATACATTAATTCTTAAAAAAATCAACAAACAGGTAGAGATAAGTAATGATGTTGAAGTGGATATTCTGAATAATGAATTGATTCAACAAAAGTTAGATGATTTAAAAGAATATTTAGGCGATTTATTCGAAAATGAATTTGGTGATTGGGAAATCACAATGGATTTAGAATCATTTGAAACTGAATTTAATAAGCACTTTCAATTATCTAAAAAAGAATTGAAAGAAAATGTGCTGTTAAAGTAAATTAGAAATGTCATTCTGAAAAATTTCAATATACGAGTCGGAATGACATTTTTTAATTAAACCTTCATAAAGTCTTCTTCTAATAAGTCTTCCAAAGGACTTTGAGTAATAGATTGCGGTAAATTTCGAAAAGCAAAATTTCGAAGATTCATCAAAAATTTATTATCAACTTGAGCAATTTTTCCAGCCAAACGAGAAGTGTCAATGATATAATGTGTACGTTTTAATCGACGTAAATTGTAATGTTCAAAAGCCAACAAAACATCAGTATCTTTTTTGATTAATTCATCATATAATACACAAACATCTTCCACCGCCATGCATGCGCCCTGTCCCATGTTTGGTGTAGTGGCATGCGCGGCATCACCAATCAATAAAACACGATTAAACGCATAATTGTTAATTGGTTTAATATCCATTATAGGTGTTGTAATTACATTTTGTGACTTTGTTTTTTGTAAAGTATTTCTGATTTGTCCCGAATAATCTTTGAACTGATTTTTAATATCACTTAAAGTGTAATTGTAGATCTCGGAATTTAGTTTTGTATTGACACAAGCGTACCAATATATTTGATGATTGATAAGAGGAGTCAAACCAAATCGACCATTTGGCCCCCATGTTTCGATACTTTTCTTTGAGTTGTATGATTTATCTTCTACAATAGCACGCCAACAAATATAACCCGCATAACGAGGCGTTGAATGTTTTAATAATTGTTGACGAATTGTAGAATTTATCCCATCAGCAGCAATCAAATAATCGCCTTCTGTAGAAGTTCCATCTTCAAAATGAAGGACAACTTTTTCAAAACTTTGCTCAAAGAATTTGACTTTTTTAGAAGTTTTAATTTTATTAAAATCAATTTTTGAAACTAAAAAATGATGTAAATCGGCACGATGAATAGCAAAATTTTCGTTGTTATAGTTTTTTCTTAATCGTTCTGTATCTGCTTTCAAAATGGTTTTTTCTTTCCAATCCTGAATTTCAAAGTCATCTAACATATGCCCCAAAGGAGCAACTTCTTCAGCTAATCCAAGAATTTCGAAAGCTTTCATTGCATTAGAAGCTAATCCAAAACCAGCACCAATTCCACGAACTTCTGATGATGCTTCAAAAATTTCGTAATCATAATTTAAGTCTTGAAGAACTTTTGCTAAAGTTAATCCAGCTATACCAGCACCAGCAATTAAGAATTTTTTACCCATTGATTAAAATAAAGTTCAAAATTAATCATTCTACTATAAACCAAAAAGAAAAGCGAATCAAATTGATTCGCTTTTCAGAAGTTATTTAGTCGAAATTATTGTTCGTTAAAATATTTGTAGAAATATGGAATGGTTTCGATTCCTTTGTAGAAATTGAATAAACCATAATGTTCGTTAGGTGAGTGGATAACGTCAGAGTTTAATCCGAATCCCATTAACACAGATTTTGTACCTAATTCTTCCTCGAATAATGCGACAATTGGAATAGAACCTCCAGCTCTTTCAGCTAACGCTTCTTTTTCAAATGTTTCAGCTAATGCTTTTTTAGCAGCAATAAATCCTGGGTGATTAGTAGGTAAAATATAAGGTTTCCCTCCGTGATGTGGTTTTACTTTAACTTCTACTGAAGAAGGAGCTAAAGTAGGGAAATAATCAGCAAATTGTTTTGTAACAACTTCTGGATTTTGTCCTGGAACCAAACGCATAGATATTTTAGCATACGCATGAGAAGGAATTACAGTTTTTGCACCTTCACCTATATATCCACCCCAAATTCCATTCACATCTAAAGTTGGACGAATAGAAGCTCTTTCGATTGTAGAGAATCCTTCTTCACCTTGAATATCAGCAATACCAATTGATTTTTTGTAATCTTCGACGTTAAAAGGAATTTTAGCTAAATCAGCTCTTTCATCTTCTGTCAACTCAAGAATTGGTTCGTAAAAACCAGGAATAGTGATATGTCCTTTTTCATTGATTAATTTTCCAATCATTGTTGCTAAAACGTTAATTGGATTTGGAACAGCTCCACCATACACACCCGAGTGCATATCGCGATTAGCTCCTTTTACTTCAACTTCTACATATGACAATCCACGTAAACCTACAGAAATAGAAGGTTGATCGTTCGAAATCATAGAAGTGTCAGAAATTAAAATCACATCATTTTTTAATTTCTCTTTATTGTCTTTTACGAAATTTACCAATGAAGGAGAACCAACTTCTTCTTCACCTTCGATCATAAATTTAACGTTACAAGGTAATTCGTTTGATTTGTTTAAAGCTTCGAAAGCTTTAACATGCATAAACATTTGACCTTTATCATCTGCAGAACCACGGGCGAAAATTGCACCATCTGGATGAATTTCTGTCTTTTTGATTACTGGCTCGTATGGTCCAGATTCCCATAATTCTAAAGGATCAGCTGGTTGAACATCATAATGTCCGTAAACTAAAACAGTTGGTTTTGATGGATCAATAATTTTTTCACCATAAATAACTGGGAAACCTTCTGTTTCGCAAACTTCTACATTGTCAGCACCTGCTTGTTTCAAATATTTTGCAACCATTTCAGCTGCATCATTTACATCTTGTGTGTAGGCTGGATCAGCACTAACTGAAGGAATTTTAAGTAATTCTATTAATTCATCAAGAAAACGTTGTTTATTTTCTTGTATAAATTGTTGAGTATTGTTCATTTTTTTTTGTTATGAATAATAGGTAAATTTAACAATAAAATTTAGAGTAAACTTCTTTTTGATAAAAAATATAATTCTAAAACCTTTGTATCTTTGCAAAAATTTAGAAAATGATATTATATAATACAACGTTTATTGTAGAACAAGAAGTGCATGATGAATGGTTTGAGTGGGTGCAGAAAGAACACATCAATGACTATTTGAAATCGAATTGTTTTATTGGAGCTCGTTTAGGAAAAATAACTTCGCATATTGAGCCAGGAGCGACTTCTTATTCGTTGCAATTGTTTGTGAACGATGAATTGACTTTAGATCAATTTAAAAATAATTTTTTAGCTGAAATTCAACAAAAAAGCTTGCAAAAGTTTGCAACAAAAGTAATTAGCTTTGTCAGTGAAATGGAGCATATTGGTGATTATCAATAAATAAAAAATGCAGTAGAAAACCACTGCATTTTTTTTATTCTTATCCTTCGAAGCTTCTTACAGCGTCTAATGTTTTATTAATTTCAGCATCTTTAATTGCATCAGAAATAAACCAAGTTTCGTATCCAGAAGGAGCAATGTAAACTTCGTTCGTTAACAAATGATGGAAAAATTTGTTGAATCTTTCGTGGTTACATTTGGTCACATCTGTAAAGTTTTTAATTTCCGTTTGCTCTGTAAAGAAAACAGACATCATCGACCCTAAACGATTGATATGATTTGGAATTCCTTTTTCTGCAAAGATTTTAGAAATTTCAACATCTAAAGTTTCTGTAGCGTTATCAATTCTATTGAATAATGCTCTATCATTATTGATAATATTCAATGTTGTGATACCAGCACGCATAGCAATTGGATTTCCTGATAATGTTCCCGCTTGATAAACAGGGCCAAGAGGAGCAAGGTGATTCATGATTTCTCGACGAGCAGCAAAAGCACCAACAGGGAAACCACCGCCAATTACTTTACCAAATGTTACAATATCTGCATTGATGTTTAAACGTTCTTGAGAACCTCCCATCGCTTGACGGAAACCTGTCATTACTTCATCAAATATTAATAATGCGCCATTCTCATCACAAATTTGTCTCAATCCTTCTAAGAAACCTTTTTCTGGAACAATACATCCCATGTTTCCTGCAATTGGTTCTACAATAATAGCCGCTATTTCGCCTTTATTTTGTTCGAATAAAGCTTTTACATCTTCCAAATTATTGTATTCTGCCAACAATGTATCTTTTGCAGTTCCTTGCGTTACACCCGGAGAATTTGGATTTCCGAAAGTTGCAGCACCAGAACCAGCTTTAATCAAAAATGAATCTGAATGTCCATGGTAACAACCTTCAAATTTTACAATTTTATCACGATTTGTATAACCTCTTGCTAAACGAATTGCAGACATACAAGCTTCTGTACCAGAATTCACCATGCGAATCATGTCGATGTTTGGCACAACAGAAGTGATTAATTTTGCAATTTCAGTTTCCAATTCAGTTGGTGTACCAAAAGAAAAACCATTTTTCATTTGCTCAACTGTCGCATTCAAAACTCGTGGATCTGTATGTCCAATAATCATCGGACCCCAAGAGTTGATGTAATCTACGTAAGCACGTCCGTCTTCATCATAAATATAAGCTCCTTCAGCTTTTTTGATGAAAATAGGCGTTCCTCCAACAGATTTAAATGCACGAACAGGAGAATTTACACCTCCCGGAATATATTCTTGCGCGTCTTTGAATAATGCGCTACTTCTTTGATACAACATAATTTTACAAAAATAGTTGCACAAATTTACTGAATCTTAAATGAATTAAGAAGTGATTTTAATTAGATTGTCAGTTTATGAGTAGATTTATTTTCTAAATAATCAATTAACGTTTTAATGAGTTGATTTTCTTTCAAAATGGTTTGATTTCCAATCAAAAATAATTGCTCTTTTGCACGAGTTAAGGCAACATTTAGTTTTCGATCTACATTTCCTTGATCATTCATATTCACCAATGCATTCAATTGCGAATGATACGTTACAGCAAAACTATACAAAATAATATCGCGCTGACTTCCTTGATAACGTTCAACAGTATCCACCGTAATTTGCTCGTAATCTGGAATATTTGCCAATTCTAATTTTTGTTTTATTAGCGCAATTTGATTACGGAAAGGCGCAATAATTCCGATTGTTTTCTTTGGATCAAATTCTTTTTGATTGATTTCGTATAAATGAATAATTTCTTGCACAAATTTGACAATCAAATCAGCTTCTTGCACATTTGTTGATGGTAAATATGGATTTTCGTCAACATTGATAAACGCAAAACGGTTATTGATTATAAATTGATGTAAGTTATTTGATTCATCATGGTGTTCGAATTGTAAATCTGCACGTTGACGATTTAAACTTTGCTTAATCTCATCATTCAAATTTGGAATATCAAAAGCAACATTTAGTTTTCCTTCATAAAAATAATTGTTCGGAAAATCAGCAATTTCTGCGTGCATTCGACCTTGAAAGGTTAGTTGATCAAACGCATTTTCGTAATTGTTTCGTTCACAAAACTCATATAATCGTTCAAAAATGGAGTTTTTACGATTGATTAAGCCAATATTTTCCAACAACTCGTTATTCGTCATTGCTAATTCAGGATTTTGTAAAACGATTGCTGGTAATTGTTTGTGATCGCCAATCATAATAAAACGCTCTGCTTTTGGGAGAATTCCAACAATTTGAGGTTCTAAAATCTGTGAAGCTTCATCAATGATAATTGTGTCAAATTTCTTTAACTTCAGTAGTTCAGTTTTACTTGAAATTGAAGCAACAGTCGAAACGAAAATACGTTGTTTTTGAACGATATCTTGAATTGTTTTTCTCGAAAATTTTTCTCCTTTATGTTCTAATTCAGTATCTTTTTGCTCGATAATTTTATTCAATAAATTTGGATGAAATTCTGGCGAAGTAGATAGTTCATTCCCTATTCGAATAAACTTTTGTTCAATTTGATCAGAAATAGCCGAATTGATCGATTCGCATAATTCATCAACTGCACGATTGGTGTATGCCAAAAGCAAAATATTACAATTTTGGTTGTCATAGATTTCTTTTACCAATTCTTTGATGATAATCGATGTTTTTCCTGTTCCTGGAGGTCCATTCAACAAGAAATAATCCTTTGCAGAAAGTGCTTTTTTCAGAATTCGATTTTGTTCATCGGACAGATTTGCATTAAAATAATCATAATCCATATTATTTCTTGGAACAGATTGTGTTAAAATTAAATCTTTTTTAACTTTAGAAGAATGAATTAATCCATATAAATTTCGATACATCGAAACAAAAGAAGAGTCCATAAAATCTCTCTCTAAAGCCCATTTTCCTGAAGAATCAAACGAATCAAAAAAGTGTGTATTGGGTTGCTGATAGCGGAAACGTAACACAATAAATTCGCGCGAAATACTTTTGATTGTACATTTAAAAACCTGATTTGTTAAAACAGAATCTTTCGATTCATTTCTTGGATAAAGAATACAGATATCACCTTCGCGAATCGAAATAAAATCGTTTGCTGGATTTGTTCGTTTTAATTTAATTTCTCGTTTTGGATCAGAAATATAATTCTCAACGATTTCTAAATCATAAATAATTTCAAAATTATTGTTTTTTTCTTCGAAAGAATTTAACCACAAACTCGCCAAACCGTTGTTAGAAGTTGATTGTCCTAAGCCAAGTTTTGCCATGTATTGCTCTTTTGCAATAAAGTTGGTAAACGAATAAAAATACGCTTTTTCTAACGGCGAACTATTTTTTATGGGATAGAGAAATTTATCCAATTGTTCTTCTAAAATTTCTTTGAAACGAGGATGAATTTTTCGTTTGATGAAATTAGCAGGTTTAATTGAATAGACAATTGATTCTATTTCTGTTAACGTATGATTTGCTAATCGGTTTTCGTTGATGATGATTCTATTTCGTAAATCAAAAATTCGTTGAACCCGTGCTAAAGTCGGCACATCAAAGCGTAAATTTCCTTGATAAACTTTTGAATAGAATATATAACCTTCAGTATTTTTCGTGACATCTTTAAACTCTAAATCATACAAAACACCAATGATCTGATAATACAAAAACAACTGCGTTGCATGATTTGGTTTGACACTTTTTCCATCATCCGGAAAAGGCGCACCACCAGATTTTAGTTCTATAATCTTATTTTTTCCTTCAGGATTAATGTCCAACAAATCCAAACGCCCTTGAATACCATATTGTTCGCACAAAAATGAAGGTTCTATTAAGGCGCGATCTAATGAAATATCATAAGTAGGAAAATCTTCTGCCAATACTTTTTGAATACGATTAAAATGACCTTTCGCTTCCTCGTAATATTCTTTGAGATGATCAGGATTTGTTAAATCACTACAAGCGGTATATTCCAACGGATAATTCTTAAAATCATTTTTAAAAATCTCATTGAAATCAGTTTTTTCCATATTCTCAGTCGAAAAATGATCGACTACTGCATTGGCAAAATTTCCTAATCGTATATGTTTGTTATTAGGTGCTTCTTCGTATTTCTTCTGAATATAATGCAACTCTGATATTCCGTAATCTTGAAAACACTCGGCAATTGCGGAAATATCAACCAAATAATCTGGTTCGAGAATGATAAAGCGTGGGTGATAAATTCCTTCTTCATCAATTGTCGAATTCACTAAATTTAATTGTGCACCAACCCAAAAATTTTCAACAGAAGTAAAGTGTTCATTTACGCCATCTTCATCAATTTGAACCGTAATATTTTCTTCAGTTTCATTATCTTCATGATCACAAATCAAACAATCGCGTTTTATTTCTATGATTTGAACACGTAGTTTTTTAATTCTATTTCGTGTCAGAATCTTATTGGTATAAAATTCTTTTTCAGGAAAATAATAGATAATTTCCGAAGGAATCATTACTTCATATATCGCAGAAATGAATTCTGCAACATATTTATAATGTGTGAAATATTCGTGTTCAGTCGGTTCGTATTTCTCGCTCAAAATTCGTTGAGCTGTTTTTCGGAACGAATGAATTTTAGTAGAAACTTGGAATTGATTACAGATAAACGAAAGTTTTGAGAAAAAGTTAGAAAACTGTAAAGCTTCATTTTTAGTTAATTCAAAGGCAAGATTTTCAACCAAACGCTTTAAATCTAAATATTTAGAATTGATTGGTTTATTGGCAAGCTGAATATTTAAAATTTCATTTAAAAGTTGATTTCCTATTTCTTCTCGATTCATGGCGATTAATTTGAAGCAAATTTAAGGATAATTATATCATTTTTTTGATTTGAAATAGTTCTACAAATCTATTATGATTGTAAGTAAAATATCTGTTTAATATCGTGTATTTGAATTATATTTCTATTAATTCTTACATTAACATAATAAATTAAAATAAACAATATGATATATTTCGCCATAACTATCCAATTTATGCGTTAGGTATTAAGTATATTTGTAGATATTGTTTAAAATTAAATGATGAGTCATCAAGAACATACCAGTAAGATTAGACGAGAAATTGCTGCATCTTATCGAGAACTAAAAGAGGATTATCCAATACTTAAAAAACAGAATACCATCGGATTACTAATATTTACATTCGCTGTAGTTGTTAGTCTTTTTATGGGATATTTATGGTATATTAATGTTATTCCAGCATGGGTTTTAATTCTTGTGAATGCATTCTTATTTGGTGTTTTACACGAATTAGAGCATGATTTGATTCATTTTATGTATTTCAAAAACAATAAATTTGTACATAATTTTATGTTAGCATGGATTTGGATTTTGAGACCTTTAACACTTAATCCATGGTTTCGTAGAACCTTACATTTTCATCACCATAGATTTTCAGGAACATTACACGATGTGGAAGAAAGAGGGGTGACGAATGGTGAAAAATGGTCTTTAAAACGTTTATTTTTTACACCTGATTTAGTTTTAGGAAATCTTTTTCGTGTTAAAGTTTTATTTTCTGATATAAAATCTGAAGTTGATAAAGGAAACCTAAAATTTGAAACGGCTAATAAATTAAAATTATATGGAATTTTTGGATTAATTCCGCTGACTATACTATCTCATGTTATTTTATATTTCTTTTCGATTGATTTAGTTTTAGATTTTCTTGCTACTAAGTTTAATACAAATTTTGTATTTCCTGAAGTGATAAAATCAACGTTGAATTGGTTAAGTCCATTTATTTATATTGTTTTATTACCTAATTTATTACGCCAATTTTGTTTGCATTTTATAACTTCAAACCTTCATTATTTTGGTGATGTAGAAAAAGGGAATGTAATTGAACAAACACAAATTTTAAATGTTTGGTGGACATATCCTTTCCAAGTGTTTTGTTTTTTCTTTGGCTGGACACATGCTATTCATCATTTTGTTGTGAATGAAACTTTTTATGTTCGACATATTACTCGAAAAAGAGCACATAAAATAATGAAAGAAAATGGTGTTCGTTTCAATGATTTAGGAACGTTTAAAAGAGCGAATCGTTTTCATTATTAAATATTATAACTTACAAAAACTAAAAAAATCCGTCATGTTGACTGTATGTTGTCAAAATAAATGAGACACCTCTTTCTAAAAATTAAGAGAGTGTTTGGTTTATAAATTTATTATT
>NZ_JACXZC010000041.1 GCF_020281205.1 Empedobacter stercoris
CAAATACGAATATATGTACTGTTTAAAATAAAGTTTTATTAGTCTAATCCTGTATCATTTTTTCAGGACGTTACATTCATTAAAATGACAATATCTTTATTCCTTTCCGCTATTTTAGTTAAAAATTCCGAATATTCTTTTAGTTCCTTACTGCTTATAATTGATTGATTAATCAATAGAATATAGGTAATTACAAACTCATTATTCACAACTTCTATCTGTTGTTTGTATTGTAATTTATTTCCAATGGCTTTAATTTCGTGATTAAATTTATCATATTTTAAAACAAAATCTTTTGGAATTTTAGATTTGAATTGAACAACTTTTTGAAACGGAAAATCTAATTCAACTTGGTATTTTCTTTCTTTTTCAATATTTAAAAAATTAAGCGCATCATTAAACGGAAATTCAAATCCAAAATAGTTGACCATTTTTCCTTTATTCACAAAAATTTTATTTATCGAGCTGTAATTACCTTGATTATTCAAATCCTCTGAAGAATATGTTAGCTCATTGAACATTGGAAAATCATAATTCTTTTGATTTTCTTTGTTAAAATAACCTTTGAATTTATTTAAAGATTTCATTTTAACCTCATCTCCTTTAAACTCTAATTCATTTATCAAATAACTTTCAGACAAGGGAGGTTGAATATTTAGAAATTCATTTGTACTGGTTTCAAGCTTCAAAACAAGTTGATTATAATATTCTGAATATGGAAAAACGACTTTTTCTTTGTAACTATCATCCGTTATTTTCAATATATTTTCATCAAAAAGATAAACTTGATTATCTACAATTGTCATTGTTTGAATATTAGAAATTCTCGAAACAATAGGAAAATCCATAATTAACCTTCCTCTGTTTCTAAAGCTATTAATAACCAAATGCGATTCTAAACCTTTTGATTTCAATAATCGATTAACGAGAACAACGAAATCCAAATTACTTCCAGTTTTAGTTCCTAATAAACCAGTTTTAAAATTCGACATTTTATCCACATAATTCGTTTCTATAAGCTTAAAATTCTGCTTAACGTAATCTATTACATTTTTATACGTTTCTAATTGCGAATTTCCATTATTAATTTTAATAGCGATTTCATTAAAGTCAACATTTCTTGTATTCGTTGCTATATTTTTAGCAAAAACTGATCGTAATGAAAGCCAGTTCGAAGAAGAAAAAATCGTTCCATGCCAATCTTGTTCAGCTGAATATTGAAAACCGATTGTTTCTTTAAAATCATTAACATTGTATATTTTATCAAACTTTTTTACACTTGCTACATTCTCTATTTCCCATGATTTATTCCCTTTTCGGTTCCCATATTTTTCATTCAACTTTTGCCCAATTAAAAAAATTCGATTATCAAAATCTGTGTGTATCCGAACATCTAATTTTGATTTCAATATTGGATAATCGTTTTGGAAATTCCATGGCGTTGCATATAGATTAGCTGTACGGGTTACTTCAGTTTCATACTCTATAATTGATCCTACTTTTACATTTGGAATCGCATAAATCAGTTGAATTGTATTTTCATCAATTGTTTCTTGTATAATATCTTTCTGATCCAACTTTGACACTACAACCTCACCTCCTATTTTATTATAAACCTGTACTTTATTTATTTTTACACGATTATATTTGTTCGTTGGATTAAAGCTGAATTTTAACATATTTCCTTCAATAGCATCTTGTTTTAAAATCTTTTTACGAACATGTTGTTTGAGCACATATCCATAATTTTTTAATTGCAATTCTCCATATTCTGAAAGGGTCACTGCAGATGCATCTTGTTCAAACGGGACAATGTTATAATTATATTCTTCTTCTGATATTTTACCAAATTCTAATTTAGTTGATTGAGAAAAAGCAAATTGACAAAGCAAAAAACTTAAAACAAAATAAATTTTATTATTCATACATCGTGTTAATTGATTAAATATACAAAAAATAGCACTGAAATCTCAGTGCTATTTAGTTAGTTCTTTTTCATTAAAATTTCTTTTAGAGATGCTGTTTTTACTTTCTCAAAAAATTGATTTAACTCGTTGTATTTTTCTGCTTCGTATACACCTTCTGGTAACAAAAATTGAATGGCTATAATCAACTGTCCGTCTTTTATTTTTGCCTCTTGATAATATTCTAAATTAAGTTCTATTTTATGATGAGTTTTGTAATTTTCATCAATCACAACTTCGTAACCTGCTGGTATTTTAGACTTAACCTGGATGTTAAATAAATACGGGTAATTAAATTCTATTTTGCGTTGACGATTTGTATCTTCAAAAGTATATTGTTTCAAAAACTCGCGCAAAGGATTAATAAATGTATAAAATGCAGCATTTGGAGTTTTAGTTTTAGATTTATATGATTTGACATAGGAATCGGTCTCAAAAATCAATTTATCACTTGATTCTTCATCTAAACGCATTTCTAAAGATTCTGTTAGAAATCGATTCAATACATTCTTTTCTTCGGCATTTTCATCATAAAAATATCCATTAAATTTATCTTTTCTATACAAAACTAAATTTCCATTGTTCAAGAAATCATATTTTATCGAAGATTCATAATAAGACAATTTCTGATTTAATTTCACAAATGAAGGCTCACCTTTTTTAATTACAACACCATGATAATTAAACACATCTAATGGACCATATTCGATTTGCTCTTTATTTAATTTTGACGCATCTAAAATAACATTTGCAGTTCCGTTATTCAATTTCACAACTGTCACAACAGAATTAAATTGATTAACAAATGGATAAGAAAATAAAATTTGTCCATGATGACGAGAACTGAACAAAACCAATGATGTTTCGAAACCTTTTGCCGTTAAAATTTCGTTTAATAATAAATTCATATCCGCGGTAGAACCTGCTTTCTCCTTCAATAATGTTCTATTGGAACGAGATGGAATTATTCCATAAAATCTGTTCCATTTTACATTAGTATCAATATATTCGATCACATTTCGCAAAGTTTCGACTTCATCTTTTCCATTAGGAATTTTTTGGGCAATTTCTCTAATTGCAGATGGATTTCTGTAGTTTTCGTACTGTGAATTAATATCTTGAATCAAGTCTTGCCAAGCATTCAATGTTGTTTTTTTAGCTCCATCTGTATGATAATTATCTGCCTGAAGTTTAATACGTTCACTTTGATCCTCAGGATTATAAACGTATTTTAATTGATTATAACTCTGAATATTATTCAAACTCCATTCAGATGAACTTGATTTATTTTTATATTTTTCATTTAAAGCATCTCCAATTGTAATAATTGAATAAGCGCTATAAGCTTTATTAATCAATCTGAATTTACTTGAAAGTGTAGGAATATCATGTTGGAAATTCCATGCGTCGATAGAAAAATTATGTTCGCTTCCTTTTACATAAGTGTACTCGATAATAGAACCAACTTTTACATTTGGAAACGTAAATCGTTTTGCAGAATACAATTCATTCAAAGAAATGTCAAAAATTTCTTTCTCATCAATTGGTATTACCTGCTCTATTCCATCTGAAATATTTATAGTATTTCCTTTGATTCCTGTAATAGATTCTTGTTTATTTTTACTATAATAATTCAATTGTATATTGGCTTGATCAACGCCTTTTTCGGTAAGGATTTTTATTCTACGCTTTACAGTCAAATAATAATTAGATTGTATCAAATCCATTTTTCCTTCTTCGGAAAGGATAACAGCATCTGCATCTTTTTCGAACGGCACCTGATTAAACGCTATTTCTTGCTGAGAAATTTTCCCTAATTTGAACTCTTTATTTTGAGCGTTAGAAAAGATTGTAAGTAGTAGAAAAAATAAAGTAAATATAATTTTCATGAGGATTATTTAAGATTACAAAAATACATTTTACAACATATTATATGGTTTAATTTCTTTAAAATTTTTAACAACTTTACACTAAATCTTTAAAAGCTTTCTCCAACGTAGGAAATTGAAATGTAAACCCTGTTTCTTCTATTTTGTTTGCATCAATTCGCGAACCTTTTAAAACCAAATCACTCATTTCTCCTAATGTTAATCTCATCACAAAACCTGGAATATTTGGAAGAAAAAATGGTTTATTTAGTTTTTTAGCTAACGTACGATTGAAAGTTGAATGATCGCTATGTTCTGGTGCAGATGCATTAAAACTTCCTTTTATATTTTCATTCTCTACTGCTTGAGCATAAATCTGCAACAAATCTTCGATATGTATCCAAGGCATCCATTGCTTTCCATCACCAAGATTAGCGCCTACACCTAATTGAATTGGTTTTTTCAATAGTTTGAAACCTTCTCCATTTTTTGCCAAAACCAAAGCTGTTCTTAAACAAACCACTCTCGCTCCTATTTCCTCAAATTGGTAAGCCGCATTTTCCCATGCTACACAAACTTTTGCTAAAAAATCGGTATTTGGTTCATCTGATTCTTTAAAAATTTTGTCTGAAGTAATTTGTCCATAATAAGCACTTCCTGAAGCTGAAATGAAAAATTTTAGATTAACATCAAGTTTATTCACATACTCAAAAAGTAAATTTGCTGTATCAACTCTACTTGATAAAATTTCTTCTTTATACCTTTTTGTCCACCTTTTAGCGATTAAACATCCAGCCAAATGAATAATTCCGTCTAAATTATCAAAAACCTTTTCATCAATTTTATTTTTATCCCAATGATAAAAAGGATGCTCAACATTTTTCTCTCTTGTTAAAATCCGTACTTGATGTCCTTTCTCAATTAAAATTTTCGCTAATTCTGAACCAATTAAACCACTTCCACCAGTTAAGAGAATATTCATACTATTTTTTTCCCTAATTTAGCTCATTCCAAAATATAAACCAATGTTCAAAGGTCGATTTCCTTACCTCAAAAAAATGGGTGCGGATGAAGAAAAAAAATTGAAACAAAAAATCTTCGATATAATTTTTGAAGCCGATACACCTTATGGTAAACTTTTCGACATTTCTTTATTATTTTTAATCTTAACGAGTGTTGGTTTGGTAATGTTAGAATCTATTCCAGCTATTAATGCAAGACATCATACGGTTTTAATTACACTCGAATGGATTTTAACTTGTTTATTTACACTTGAATATTTATTGCGAATTTATTGCGTAAAAAATCGTTGGCGATACATTTTTAGTTTTTATGGAGTCATTGATTTATTATCTATTTTACCATTTTATCTGGGATTATTCCTACCAACAAGCAAATATTTGGCGAGTATCCGAATTTTACGTTTACTACGTATTTTCAGAATTTTTAATCTAACTCGATTTACTCGAGGAAGAAATGTATTGGTTCTTGGTTTAAAAGAAAGTAAAGATAAAATCATCGTTTTTTTATCTTTTGTCCTTTTGATAGTTGTGGTTATTGGTTCAATTATGTATATGGTTGAGCATGATCATCCCGAATCTGGTTTTACAAGTATTCCGATTAGTATTTATTGGGCAATCGTCACCTTAACAACAGTTGGTTATGGCGATATTTCTCCAGTTACTGGATTAGGTCAATTTTTAGCTTCTGTTGTTATGATTATAGGTTATGGTGTTATTGCTGTTCCTACAAGTATCGTGACAATGGAAATGAACAAAGCATCAAAAACCAAAGACGATATTCCCAATAATACGGAGCGTTGTAGAAATTGTGGAGATGATTATCATCTTGATGGATCGGTCTATTGCAAAACGTGCGGACACAAATTAAATGAGCATTAAGATTTATCCAAATTAATAAAACGATTACTGTCAATATGATGGATATCTTCATAGTTTTTGGTATAATTAATCGACATATTCAATTCGTAACCAACTAACATCAAAATCACATTGATGTAAACAAAAATCATCATAATCATTACTAATCCAAGTGATCCATAAAGCAAATCAATATTGGTAAAATAACTTAAGTACGAATTAAAACCTATTACAGTTAACAAGAACAAGACTGATGTTAACAATGCACCTGGCAATACTGTACTTCTTGACTTTTTATGGTTTGGACCAAAATAGTACAACATACACATCGAGACAAAATAGAAAATAAATACGGAAAAATAATTGATAAGATAAGAAAACTGACCAAGTTTACTCAAAAAAGAAACGTTTGTTAAATACTTCCAAATAATAGATGTTGAGTAAGATAAAAAAACTTGTAAGACTATAAATACAGTAAAAAACAATGTCAATATAATCGAAATAACTCTCGATTTTGAATTTTTTCGTTTGACATAGACATCTTGATACGATACATTAAATCCATTAATAATTCCTTGTATTCCGTTAGATGACATAAAAATTGTAATCAAAATCAACAGATAATTTACTTTTCGTTTGCCTTGTAAAGCTGTCGTTTTATCGATATACGAAATCACTTCATTACTCACGTGTTTGGGTAAAATTTGCGGTAAAAATTGTGTAAAAAGTAATTCTTTTATATCGCCATAATAAGTCAAATGAGGTAATACACTAAACAAAAAAAGTAGAAATGGAAACATACTAAAAAAATAAGATCCACGAAACGGCTGCCGAACGCAACGGAAAATTCCCTTTCATGACGCGAATCCAAAAAACTCTCAAGAAATCATATACCGTGATGCTTGTATTTTTGTTCATCAATTTTGTTTTCGACCAATCTCGAAAATAATTTATTCCTGTATATGTTTTAAAATCTTGTAGAATGCGCATATTTTTGTCTCAATAAATAATTTTGAATGAATATTACGACCATTTGTATCGGTAAAACAGACGAAAAAGCCATCGAAATGCTATTACAAAAGTATGAAAATCGATTGCCTTCGCATATTAATTATCAAAGAATTGAAATTCCTGACATCAAAAATCGTAAAAATTTGTCCGAAATTCAACAAAAACAAAAAGAAGCTGAACAAATTTTGAGCAAAATCGTAAATACAGACTTTGTTATTATTTTAGATGAAAAAGGAAAACAACCAACTTCGAGGCAATTTGCAGATGATATTCAAAATTATATGAATCAAGCGGTCAAAAATTTAGTCTTTGTGATTGGTGGTCCTTATGGTTTCGATGAATCTGTTTACAACCGCGGAAACAAGAAAATGTCTTTATCCAATATGACATTTACGCATCAAATGGTTCGCTTATTTTTAACAGAACAAATTTATCGCGGATTTAGTATCTTGCAAGGTAAACCTTATCACCATGAATAAGACATCTCCTTTTGAAGAAATAGTTCAAAAAAATGAAAACAAATTGAATTTTGGAATCGGAAAAGCAATTTTATATAGTGCCGTCGCAGTAATTATAATGCAATTTGCTGGTGGAATTATCTCTATTCCTGCAATCTTTTACCAACCACTTAATCACGTTCTTTTACCATTAGGCTTTTTGACTGGAACAGTATCTGCAATTGTTATTTTATTGATGCTAACGCAAACAAAGTTTACGACAATTTTACAAGCTATTAAACATCCTTTTACCGCCATTCAACTTATTCTCTCTATTGCTTGTTGGCTATTTCTTTTGCCTTTAGCCGAAGTTTTCACAGGTTTAATTCCTACAACTGGTCCTTTAGAAGATATTTATAAAATCTTTCAAAGTTCTTTCGAAATGATGTTAGATTATAAAATCGCAGGATTTATTATGGTATGTCTTTTTGCACCAATTTTCGAAGAAATTATTTTTAGAGGAATTATTCTGAAAGGAATGCTAAATTATAAGGTCAATCCAACAATTGCAATTTTAATAAACGGTTTTGTCTTTGGAATGGCTCATATGAATCCATGGCAATTTATTGGTGCAGGGCTTTTAGGAATCATTTTTGGCATTGTTTACCATCGTACAAAATCATTGTTTTTACCCATTCTATTGCATTTCCTAAATAATACTCTTTCCTATTCGTTGATGCTGATACAAGGCGATATGGAAGGCGAAGTTTTTGCGCATAGAGATTATTTATTAATTGGTGGAATGACACTGATTGGAATTTTATCGGTGTTTTTATTAATGAAACAAACAGAACAAAAAACAATATAAAATGGAATTAATTTTTGCCACACATAACAACAATAAAGTAAAAGAAGTTACTAAAATGTTACCCTCTTACTTGTCGATGAAATCTTTGACAGCGATTGATTTCTTTGAAGAAATCGAAGAAACTGGTGAAACTTTTGAAGAAAATGCCTTGCTAAAAGCTAAAACTATCTTTAATAAAACAGGAAAAAATGTTTTTGCAGATGATTCAGGATTGGTTATCGAGGCTTTGGACGGAGCACCTGGAGTTTATTCAGCTCGATATGCTGGAACTGGAAAAGATGAAGATAATATTGCAAAAGCTTTGAAAGAATTAGATGGAAAAACAAACCGAAAAGCTTACTTTATTTCTATTTTCTGTTTAATTTTGAATGGAAAGGAATATTTTTTCGAAGGTCGTGTAAATGGAACAATTGCAACCGAAATTATGGGTAACAATGGTTTTGGTTACGATCCTATTTTTATTCCAGATGGTTTTTCAAAATCATTTGCTCAAATGACTCCTGAAGAAAAAAACGCAATTAGTCATAGAGGAAAAGCCATCGGAAAATTAAACAATTTTTTAACTAATCTAAACGTAAATTGAGTTTACAACTAACTATATTAGGATTTAATTCGGCGTTACCAACTGCTTATACGCATCCTACCGCTCAATTATTAAATATTGCAGAACGCTATTTTTTAATTGATTGTGGAGAAGGAACTCAAGTTCAGTTGCGAAAAGCAAAAGCTAAATTTAACCGAATTAATCACATTTTTATATCGCATTTGCATGGCGATCATGTTTTTGGTTTGATCGGATTAATTTCTACACTTCAATTACTTGGTCGCGATATGCCCTTGCATATTCATGGTCCAAAAGGAATCGAAGAATTTATTACCACACAATTACGCTTAACAGAGTCTAACAATTCTTTCGAAATTATTTTTAATGAATTACATACAAAAGAATCTGTTTTGGTATTTGAAGATGATAAAGTCGAAGTTTTTTCAATTCCTCTTAATCACCGTGTTTACACGAATGGATATCTTTTTCGAGAAAAGCCAAAACCTCGAAAATTGAATATGGATACCATTGAAGAATTTTCAGAAATCGAGATTTGTGATTATCAAAATTTAAAAAATGGTAGGGATTTTACGTTAGAATCTGGAGAAATCATTCCGAATGATTATTTAACGTTCGATGCGCAAAAATCGTTGAGTTATGCCTTTTGTTCTGATACTAAATATAAGCCTGATATTGTTCCTATTATCAAAGAAGTAGACTTGTTGTATCATGAATCAACATTCTTACACGAATTGAAAAATTTGGCTATATATACAGGACATACAACGGCAAAAGAAGCTGGAATGATTGCGAAACAAGCCAATGTAAAAAAATTAATTTTAGGCCATTTTTCTAATCGCTACCATGATTATAAACCTTTGTTAATCGAAGCACAACAAGAGTTTCCAAACACAGTTTTACCCGAATTATTGAAAACCATCAAAATCGATAGTTAATAAAATAAAAAGTCCTCAATACAATAACTATTGAGGACTTTCTTTATGAAATAACTTCTATTAAACTACCTTTTTCTTCATCTTTTGTAATTTGTAAAGCGACTGGAATTCGATCTTTCAACTCATCAACATGTGAAATAATTCCAACAATTCTGTTTTCTTTTTGCAGACTCATCAACGTTTCAAACACAATATTTACAGCGTCTGCATCTTGTGTTCCAAAACCCTCGTCAATAAAAAAGAAATTCTTATCTGACTTCGCATTCGTTTGTACACTTTCTGCCAAAGCCAAAGCCAAACTCAATGAAACTTGAAAAGATTGTCCTCCAGAGAGTGTTTTCACACTTCTCGAACGACCTTCATTCAAATAATCTATAATCTCAAAATCATTGTTGTCATTCATCTGTAAACTCAATTGATTTCTGGTCATTCGATGAAAACGAACATTTGCATTATCACACAGTTGTTTCAAATAAATTGACGATACATATTGTACAAAACCCGCAGAATTAAACAAATTTCGCATCGTTTGTAAATTTGTAGCACGCTTCTGCAACTTCTCTAATTCAATTAATAAATCTTTCTTTTCGGCATAGGATTTTGTCAATCGTTCAATTTCAGTTTTGGTTTTAGTTACAATTTCAGCAGTTTCCTTCAACTGTTTTGTAATTAAATTTAACTGTTCTTCTTGCGTTTTAAATACCATTTCATCAAAAGAAACTTCAGCTAATTTTTGTTCTAATTCTTGGATAGAACTTCTTAATGTTTCAAATAAAATCCTAAAATCTTCTAATTCTTTACGGATTTGAACCACATTCAACTGTTGATTTAAAACTTGCTTAACAACTTCTATCGATTGAAGCTGATGAACTTCTAACGCTTTATCAATTTGATGTTGATGTTGTTTTAATTCTTCATTCAATTCAATAATCTGTTTATCAATCAATTCAATTGATGTTTTTTGAGAAACTAATTTTAGATTTAAAGTGTTTAAATTTTCTGTAAATTGCTGATAATCATGTTCAACTTTAATGTTCTTAGATTTTAAATCAATTAAATCTTGTTGAACAGTTTCATTAGATTGTTGTTGAAAATCATCAAATTTCAAAACTTTTAAATTCAGTTTATTTTGTTTTATTTGAGAAGCTTTTTCTGCTTCCTCTACTCTAAATTTTTCTAAAAACTGTTTATATTTCGTCAAATTCTGACGTTCTTTCTCCAAAGATTCACGAAGTTTATCAAGTTCATTATTTTTATCTGTAATGGTTTGTTCCAACAAAATAGCAGCTTTCTTTTTTTCTTCAAAAGAGGTTCTATTTTTTGGATCAAAATCTTTCCAATTAAACAAATTCAAATGTTTTTCTTGTTGAATTTTCAACTCATTCAAAACCTGATTTTCTTGCGCTATTTGCTTTTCAATAAACTGTTTTTGATCTACAATTTTCTGAACTTCATTTTGCTTTTTTTGCAATGCTTTCACCTCATCATCCAACTGCGACAACTTGGTATTAACCGCACTTAATTTTGAAGTTACATCATCAACCTCAACTATATTTGGATGTTCCAAAGCTCCACATAACGGACAAGCTTCACCATCATGCAAATTATGCGCATAATGAGCTAATTTCTGCTGAACTTCTATGTCATTTTTCTGTTTTTCTAATGATTTTTTGGTTAATTCTAATTGATCAAAAGTGGAATTAAACCAATTTTCGGACGTAGAAATATCTATATTTTGTTCTTTTAACTGAAATTCGAAACTATTAATTTGTTGATGCTGACTTTCAATTTTTAAGTGTTGTTTTTCTATCGATTGATCTAAATTTTGGTGATGAACAAACCAATTTTCTACTTCTATCAATGTTTTCGAATCAATTTTTTTTGCCGAAAATGTTTTTAATTCTTTTTCGGATAGTTTGATTGATTCTTCTATTTTTTGCGCTCTTTGCTGAACTTCTTCAACTTCTTTTAACCCTTTTGCAGTTCTTTCTTTTAGTTTTTCAATTTCCTGAGAAAAAGCCAAAATCTGAACAATTAGTTCTAAATCCGATTCCTCTTTTCGCTTTGTTGGCAAAGCTTCGTAATTCGATTTAATTAAATCAAGTTGAGTTGAAACTTCTTTAATTTGATTTTCGATTAAAGCCAATTGTTTTTGTTGCGCTTCGACAGAATTCGACTTTTCTACAAGTTGTTTTTCAACTTGATTTTGACGTTCTAAAACTTGATGAAAAGCATTAAAAATCAATTCAAAATGATCCATTTCAACTTTACGTTGATCCATTTCAACTTTTTGAGCAGTAACTTTTTCGAAATCAAATTTCTTTTGTTTCAAATTCTCAAAATCAGATTTCAATACTTTCAGACGTTGAAACGATTCATTGATATGATGATATTCATCCTGAACTTGATTGTTTAAATTCGTTTGTTCGATTAAATTTTGTTCAAGTTCTTTTATTTTTTCTTCCGAAATTTCCTCAAAACCTGATAATTTTCCTTCTAATTGATTGAGATTCGTTAAATTTTTGGCATTTAATGACGAAACTTTGTCCTGTAAATCATAACGATGAAGACCAAAAATTTCTTTCATCATTTGAGTGCGATCTTTTGCGCCCAATTCGATAAATTCCTTGAATTGTCCTTGCGGAATAATAATTGTACGTTTAAAATTTTCGTAACTCAAACCAATTATTTCTTCAGCTTTCGAATGGTTTAGAGGAATCCATTCTCCCTCTTTATGTTCGTAAAAAACAACTGTCGGTGATTTAACATCTTCAAAACGTTTCGAATTTCGTTTGAATTCTCTTGTTGCTCTGAATAATTTTTGTTCGAAATTATAGAAATCAAACTCGATATAAGCCAAATTCGATTTCAGGTTCATCATATTGTATGCGCGTTTATCTTTAGAGTTTAAACGTTCTGTTTCGCCATACAACACATACATAATCGCCTCTAAAATAGACGATTTTCCAGAACCAACATTCCCGAATATTCCGAATAATCCTGCTTCAGTCAAATTAGAAAAATCAATCGTTTGACGTTCTTGATAGGAATAAAGTCCTTCTATGGTTAATTTTACTGGAATCATTTTTATGTTTAAGATTGAGATTAAGGATAAGGATAAGATTTCTTGATATTATAATATAGCTTCAGCAAATTCAATTTAACTATTCAAAACTTCATTAAACAAGTCTTTCATTTCGTCGTTTGGTTCTTGGTTGCCATTCTTCGATTTAAAATAATCAACAAACAATTCTTTTATATCTTTTGTTTGATCTGCAAATTTATATTCAACCGTTTCTATGGCTTGATTTTTCACTTTTGGAATCAAATGAATAATTCCACTATGGGATTGATAAATCAATTTTCGGTCTTCTGCTTTCAGAAACGTATCACTTTCTAAGGTTAATTCTACCAACGCATTTTGATGATTGTTTAACCATTCTACCGCATTATTTACCTCATCAAACGTTTTACGAATAAGCGGTTTTCCGTTTTTTAATTTAATTTGATGATACGAAACATTTTCATTTGGTTGCGCTTCGATAATCGAGACATATTTCGTTTGTCCAGCTTCCGAAAAACTATAACACAATGGCGAAGAACTGTAAATGACAGGTTTTTCTTCTGTCCCGATATTTTTGAAACCATGCAAATGTCCTAAAGCTGTGTATTGAATTTGAGGTGGAATTGCTTCAGAAAAAATCATATCTGCATTTCCAATTTTAATTGGTTTTTCACCTTCTGGTTCTTCTAAAATTTCAGCATCTTTTTGGTTCATATACAAATGCGCCATCAATAAATTGACTCCATTTTTATCGCAATGATTGTCTGCAATCGTTTTCCAATTAATTGCTAAAATTTCATTTAAGGCATCTTCTTTGTTTTCACCCAAATATTGTTTCAGACGAATTTCATTCGCATAAGGTGTATGTAAAATTCGAACAGGAAAATCATGATTATTTAATTTCAATTCAATCATTCCTTCGATAGATTTAGAAATTTTAAAATCATTTAGTTCAAATTCCTGAACTTTCGCGTTGGGATGACCTATCAAAATAATTCCACATTCACGTGCCAAAGGATCTGGAGCGTCTATTAAATTTGGCGAATCGTGATTTCCAGAAATCGCTACGACAGGACGTTTTCCATTATTCGAAAGTCTTTTTAACGTTTTATAAAATAATTCTACAGCTTCTACACTTGGATTAAAATTATCGAATAAATCACCTGCAATTAAGACAAGATCTACCTGTTCTTGCTCTGCAATTTCGACAATCTCATTCATCACTAAAATTTGTTCTTCTAAACGTGAAAAACTATCTAATTTTTTACCCAAATGCCAATCGGCTGTATGTAGAATTCTCATCATTACTCTTCCTTTTCTGGTTTCGTTTTATCGTTAAATTGTTGATTAATTGCTTTTAGTCGAGCTTTACGTTCGGCTTCGGCATCTTGTACTTTTCGTTTTTTTTGGTCTAATTTTTTTTTATGTGCTTTTTTATTGGCATCTGTATTTCGACTCATATTATTTTGTTCTAAAATTATACTTTATCTACGACAAAATATGTCGCAAAGTTAATTGAAATCTGAAAGAATTGTCAATCATTTGTTCAACTAAGTTAGAATTATTAACTTGGTTGGAAAGTAATCGAATTTATTAATTTTAAAACATTTGGTAATGGGAAAAGGCGATAAAAAATCGAGAAGAGGAAAAATTGTAAATGGCTCTTATGGTGTAAAACGTCCGAGACATAAGTATTCTTATGAGGAAGATATAGTTGAAGAAAAAACTACCCAAAAAGCTAAAAAGTAATTTTTGAAGCTGAAAATCAATCATGATTTTCAGCTTTTTTTATGCCAAAATTCTATTTCAGAATTCATTTAATTTATAGAATATATTGGTGTAAACTTCTTTTTTAAATGATTATGTTTTAGCTTTGAAGCCTTATAATTGGTAGGTTTAGGTAGTATGAGACATAATGATTTGGAAATTAACCGTTTGATTGAACGATTGGAATCTTTAGGAATTTTGGTCGAAAAAGTTGAAAGTTCTGGTTTTGGTAGTATGTTGAATTTTGAGATGACGTATCAACTTCCAAATGAAGATATTTCACAGAGCATTCACTTCAGAAGATATGATATTCAAGATGTTTTTTTACATTTTAAGAATACTGCTAACCAAAAAGGAAAATTACTTTTTGTTGATTTATAAAAAAAACCACTCAAAAATTGAGTGGTTTTAAAAATACTTTATTTTAAAATATATTATAACCTAATACAAATGAAATATTTTGCATTTTAGAACTACGCCATAGCATCTCTTCCATAATATTTTTATTAGTATATACTCTAAATTCTGTATTAAATCTATTATTAAAATTGTACCCTAATCCAAACACAAAATTTGTTCTAGAATTAATATCCATTGTTTTATATTTTTCATCACCTCTATATAAATTTAGTTCATTATCTAAATCTATACTAAACATAAACTGCGCATTAATAAATAATTTTGATTTACTATTTATAAAAAAATAATGTCTAAGACCAATAGGTATTTCTATAACACTATATTTTATTGAAGAAGTATCTTTGTAGTCTTCTCTAGCTACAACTTTAGCAAAATTTTGCTTATAGTAATTATAACTAGGTTCTATTATCGCACTCCATTTGTTCTTATTAAACGGAAAAACGAACTCTCCTTCTATCCCGATTGAAAAATTTGATAAATTATCAAAATCTATTTTTCTATAGTAAGATTCTTCAATAATTATTTTACTATTATTCAATCTAGGTCTTAACCATAAATTAAAATTTACTTTTTCAGATTTAGAATTCGAATTATATACAATTTCAGAACCTTTACATTGATTAATTTCTGTAAATAATTTTACTAATTCAGTTTCTCTATAATTAACTTTTTTAATTCTCTCGATTGAAACAGTTTCACACTTAAAGTTTTGCGCAATTTGTCCTTTATAACTTCTATTATAAGCATATTGACGTAAAGAAATTTCATATTTTTTATATATTAATTCATTAGCGTCCTAAACGTTAAAAGAAAGCGTAAAAACAGCGCGTAAATTTCGGATCTCAAATTATCTTTGAGTTGGA
>NZ_JACXZC010000042.1 GCF_020281205.1 Empedobacter stercoris
TTGTCCAACTATAGCTTGTATCCTACTAAAGTGGGTGGATATTTTATGCCCTAAATTTATTTAGGACGCTATTGATATTAATTGTTCAATTGTTCCTTCGTTGGTTTTATAAAAGAATCTTTTCAAATTGTTATCAGTAAAACCATATAAAGAAGCTTCTCCTTCTATCAAAACTTTTAAAAATAGTTTCTCTTCCTTAAATTCAGGTTCTTGAATAGAACTAATTTTAGCTAAATCTTCTGAAGACCTATCAATCTTAACATCTACTCTTACATATTTTGATTGATTATCAACGCCAAATTCTTTTATTTGATTTATCGTTGCAATCTCAATTTTAGAAGTTTCATCATTTTTATATTCTATTGATTTTGGATTATTTAACCAATCAATATTTTTAATTAATACATCTTGTCTTTGATTATTATTATCAATAATATAACCTTGTTCAAAACGAATTTGGGCATGAATACTTATAGTGAATAAGAATATGAAAATTGTCTTTAGTAATTTCATAAATAATTATTTAGTGTTAATGTTACGAATATAAACAAAAAAAACCACTCAAAATTGAGTGGTTTCAAAAATACTATATTGTAATTTATATCTGTTGATACATAAAGTTTTCACCAAGATAAACACGACGAACATCTTCGTCATTTGCTAATTCTTCTGGCGAACCTTCTTTTAGGATTTTACCTTCGAACATGATATAGGTTTTATCAGTAATTGCTAATGTTTGCGAGACATTGTGGTCAGTAATTAAAATTCCAATATTCTTTTCTTTCAATGAACGGACAATCTTCTGAATATCCTCTACTGCAATAGGGTCCACTCCAGCAAAAGGTTCATCTAACAAGATAAAATTTGGTTCTGTCGCCAAACAACGTGCAATTTCGCAACGACGACGCTCACCTCCAGAAAGTAAATCTCCACGGTTTTTACGCACGTGTTCTAACGAAAACTCTTCAATCAGCGCATCGGTACGCATTTGTTGTTCTTTTTTCGAATGTTTAGTGAATTGTAAAACGGATTTGATGTTGTCTTCTACAGAAAGTTTACGAAAAACAGATGCCTCTTGCGCTAAATATCCAATTCCTTTCTGTGCACGTCTGTACATTGCATCGCTTGTAATATCTTGTTTATCTAAAAAAACTTTTCCTTGCGTGGCTTTTACCAAACCAACAATCATATAAAAAGAAGTGGTCTTACCAGCACCATTTGGTCCTAATAATCCAATAATTTCTCCTTGTTCTACTTGAAAAGACACATTTTTCACAACGTGTTTTTTACCGTAATCTTTTACTAAATTCTGACCTTTTAATACAATTCCCATATCGCTTCAAAGATAGGATTTTTGTTATTTAATCGAGTTAATAATATCATATTTTGTGATGATATGATATTTCCCATTTTCTAATTCTATTAAAACCGCTTGATTATCCTTAGTAATTAACTTCGAAACTTCTTCGATAGATGTTCCAGCTTTTACAATAGGGTAAGGTTCTCCCATGATTTCGTGAATAGGTTTTTCAGCAACATTTCTATCTTCTAAAAATGCTTGAAACAAATCTGATTCGTCCAAAGATCCAACAATTCCATTCACATCCATTACAGGAATTTGAGAAATTTTGAAACGACGCATACGATCAATTGCATGAGATGCCAATTCTTCTGTACGAACTGTTACCAATGGTTTATCGACATGTTCTTTAATTAAATCTACAGCAGTTTTAATCTCTTCGTCCAAATATCCTCTATCACGCATCCAATCATCATTAAATATTTTTCCAACATAACGAGAACCTGAATCATGGAATAATACAACAACAACGTCATCTGGTCCGAATTCGTCTTTCATTTGTAACAATCCTTTAATTGCAGACCCCGAAGACATTCCGACAAACAAACCTTCTTCTAAAGCTAAACGACGCGTATAAACCGCCGCATCTTTATCTGTCACTTTTGTAAATCCATCAATAATATCAAAATCAACATTTTCTGGTAAAATATCTTCACCAATTCCTTCTGTTACATAAGAATACACTTCATTTTCATCGAAAACTCCAGTTTCTTTGTATTTTTTGAAAACTGACCCATAGGTATCAACTCCCCAAATTTTGATGTTAGGATTTTTTTCTTTTAAATATTTTCCTACTCCAGAAATTGTACCTCCAGTTCCTACTCCTACAATAAAATGCGTAACCTTTCCTTCTGTTTGTTCCCAAATTTCTGGTCCAGTTTGCTCATAATTTGCTTGTGTATTCGATGGATTATCGTACTGATTGACATACCAACCATTTGGTGTTTCTTTTGCCAAGCGTTTCGAAACAGAATAATAAGAACGTGGATCATCTGGCTCGACATCCGTAGGACAAACCACAACTTTTGCACCAACAGCGCGCAAAATATCCATTTTCTCTTTTGATTGTTTGTCTGTAATCACACAAATTAATTTATAACCTTTGATTACTGCAGCCAATGCCAATCCCATTCCAGTATTACCAGAAGTTCCTTCGATAATAGTTCCTCCAGGAACCAAACGACCGTCTTTCTCTGCATCTTCTACCATTTTCAATGCCATACGATCTTTACATGAATGACCTGGATTGAAATATTCAACCTTTGCTAAAACAGTACATGGTAAATCTTTTGTTATCTTATTAATTTTAACCAAAGGCGTGTTTCCTATGGTTTCTAAAATATTATTTGCGTATTTCATTTTTTTCTGATTTTAAAATTAAATGGTTAATTTTTATCTAAAATTAATTGCTTTAGCCGGAGTAATTTTAGATATCATGTACGAAGGCAAAAGTAATACAATTGCACAAACTAATAAAGCTCCAACATTTAATAATATAATTGTTCCAAAATCTAAATAGACTGGAGCAGTCGATAAATAATAATTTTCTGCAGGAAGTTGGATGATTTCGAAATGTTTTTGAGCTAACAACAAACCAAGCCCTATTACATTACCAGCAATCAATCCAGGTAACATAATAAATAAGGCATAATTGATGAATAACTTTCGGATACGCCAATTGGTTGCTCCAAATGCTTTTAAAATTCCTATCGAATGTGTTCGTTCTAATATTAAAATCAATAAAACCATCACCATATTGATGACAACAACAAAAAGCATAATAAAGACAATAATGACAATATTCTTATCAAAAATGGTGATCCAATCGTTAATCTGAGCAAAAGAAGCAGTTGCCGATTCTGCATACAAGTTATATGGTATTTTCGCTTGAACTAATTTTGCAACAGGATCAATATTTTCTACATCGTTCACAAATAACTCAAAACCACCAACAGTTACCGAATCCCAACGATTCAGGCGCTGTACATGCTTGATATCTCCAAACATGATTTGATCATCAAAATTTTTGATATCTGTTTTAAACAATCCAGAAATGGTAAATCGACGATAAATTGGTTTTGTATCTTCTTGAATAAAATACATCACAAACGAACTGTCAATATCCAATTTCATTTCATCTGCAATCTTTTCTGATAATAAAACCTCATCCATAATCGAATCTTTATTGATTCGAGGAAAGTGTCCTTTTACTAAAAATTTTTCGAACCGAACCGAATCAAAGTCTGTTCCAACTCCCTTAAAAACAACTCCACTAAAGTTTTCTTTGGTGCGAATCACACCACTTTTATTCGCAATTGCTTGTACATGTTCAATCGCTGGAATGGATTTGAAGGTTGGATAAAAAGTTTGGTTAATCGTTAACGAATCCGAATTTAACGAGGTATTGCTATTGTAATTTCTAATGGTAATATGCCCATTAAAATCAGCCAACTTTTCTTTAATTGCCTTCCTTGCACCAACACCAGTGGAAATCGTCACCAAAGAAACGATTAAACCTAATGCTACGGCAATTTGACCTACACGAATAATGATACTCGATAAGTTATTTTTAGTATTTTTACCAAGCGCAATTTTTTTTGAAAACCACCAAGAAAAACTCAAATTATATATTTTTTTAAGATTAAAACTAACTTTAGGCTTTATCTTTCGCCTAAATTCAAATGATGAAAAACGAAATGAAAAACTTTGTCAAATATACATCAATTGCTTTACTTCTAAGTATTCCTTTTTTTAGTATTGCTCAAACTTTAAATCAAACAAATTCTACTTCTACAAATGAAATAAATGGTTTAGAAATTGGGTTGGGTGCAGAAAATGTGATGCAATATTTACCACAATTAAAAGATAAAAAAGTTGGAGTTGTATCTAATCAAACTGGAATTCTTAGAAAAATTTTAAAGAAAAAACCTTCTGATTATGACTATAAAAATACAATTCATATTGTTGATTTTTTGATTGATAATGGAATAAATGTTACTAAAATATATTCTCCAGAACATGGCTTTCGTGGAGATGCAGATGCTGGTGCTAAAATAAAATCTGGTATTGATGCGAAAACAGGTTTACCAATTGTTTCACTTTATGGTGACAATAAAAAACCGAAAGCTAATCAAATTGCAGATGTAGATGTATTGGTTTTTGATATGCAAGATGTAGGAGCACGTTTTTACACCTATATTTCGACTTTACATTATGTAATGGAAGCTGCGGCTGAAAATGGTAAAAAAATAATTGTATTGGATAGACCAAATCCAAATGCACATTATGTAGACGGACCTGTAATGAAAAATGAGTATAAATCGTTTGTTGGGATGCACAATGTTCCGATTGTTTATGGAATGACCATTGGTGAATATGCGCAAATGATTAACGGTGAAGGTTGGTTAGCGAATGGCGTAAAAGCAAATTTAGAAATCGTTCCTTTGCTTAATTACACACATCAATCTACTTATCATTTACCCGTAAAACCTTCTCCAAATTTACCAAATGCACATGCAATTAATTTGTATCCGAGTACTTGTTTATTTGAAGGCACAAATGTAAATGAAGGACGAGGTACAACTTTTCAGTTTCAGGTTTATGGTTCTCCTTTTTTGAAAAATATGCCGTTTCAATATACACCTGTTTCTAAACCTGGCGCAACAAGTCCAAAATTTAAAGATCAAGTGTGTTATGGTGAAGATTTATCTGATGTATCGTATCAATCATCTATTAATTTGAAATGGTTAATTAATGCGTATAAAAACAATACAAAACAACCTTTTTGGACGATGAATGGAAAAAAATTATGGATCGATCAACTTTCTGGAACAGATGAATTGCGTAAACAAATAGAAGCTGGCCTATCGGAAGAAGAAATAAAAGCAACTTGGCAAAAAGATTTAGAAGCATTCAAAAAAATAAGATCAAAATATTTGATTTACAAAGATTAAGCAATGTACAGAAATACAAATTCCAACTTAGATAAAAGTTGGAATTTGTATTTAATTTTATGAATTTAAGATTTTTCACCTACAACTTCAGCAATTGCTATACCCATATTTCTCACTTTTTCGTAGAGTTTTGTTGAACCTTTTTCTAATTCAATTGTTACTCTACCTTCAAGCGCTTTTATTTCCAACACATCGCTTTCTCGCCAAACATAATTTTTTCCTTCTATAATTGGTTTACCAAACGTTTTTTCTATTTCTTTAATTGCTTTTGCTGATTTTGATCTATCAAAAATTACAGAATAAGAATACACTTCATTACTATCACTTAAACTTACCGAAACATTAGAATGCGTTGTTGAACTTGATGTTTTTGAACTGGCATAAGATGTAGCCGTTTGTCCATTAACTAAGCTTGTACAAAAAACTACAGCGATTAAAATTATCTTTTTCATGTTTTTATTTTTTTTATAAAAGTCTAAAAAAGATTAATTTATATTGGTTAATGCACGGTTAACGAAGAGTTAATATAAAAAACTCCAAGCAAATTTTGGAGTTTCTATTTAAGAATTGACTTTATTTATATTTTTTATAGCCATAATTTTTTCTCCTAAATTTTTGATTTTCATGACAATTTCTTGGTTATCATTACTCTTTTGAATCTCTATTTTAAGAAAATTTTTATTCAAAATAATTTCAAAACTACCTCTTCCAGACCAAACAAAATCATTATTTTCAATTGTTGGAGTGCCTAATTCTTTTTCGATTGTGTTTTTGATGATCTCTGTTTTCTCTGAATTAAAAGTTCCTTTTACTGAAAAAAAAGTATCCGTATTACTCGCTCGTAATTGTGCAAATACTGAGAACGAAAGGATAGTTAGAATAAAACATAAATATTTTTTCATAACAATTGATTTAAAATATATTCACTAATATAATCAAAAATAAACTTATAGTCGTTTATTAATTACTTGTTTTTTTTTATAAATCAATTAAAGTGGGTTTGTTAAAATTCATTTAAAACCTCAATTGATAAAAATTCTCCCGTCATCGAGTCAAAGGAAAAGATACAATTTTCTCGTTTATAATCATTTGTCAAACGATTGGGATCATTATTATTAATTCTCTCGTAAAGTTCATTTTTCCGAATTTGTATTTCATCCGTAATACGTTTCAATTCAAAAATATTTTCACCCTCATATACTTTACAAATTGGGTTTGGAGAAAGATAAAATTTAATCGCACTTATTCTACCGTTAACAATTTTAATCGATATTCCTTTCTCTTTATAAAGTAACGTTTTCTCATTCGTCACATGTTGTTCAACAATTTCAGAATCAAGTTCTGCTTGAAATGATTGAAATAAATCGTCATTCTCAGTTTTTCCAATTAAAGAAAAGTAATTATTTGGATTGCCTTGAAATGTATTCATATCTCTATTTTTTTCAAAATTAAAGTTTACAAAAAAACCTTTCCAAAAAAGAAAGGTTTTTATTCATATTTTTAGAAAAATCTTAGTTTTCCTTCAAATAAACACCATCAGCTTCAAAATTATATTGCAACTGAGGTTTTGTTATTTTAGCAATCTCTTCTTTTGTTTTTCCAGCATCTTCTGCATAATGACGTAATTTCTCTACAGAAATCTCGCTAACAAAAGCTTTTCCATGAACTACAACATTGGCTTTCTCACCATCTAAAGGCATAAAAAATCCGTAATCTTTGAAACGAACAAATGATTGTTCTTCTCCTTTTCCAAGATCAACTTTCATCCAACAACCTTTCTTTTTACAAACAGATTCTATTGTTGATACGAACTGAACATTTTCTAAAGCATCTCCGTTTTTCATGTTATCGAATAACTTTGCAAGTTCGTTTTTAGTCAATGTGTTCTTAATTTCGAATGATTCTCCATATACTTGATACGCATATAAATCTTCTATTTTAGCTGTTCCATTTTCTAAAATTTTCGCTTGTGACTTTGAAGCTTTTTCTGTTTTAGCTTTATTTTCTTTTTTCGTTTGAGCATTTGTTGCTAATGCAAAACATGTTAAAGCACAAAAAGTTAAAATATATTTTCTCATTCTATCCTAATTTAATTCAAATTTAAATAATTATCCATTAACAACTTTATATTAGGATAAGAATTTTCTAATAACTGAGGAATTTCACTTTCTTTTCTCCATTCTACCGACTCTATTCCTTCTTCAGTTTGTGGCAAAGGTAATTCTACTCCATCGTAAAAAACTTCGAACCAAAATGTTTCTTTTATAATGTATTCTCTCAAAAAATAAATATGAAAAGTTGGCATCAAAAATCGTTTCAATTCCAGATTTGTAAGACTACATTCTTCCTCTATTTCACGAATTGCAGATTCTTCTCTCGACTCTCCTTCTTCCATTTTCCCTTTTGGTAGATCCCATTTTCCGAGTCTGAAAATAAACAAATAATCATCTTTTGGATTGCGAACAATTCCGCCTGCAGCCTGTATATGTTTGTAGTATTTTAAGAATTTCGTCCAAACAGTTTCAATATCATCACTAAAAATATTCACTAAATTAGAAGCTTTTGAAGATAATAAATGAACCGATTCATCGAATTGAGCTTCATTTTGAAACAATATATTTTTTGCTTCTGGATTGGATTGGTTGCTGAAAGTTAACAAACTTTCATTAAAAAAAACTTTGTACATTTGAACGATTTGTTACAAATTTATAAAAAACTCACAAGGATATGAAGGTAAATACGAATAAAGTCCGTTTAGCAAAAAATCAGCAAGATGCGTACATTTTTTTGTTGGACATGAAAAATTATGAGCAATTGATGCCAAATGATACAAAATCTTTCGAAATTCACGAATCTGGAAAAGGTTTTACAGTTGGTGTTGGTGCTTTACCAAAGGTTGGTATGCGTTTGAAAGAAACAGTTGAGCCGTCAAAAATTATTTTTGAATCTCCTGCACCTGCTTTTGAATATACATTGACAATTTCGATTGAAGCGGTTGATGATCATTCATCTGATGTTACATTAGACTTTGACGGAAACTTCAATATGATGATCGAAATGATGGCAAAAAAACCATTGACTTCTTTTATTGAAACGATTGCAGAAAATTTAGGTAAAATAGGTTAATCTATTCCTATCAAAATTCTGTGGATAATTGGATAAATTTTCCGAAAAAGGAATTGATGCTCGAAATTTATTTAAGCGAGCAAAATATGGATGATGAAATTCTATTATTTTGGAATCAAATTAAAACATCTCCTGAGATTTGGTTATGCAAAGATGTTATAGAAGATAATTTTTGGGCAATTGCGCATCATCAAAATTATGTGATTTGGTACAATGATATCGAAGAAGGTTTTAATCTTTCGAGGTTTAAAACGAAAGGTCAAATCTTAGAATATCGTGCTTTTAAAAACGAATTAAATGCTGCAATAATTGCACTCAAAAACAAAATCGAAATTATTTAAACAAAAAAACCAGAAGTAAACTTCTGGTTTTTTTTTGTTTTATATTTCAAATGATTAAATCATTGATTTTTCGTAACGTTTACGATCATTTTCTTTTAAGTGAATTTTACGTAAACGGATAAAGTTTGGAGTAACCTCAATACATTCATCAGCTTGGATATATTCCATACATTCTTCTAAAGTCATTTCGATTTTAGGAGCGATAGAAGATGAATCATCTTTACCAGCTGCACGAATATTATTCAATTTTTTAGCTTCAACAACGTTTACAACTAAGTCATTGTTACGAGAATGCTCACCGATAATCATCCCTTCGTAAACCTCTTCACTTGGCTCGATAAAGAATTTTCCACGGTCTTGTAATTTATCGATAGAATAAGGAGTAGAAACACCTTGATCTTTAGAAATGATTACACCTGCAGAACGTCCAGCAATAGCTCCTTTGAAAGGTTTGTATGCTAAGAAATTGTGCGCCATTACAGCTTCACCAGCAGTAGAAGTTAACATCAACGAACGTAAACCGATTAATCCACGAGATGGAATTTCGAATTCTAAATGTTGCATTCCTTCTTTCGCTTCCATTACTAATAAATCTCCTTTACGTTGTGTAACTAAATCGATAGCTTTAGATGAAAAATCGTCTGGAACATCAATTACTAATGTTTCGTAGGGCTCACATTTAACTCCATCAATTTCCTTGAAGATAACTTGTGGTTGACCAACTGTTAACTCATACCCTTCGCGGCGCATAGTTTCGATTAATACAGATAAGTGCATGATACCACGTCCATATACTAATTGTGTATTCGAATCGTCTGTTGGCTCTACACGTAAAGCTAAGTTACGCTCTAATTCGTCTGTTAAACGGTCTACTAAGTGACGAGAAGTAACAAATTTACCATCTTTACCAAAGAATGGAGAGTTGTTAATACCGAATGACATATTCATTGTAGGTTCGTCGATATGCATTACTGGTAATGGCTCTGGATTCTCTGGGTCTGCAATAGTATCTCCAATTTGGAAACCATCGATACCAACCACAGCACAAATATCTCCCGCTTTTACTTCAGTTGCTTTTACTTTACCTAAACCAGAGAATGTGTACAATTCTTTGATTTTATGTTTTTTGAATGATCCGTCAGGTTTTGTTAATGCAATCCAATCACCTTCTTTTATCTCACCACGAGTTACTTTACCTACTGCAATACGTCCTAAGAATTTAGAATAATCTAACGATGTAATTTGCATTTGTAAATCTCCTTCGTGAGCTTCTGGAGCTGGAACGTGCTCTAAAATACCATCCATTAAAGGTGTAATATCTTCTACACGTACATTCTCAGTGTTGAACCATCCTTGTTTAGAAGAACCATAAAATGCAGGGAAGTCTAATTGCTCTTCTGTTGCATCAAGGTTAAAGAATAATTCGAATACTTTATCATAAACTTCGTCAGGACGACAGTTTTCTTTATCTACTTTGTTTATAACAACCAATGGTTTTAAACCTAACTCTAAAGCCTTACTCAAAACGAAACGTGTCTGAGGCATAGGGCCTTCAAAAGCATCGACTAATAAAATTACACCATCAGCCATTTTCAATACACGCTCTACTTCTCCACCGAAATCCGCGTGACCAGGAGTATCAATTACATTAATCTTAACACCTTTATAATCTACCGAAGCATTTTTTGAAAAGATCGTAATCCCTCTCTCGCGCTCGATATCATTGTTATCCATGATTAACTCACCTGACTCTTGGTTTTCTCTGAAAACGTGTCCACTGTGAAGAATTTTGTCAACCAATGTAGTTTTACCGTGGTCAACGTGTGCGATAATCGCAATATTTCTAATGTTTTGCATCCTTGAAAATTATGGGTGCAAATTTACGACAAATTTATTTTTTATTACTATACTTTTTATTTTATTTAATTTTAACTATAATATATTTAGAAAAATTTAATTTTAATAAATACTTTTTACTAAAACATTGATTTATTTGCAAATTGATTAATAAAAAATGGATTTAAAAAAGTTAATAATAAATCATTTTATTGGATATTTCTACTAAAATAGCTTTTTCTCCTAAAAATATAACTTCTTATAAAAACAAAAAGTCAAGTTATATATAACTTGACTTTTGTGACTCGTCTGAGGTTCGAACTCAGGACCCCGAAATTAAGAGTTTCGTGCTCTACCAGCTAAGCTAACGAGTCCTTAAAAAACACAACAAAATCGTCTTGATTTGCTTTACAAATTTCATTCAGAAAGATGTTTTAGTAAATATAAAACTATCTTTTTCATCAATTTAACCTATAAAAGAAAATAATAATCGCTGTATCCTATTTTTAGATTGAACTTTATCTAATTCTAGTATAACAAATCATTTCAATTTTAACATAAAAAAAACCTTCAGTAATGCTGAAGGTCTTAAAATTATTTTGTTTGTGTTATTGCTTGAGCAGCTTCTTGTTTTGCTTTTTCTTCTTCTAATGCTTTTTGATAATCATCAAATTCATCATCCGACTCATCCAAATCTTCTTTGTGGTATTTTCCAACCTCAACCTCAAATGTATCTGCAGGACCAGTAATCTTGATTGGAATTCCGATAATTCCAAAAGGCGGCAAGCCAAGACGCATCCCAAGGTTCATATAACCATCTAAGGTTACTTGACCTTCTATTCGAGGACGGAAACCTGCAATTTTAAATTTTGTACGATTTATAGTGATGACATTATTTTCGATCTTTGTTTTTAAATTAACTTTTTTCAAATTCGCATCATGCAAAGCATCTGTGGAAGTCTTTTCGGCAACCGTATTAAATACTTTAAAACCTAAGAATTTAATATCCTCAAGCATAAAACTACCTTCGCCTTTAATCGTTTTCATTTTCGGAAACATATCTGCTCCCAAATCTCCTTGTAGCTGATAATCTATCGACACTTTTCCATGTGCATTTTCTGCCGCACTTGCCAATTCTCTAAATAACGTAATCTCATGATAAGCACGTTGAATATCAAAATTATTGGCTTTTATATTGAAATCAAATTTGGCTTTTCTTGCATTTGTTGGCACGTAATTACCGTTCATCGTAAATTCTGAACCAATCAAATTAAATTTCGTATTTTGAAGTGATAAATTCCCTTGTTTCAATCCTAAATCTCCACTAAAATCTTGGAGTATTATATCCTTAAACAATACTTCTTTCGCTTTTCCTTTTATCGATAATTCAAGATTTTTTGGTAACAACACCACTCCTTCTTCTGCTGTTGCTGAATTAGAAGAAGTTTCACCAGAATTAAACGCCATAAAATCATCAATATTTACTCGATTAGTTTTAAAATTTATCGTTCCTTTTAACGTTTCATTCTCTTTTAATGCGTAATTAATATAGTTAGAAACCTCTCCATCAAACACAAAAGAATTGCGTTTGTAGCGCGCTTTTACATCTTTAAAAGTTAACCGACTACCTTCGAATCGGAAATCTCCTTGCTTAACAATAAATTTACTTGGAAAGAACTTTGTATTGATTTTGATGTTCTCTATTTTCACATATCCTTTGTTCTGAAAACTTTCTAAAGGCGCTCCATTGTTTCCTTTTATTCCAAAATTTGTTTCAATCAAACCATCTACATCTATGTCTTCTACAGGAAATAATTTATATATATTCGCTAAATTCAATTCACCTTTCGAGTGAATACTATAATCCAAATTATTTAAGTTTTTCAGATTTGCATTGACCTTAAAAGGTTTCCCTGCCAATGTAAAAGAAATCGGTAAAACATCTATTGATAAATCGTTAAAAGAACCTCTACCCGATTTTATATGCGTTTCTACTGTAAAATTTTCTAATGGTAAATTTGGATATTCGTTCAGTTTAATAAAACCATTTTTCAATTTTACTACTGTATTGGTAACGGGTACTTTTTTTCGTTTTGGTTCGTATGTTCCATTCGCTTTCATTTTCATATACAAATCACCACGCATCTCAATATTTTTCAACGGATAGATTTTATAGATATCTTCTAAATGAACTTTAGCCGCAAAATCAGCATTAATCGGAAAATTGGTTAGATTCTTTAATTCTAATCGTCCAATCATAAAATTATCCATTGCTTTAGCATCTATTTGATGAATTAAAACAGCCGTATTTTTATAATTTCCGTCCTTATTTTGCATGGACATTTTCATATTAATATAATCCAAAGCAGCAGGCATTTCATTCATTTTGAAATACCCATTTTCTAAGTTTGCTTTTAGATTAAATGTTGGTATTTTCTGTTTTGATTTTTTTACATTCTGAATAATTGAACCTTTCCAGTTTCCTTCTAAATTCAGCACACCTTTTGCATCAAATTGATTAAAACCTGTCGCATTTTTCAACGCTTCTAAATCTACATTTGCCTGAATAACACCTTCTGAAAACATTGTTTTTCCAGACGAATACGTAAAATTTGTTTTCGTTATACCATCCAATAATTTGAAATCAAGATTCTCTACTTTTACACGCATTTTTTCTGGATCTAACGCATATAAATCAATCGTAGAAATAAGATTAATATGTTGAATTGGCGAAGATGATTGTTTATAGTTTAATGAACCATCATCAATTTTGGCTTCAATATGTATATCTGGATTTTCTTTAGTTTCGTTATTCATCGTTCCTTTCATGGTAAAAAGAATCGATGATTCTCCATCCATTTGGATATCTTTCGCCCATTCTTGGTACATCTCCGGAACAATTGCTGGAATATGTTTCATTTCATTTTTATCCGAAGAAATCGTCAAATCAAAAATAATTTTTTCAGCTGGCATCAACAAAGAACCTTTTAACGAAAACGGAAATTGACCTAATTGAAGTTTATTATCAATAAAATAAAAAGATAAATTATTCAGATCTATTTTCGAATTAATTGTTCCTTTCAAAGGTAAGTTTTTTACATACTTTTGCTCATCAAAACTAAAATTGACCTTATCAATTGCTGCATCAGCATTTAATGTTAATTCGTTTTGAGTTAAGTCAATTAAACCATCGTAATTCAATTGATCTAATTTTAGGTATGTTTTCGATGATTGATCATCAAACAAAAAGTTTGAATCAGAAATTTTGAAATTATTTAATGCTAAGCCAACACTTGTTTCATCTTCTTTTTCAACCTCATCTGAAGGAACAGTTATAGCATAATTATGACGCCCTAAACTATCTATTTTCAAATTAATTGCTGCTTGATGAATAAACAATTCATTGAAAATAATTTTATCCTCGAACAATGTTTTGATATCAACACCAAGCGCAATTTCTTTTGCTGAAATTAAATTTTCTGTCTGATATGGCATCGAACCTTTGATTGAAGAATCGGTAAGTGTTACGGTAAGTTTTGGAAAATGACGAAAAAAAGACACATCTAAATCCTTAAAATCAACCGCTGTGTTGATGTAATTTTTAGCAACCTCTTTTATTCCATTATTAATTTGTTCCTTAAAAAAATAAGGCGACACATATAAAACCAATACAACTCCTCCCAAAGAAATTCCTGTAATTTTCATTACTTTCATGACTTTTGAAAGAATCGTTTTTTTCTTCTTCATACTTCTAAAAATCGGTGGAAAAAAGTAACTGAGAATCGAGTTGATTAGAAAATAATAAGAAACTTAATTACAGCGACTTTTATCATATAAATCTTAGAGTATTTTACTCTTCAATTCTTATTTTAAAACGAACAAAAGTAAATAGAATCTATTCAAATTATGTCTTTTATTATATAAAGAAATTAATAAAGTGTCTTTGGTTTTGTTTTTGCGTATTGTTAAAACTAAATTTTATACAATGAATATTAAATATGTTTTAATGCCATTAATTGGAAGTGCTCTATTACTTCTTTCTTGTCAAAATGCGAAAACTGATTCTAATCAAGAAACAACAGATCTTGAAACTGTAAATAAAAATAGTGTCCAACATTATGATTTACTTATTGGTTCTTGGGAAGATTTATCAAGTAGTGCTTTACATTTTTCTATGTTTGAAGATGGTAGTGCACAATCTGATAATATGGCAACTTTGCTTTATAAATCTTGGCATGTAGAGAATAATGTACTCTCTTTAGTTGCTGAAAGTATTGGAAACAAACAGTCGTCTATAGATACAATATCTTATTCAATAGTTGAATTGAATAAAGATGCCATGAAATTAAAACAAGGAAATACAGTTTTAACTTTTAAGAAAGTTGCTGATAAAACACGTATTGACACTTCTAAATGAACTACACAAACTGTAGAAGGTGCTTTAACTTTTGGACATGAAACAAGAACTTTTAAACCTTGTGGTAGCCGTAACGTATATTGGGTTTCTGACGCTACAGGAAAATTAAAAGATATATACGCTCAACTTACAAAAGGAAAAGAGCCATATACGGCTGTATCAGCTCAACTTATTATCAAAGACAAAGGAAAGAGTACCGAAGGTTTTGCAGCTTCTTATCAAAGCGTATATGAAGTCATCGATATTGTAAGTATAACAGAAACCTCTTCTAAAGATTGTCGTAATTAATCTCACAATTAAGAAAATAAAAAAAACTGCATTGGGTAATATAAAAATATCACTAAATGCAGTTTTTATCTATTAGACTTCCATTAATTGTAGAAATTTCTAACAGTTAAATTATAGAATAAAAAAAGGGACAATTCTTAAAAGAAAGATTGTCCCTGTTTGTGACCTGGCTGGGGCTCGAACCCAGGACCCCAACATTAAAAGTGTTGTGCTCTACCAACTGAGCTACCAGGTCTCC
>NZ_JACXZC010000043.1 GCF_020281205.1 Empedobacter stercoris
ATTAATCAAAATAATAATACAATAATATTAAATAAAAACTCTACTTTTAAGTGTTCTTAACAAGGGGAAGATTACAAAATGATATGAATTTAGACTAGCTATAAATCATAATCTTTTTATATAAGTTAAAAATTACTTTTTTCTTTTTTCATTTAATTCTTAAAAACAATACCTTTAGGCAATAATAACAACAATACAATGTCAGAAGAACAAAAACGAATCCTAGAAGGCAAGCTATGGGATATTGCTAATATACTACGTGGTAAAATGAATGCGAATCAATTTCAAGATTATATCTTGGGATTTATTTTTTACAAATACCTTTCAGAAAAAATACTAACAGAAGTAAATGAAGTTTTAGCACCTGATGGAATTACCTATTTTGATATAGAAGAAGGAACAACGCAAGGCGATGCTGATTTAGAAGAACTAAAAGCAATTTTAGTAGAAAAGGTTGGTTATTTCTTAAAACCTTCTGAATTGTTTTCGTCTTTAGCTAAAAAAGGAAATGCAAAAGCAGAAGATGAAAATGAAGAAAGCATTGATGTTTTTATCTTAGAAGATTTAGAAAAAGTTTTGCGTAATATAGAACGTTCTACACTTGGAACAGAATCGCAAGATGATTTTGATAACTTATTTTATGATATTGATTTAAATTCGCAAAAGATTGGTAAAACACCATTAGAGCGTAACCAAACCATATCTAAAATAATGAATGCCTTAAACGAAATTGATTTTGATTTAGCCAATACAGAATCTGATGTTTTAGGCGATGCGTACGAATATTTGATTGGTAAATTTGCCGAAGGTGCAGGACAAAAAGCAGGCGAATTTTATACACCTCAACAAGTTTCTACCATTTTAGCTAAAATTGTAACTGCCGATAAAACCAAACTAAAATCGGTTTACGACCCAACCTGTGGTTCGGGTTCTTTGCTTTTGCGTGTAGCGAAACAAGTAGATGAGGTTGGGCAGTTTTACGGGCAAGAAATGAACAGAACAACGTACAACTTGGCTCGAATGAACATGATTTTGCACGATGTATCGTATTTAAAATTTGATATTAAAAATGATGATACCTTAGAGCGACCTCAGCACGCAGAACAACAATTTGAAGCCATTGTTGCCAACCCACCATTTTCTGCCAATTGGAGTGCCAATCCTTTGTTTATGGACGACGAACGTTTTTCGCAGTTCGGAGCATTAGCACCAAAAGGAAAAGCAGATTTTGCCTTTGTGCAACATATGTTTCATCATTTAGCTGATAACGGAACTATGGCAACCGTTTTACCACATGGCGTTTTGTTTAGAGGAAGTACAGAAGAAAAAATCCGTAAACATTTTATTGAAGAATTAAACGCTATTGATGCCGTAATTGGTTTGCCAGCCAATATATTTTTTGGTACAGGTATAGCCACTTGTATTTTGGTATTAAAAAAATGCCGAAAAGACAGCGAAAATATTTTGTTTATAGATGCAAGCAAAGGTTTTGAAAAACAAGGCAACCAAAACGTTTTATTGCCCGAGCATATTAATTCGATTGTAGAAACATACAAAAACAGAACAACGGTTGATAAGTTTTCGTACTTAGCAACGCTTGATGAGGTACGCAGTAACGATTACAACTTAAACATACCTCGTTATGTAGATACGTTTGAGGAAGAAGAAGCCATTGATATCAATGCCATTGCAGAAGATATAAAACAGTTGGATATAGATTTACAAGCCAACCAACAAACCATTACAGATTTTTGTAAACAACTAAACATTAATACACCTTTTTAAGCAATGGAAAATTTACAACCAAAATTGAGATTTCCTGAGTTTAGAGAGGATTGGAAACATATAAGTTTAGGGGAAATTTCTATGAAACCTAAATATGGATTAAATTCTTCAGCTAAAGATTACGATGGTAACAATGGTTATTTGAGAATAACCGATATAGATGAGAATACAAATAAATTTATATCTAAAGGTATTACAAGTCCTGAAAAATTTTCAGATGATTATTTATTAAATGAAGGAGATTTACTATTTGCAAGAACTGGAAATAGTACAGGAAAATCATATTTATATGATAAAAATGATGGTAGATTATATTTTGCAGGATTCTTAATTAGATTCCGATTAAATCCTATTAATAATTTCAAATTTATATTTTATCAAAGTAAATTATCATCTTATGATAAATGGGTTAAGGTAATGTCAATGAGGTCAGGTCAACCTGGAATTAATTCTGAAGAATATTCTTCATTAAGGCTAAATATCCCAACCCTAAAAGAACAAACCAAAATCGCTAATTTTTTGGGAGCAGTAGATAAACAGCTAGATGTTTTAAACCAAAAGAAAGAAAAACTAAACCTTTACAAAAAAGGCGTAATGCAACAATTGTTTTCGCAACAATTACGCTTTAAAGACGATAACGGAAACAATTTCCCTGAATGGGAAGAGAAAACGTTGGGAGAGGTAGCGAAGATTAATAAAGGTCAGCAGCTGAATAAAGAGCATTTTATTGAAGGAGGAAATTATAAAGTATTAAATGGAGGAATTTCACATTCGGGATTTACAGATACATTCAATAGAAAAGGTAGTGTTATTACAATTAGTGAGGGAGGAAATTCATGTGGATTTACGAGTTATATCACCGAAGATTTTTGGTTAGGAGGTCATTGTTATGCTTTAGATGATTTAGCAAGTAATATTAATGATATATACTTATATCAATACCTTAAGTTTATAGAACCCAAAACAATGAGGTTAAGAGTTGGCTCAGGTCTTCCGAATATTCAAAAAAAAGATTTATCAAAATTAATTATTACAATTCCATCAATAGCAGAACAAAACAAAATCGCTGAATTTTTATCGGCAATAGATGTGCAAATAGAAGCCGTAGAAAACCAAATAACTAAAACCGAAACGTATAAAAAAGGATTGTTACAACAAATGTTTGTGTAAATAATACAACTTATGACTACCCAATCAGAACAAGCACTAGAAAATAAAATGATTCAACAATTGGTTAGCAATGGTTACGAGCGTGTAACCATTACTAACGAAGATGATTTAGTTGTCAACCTAAAAAAACAACTAGAAAAGTTTAATCATACTACATACTCAGATTCAGAATTTAAGCAAATCTTAAATCATTTAACCAAAGCATTAAATCCGTTTGATAAAGCAAAGGTTTTACGAGATAAGTTTTCGTTTAAAAACGATGAAAACGAAACCGTTTATGTCGATTTCTTAAACTTAGAGCATTGGTGTCAAAACGAATACCAAGTAACTCACCAAGTAACCATGCACGGCAAGTACGAAAACCGTTACGATGTTACAATTTTAATCAACGGTTTGCCATTGGTACAAATCGAATTAAAAAAACGTGGTTTAGAAATTAAAGAAGCCTTTAACCAAGTGTTGAGGTATCATAAACATAGTTACGGTGCTGGCTTAGGGTTGTTTCAGTATGTGCAATTGTATGTGATAAGCAACGGAACAAATACAAAATATTACACCTACAGCAAAGAACAAGATTTTAAATTTACGTTCTATTGGACAGACGAGAAAAACAAACGTATTTCTGATTTAGAAGATTTTACCAATACATTTTTAGATAAATGCCACGTTAGTAAAATGATAACGCGTTACATTGTTTTACACGAAGGCAATAAACAAATAATGGTTTTACGTCCGTACCAATATTATGCGGTAGAAAAAATAATTGATAAAGTAAAAAACAGCACTACCAACGGTTATATATGGCATACAACGGGTTCAGGGAAAACGCTGACTTCATTTAAAGCAAGTCAAATTTTATCTAAACTACCAAAGGTAGATAAGGTTGTTTTTTGTGTAGATAGAACCGATTTAGATTATCAAACATCAAGAGAATTTAACGAGTTTAGTCCTGGTTCTGTAGATTCTACAGATAATACTAGGAAATTAGTACAACAATTTGCCGATGTAAATACTAAACTAATTGTAACCACCATTCAGAAATTAAACACCGCTATCAGCAAAGAAAAGCATACGAAAGTAATGAACGATTTAGCGGATAAGAAAGTGGTTTTTATTTTTGATGAATGCCACCGTTCACAATTCGGAGAAACACATAAAAGAATTGTTCAGTTCTTTAAAAATCATCAAATGTTTGGTTTTACGGGAACACCAATTTTAGAAAAAAACGCACAATCTAAAAACGGAGTTAAGAAATTAACAACCGATTTATTTGGCGAACGCTTACACGATTACGTTATTACCGATGCAATCAATGATAATAATGTATTGCCTTTTGCTATAGAATATGTTGGAAGATATAAATACAAAGAAACATCTAAAAACAATTTAGATATTGAAGTAGAAGCTATTGATACCAAAGAACTTTTTGAAAGTGATGAACGTATTGAGAAAATAGCCAATTACATTATAAACAACCACGACACTAAAGCAAAAAACAAAGGCTTTACAGCGATGTTTTGCATTAGCAATACCAAAACATTAATTAAATATTTTGATTTATTCAGAAAGCTAAAAAACGAAGGAAAACATAATTTAAAAATTGCAACCATCTTTAGTTATACAGCCAATGAAGATGCCAATGAAGATAAATCAGGAGAAATTCCTGAAGAAAATTTAGACTTCAGCAATGCAAAAGTTGATATTCATACAAGAGATGTTTTAGATAAATACATAGAAGAATACAATAAGGAATTTGGTACAAGCTATTCAACAAAAGACAGCAAATCGTTTAACGATTATTACAAGAACGTAGCAAAACGAGTAAGAGAAAAAGAAATTGATATTTTATTTGTTGTAAATATGTTTTTAACGGGTTTTGATTCGCCAAACTTAAATACCTTGTATGTTGATAAGAATTTAAAATATCATGGCTTAATTCAGGCTTATTCACGTACAAACCGATTAAAAGGAGAGAATAAACCCTACGGGCAAATTGTTGTTTTTAGAAACCTTAAAAAAGCAACTGATGATGCAATTGAATTGTTTTCTAATAGAGAAGCTAAAGAAGTTATTATTGTACCACCTTTAGAAGATTATATTGACCAATTTAATGAAGCAGTAGCAACACTTTTAGTAATTGCTCCAACGTACCAAAGCGTTGATGATTTTTATTCTGAAACTCAAAAATTACAGTTTGTAAAAGCGTTTAGAGAATTATTGAGGTTAAAAAACCGTATGGATACCTATGCAGATTTTAACTTTGCAGATTTAGTTATAGATGAACAAGCGTTTAATAACTACAGTTCTAAGTACCAAGATTTAAAACGTGAAGCAGAAAATCAACCAAATAAAGATTCAATTTTAAACGAAGTTGATTTTCATTTAGAGTTGATTCATAAGGATATTGTAAACGTAGATTATATTTTACGTTTGTTAGCCAACTTAGAAGAAGAAGAAATTGAAACAGAAACCAAGAAAAAACGTCAGTCAGAAATTTTATCAATGGTTGATAATGACCCTGTTTTAAGAAATAAACGAGATTTAATAGAAAAGTTTATAATTGAGCAACTGCCAATCTTAGAACAAAATGAAGACGTTACAGAAGCGTTTAGCGATTTTATTAACACAGAGAAGGTAAAAGAGTTCAAATACCTTGTAGAGGAAGAAAATATCAACGAAAATAGATTAGAAGAAGCAATGGAATCTTATATGTTTTCAGGGAGATTCCCCACAAACAATGAATTGGTTGAAACCTTGAAAGAAAAACCATCGTTTAGAGAGCGTAGAACAATAGGCGAACGATTAATATATAAAGTAAATTACTTTGCTGATAGATTTTTGAGATAAAAAAAATAAACAAAAAACCTCATCAAAATAATCTGATGAGGTTTTTTTAAAACGTACATTTTTTACATTATCTACATTAATTTAGATTTCGGAATGTTTTCCAATCGTAGTTAATTAAAATATTGGATATACTAACTTAGCGATCAGTTGAAGTTAAGACTAAAATCTTAAATTTATCACATGAAACAAGGATGAAAATTCTATGATACCGCTTTTAAAATAAGAGCAGTAGAATTAAGTAATGATAGAAGTAATTTATCAGAGCTAGCGTGAGAGCTTGGTATAAAAGTTTCTTTACTTTATAAATGGCGAAAAGAATATCAGCAATTTGCTCGATCTCATCTTGAAGTTTAGCAATGTTGTGAGTTCCTTTCAATTTGGTATATTTATCAAAGTAATTACAACTAAAATCGGAAGTCTTTTTTAACATTCAACCCTGTATAAAATATTAATTGATTTATCTGTTTTTTAATTGACTGTTGGTAAAATAATGTGACAAATTTTTGAGGTTTAAATAAGAATATAAATATCTCTTTAATCCATAAAACAACTTGCTCTAAATTAAAATTATCAATGATATCTTTTAAAAACTTTGGTAAAAGGTCCATTTTTAAGGTGTTATTTTAAGCTTTCCCATAACATTGTTTTTTCACTAAACAACTATAGCTTTAGTTTTGTAAAAAAATCAGCTATATCTATATTTCGTAATATTATTCCAAACATACAACAACCATCTCACAATAAACTACGGTTTCCCGCAAAAACGAAAAACCTCCCTAAAATTGCTTCTAAAGAGGTTATTATTTATACTATTTTGTGTTTTTGTGCCTAAAATTAGAGTTGTATAATAGTTATCAATGTTATGCGATTGTGCTAATTTTTAATTTTTCAAAAATATCTTTTAATAGATAATTTATTGAGACAAAAGCATCTCTATTTTGTTCACAAACGCAATTAGCGAATTGTTTTTTATTATCGTCTTTTACTTTACTGGTAATTTGTAAAATTTCATCATCAGAAAAATTATTTTCTTTCAAAACTTCAATTGTTAAATGTTCAATTTCTAAATTAAGAATAGAGGTGTCAATCGTAATTTTACTCAAGTCCCTATCCTCTAACCAACCATTTTCTTTTGCCGATTTCCAGCATTCAATAGACATTAAGTCTTCAATTGTAGTTGGAAATGTAATTCCTTTATTTTTTATGGTTTTTAGAAATACAGAGTATTTATAACTACTTTTAATAATGGAAAATGTTTTAAACTCAGCAGAAGCTGAATCAATTTGTTTTCTAATACTTTGAATGCCTAAATTGCCAGCATTATCATCATCAAAAAGACCAACTGCTTTTAAATAAACATTTGCTTTATCTTTTGTTGTCAACGATTTTGCCCAAATAAATAACTGTCTCTCAACCCAATCAACACCACCTCCATAATTTATTGTATCAATAAATACCTTATCTAGATATTCTTCATAATAATATTTAATACCACATTCTAAGATTTTTTTATCAGTTGGGCCTTCAACAAAAACTGTTTCAATTTTACTAGCCATAACCCTACTTTTTACTAAGCTTATGTGATGAATTAAATCTCTTAAATTAATTTTCCAAATTTCAGAACTTGAATCATAATGCCAAATTTTCCATACACCTTCATACGCATTCTTTAATTCTTCAAATTGTGTTAATCCTACGATGTACATTGGAACATTAATGTTATTCTTTTTTCTGTAAAGTGATTTAATAAGTGATTTTCCACCATTATCATCTACATTGTGATCATCAAATTTTAAGGGCATCTGCAAATCTGTAATTAGTAGATGAAATTCTTTTAATTTAAGATTTTCTATTGCTTCTTGGACACAAATTGCCTGACTTATTGATAGTGTTTCACTAAAAACTTCTTTAATTGTTTTTATAATAGATGATATTTTATTCTTGTCGTCATCTACAATTAAAATATTAATGTGGTTCATTATTTAATTTCTGATATTAAATTTGACATTTCAATCTGCCAATTATCTTCATTTGAATTATAGAAAACAGCTCCTAAATAAAAATCAGAAAAATCCTTTTTGAAAATAGAATTAACTTCATTAAAAGTTATATTTCCTTCTTTAGTAGGAAATATATCAAACATTGTAAAAAGTATTGTAGGGAGAAATAATTTTCTACGCTTCATTTCTCGTAAAATTTTTTCACCACCGAATTGCTCATAATTTCCCCCTAAATCATTGTTACCTTTTTCCCATAGTGGTATTGTCATATCTAAAATTAGAAAATCATACGCATCTTTATTATTTTTAATTTCAGATAATCCACTTTGAAAAGATTCTTTAATAGTAATCTTTTCAGAAGAAAAATAAGTTATCAATCTTTCAATCTTAACCTTATCATCTTCAATGATTAAAATATTATTCATTTTTATTGTACTTTAAGAATGGGAAAAATAATTGAATAGAAATCTGATCTTTTTCAATCTCAAATTCAAACCTATCTGTTTTTGAAAAAGTCTCATAGATTAAAATTCTTTTAATCTTGTCAAATCCACTTTCTCCTTCTTTATTAGAGCGATCTATGTTATCGTGATTATTCCAATTATCTTTTATTTTCTGTAATTTAATTTTATTATCCGTATAATCAAATTTTTCGTTAATGCTATTTACAAATCTTATTGTTAAATATTTGTCTTCAAGTGAATCAATTTGAATTTTAATATTGACTTTATCGGAAGTTAATTTTGAATGTTGGATAATATTGTTGAATAAAATATTAAATACAAATATTAAGCTACTATAAACTCCAAATGGTTCACATTTTAGATCAATTATTGGGCTTATTTTATGGTTTGGATTAATCTTATTTGTGAGCTCAATACTTGCATCAATAACAGTTTCAATACTCAACAATGTTGAACTACTTGTAGTGTTTAAATAAAACCAATTTAAAATCTCGTCCAATTCATTTTGAATTTCAGTACTAGATTTAATTAGATTAGGAATAAGTTGGCAATCTACGGGAAGATTTAATTCTCTTAATTGTTCAATAGTAGTATTTATTATTTTCTCAAATTTATCTGGAATAGTATTAGAAAAAACTCTATCAATCTCTTCTTGTAGTTCAATTAGAGTATGATTCACTAAGTTTGTCAAAAGCATGTCAATTATACTTTCAGTAGAATCAAATGATAATTTATTTTGTGTATAATAGTTGAATAAGGTACTATCATTAGTAAAAAATTTGAATATTCCATTTGATTTGTCAACTGTTTTTTCAGTTTGTATTTGAATTAGATTTTCTACAATGAAAGTTGTATAATCATCAATTTCCTTTGAAAAGTGTTTTAATAAAAATTGAACGTTATTGTTTGTTTCAGGAACTCCGGCAAGTTGATTTGCCCACTTTTCATTGTCTCTATATTTGTCTTTTAATTTTGAGGTAACTAAATCTAATTTTTCGAAAACACTTCTAATATGGTTTTTTAATGCACCGTGTCTAATTCTTGTACTTAAACAACTATCTAAGCCATACTCTTTACTAAAGAGAAAATTTTCTCTAGATTCAAGATATATATTTTTAAAAGCTAAATAATCAGCACTATTATATTTTTCATCAATTTCATTTTTTTCAGTCAATGCTTTTTCCCAGTTTCGTGTATTTGATGTATTAAATCCTAGAAGTGCTTTAGTAGATGATAAAGTTTCTATTTCTTTAAATCTTTTAAAATCATCTTTAAATTTTTTGCTTTGAACTTCTTTTAAACTTGTAACATCTATGTAAAGCCTTCCTTGATCAACTTCTTTTAAAACTTTTCTTACCGAATTAATTCTATAAATTTCATTTATTTCGCTCTCATAATTTATTTTATTTGTAGGATCTATAGAGATCAATATGTTTAATATTTTTATCCTATCCTCTTCAACATCATTAATTGACAAATACTCAGTTGAGTATTTTAGAGTATCTATTGTTACAACATTATTTAAAAAATAAATTGTTTTTTCTAATGAATGTATTTCTAAAAAACTATTAATTTCTAAATCTTCAATTGAAAAAATATCAAAAGAGCACATAAAATCATCATATGCTTCATATAAATCATATTCCTTTACAATAAGAGAATATAAAATTGGATATTCAATTAAATCAACAAAATTATCTTTAATTTGACTATTGTAGATTTCATTGTATAATTTATAATGATTTATTTTTCTGGTAATTATAAATTTATCAAAAAATATATTTCCAAATAATTCTAAAGACTCTTTTAATAATTTTAAATTTAATAAGGAATAATATAAAAGGTGTATTTTTCTTTCATAATAATATGAATTACAATCTAAATCTATTTGATGATTAAGAATGCTTATAACTTTATCATAATTTTCTAATTTGTAATTTCTAATAGCTTCAATTATTACGCTTTGCATATTTGAATTTGAAATATTACTTTCAAAATGAGTGTCCAATCCATTTTTATAATATTGAATTTTGAAGCATTGATTATGTGACAATAAATTAAAATTTTCAACAATTGAACTACGTTTATCACTTAAATAAATATTGTTTTGAGAAGTATAAGACGATGATAGTATGCCTATTATATAATTCCTGTCATCCACATCTTCAATTTCAGCGAGTAACCCGAAAATTTGCTTACCAAAATTTGTATTCATTAAAACAAGTGAGGTTTTAAGTTGTTTATTCCAACTTTCTTCACCATCTTTTTTAAATGTTAATAAATTGTAAGTGTCTAATAAAATATTATTTATTGTTTCAACAGATTCAAATGATTTAAAACTAAGGTTTAAATTAATTAATGATTTACAATAGACTTGATAAAATTCGTATTCAGTAGGATGTTGTAAAATTCCAAACTCAGCTTTTTCTAAAGCCTTTTCAAAATCTCCAGAATAATATAGATTTAAACATTCAATAATATCATCGTTATTTTTTAATAAAATGATTCCTTTTTTATCATTTATAATATTGTAAACATTAGTAAGTCTAAAGTCGTTAGAAATTTTATTAATTGCACTTTTTATAAAAGTAAGAAATAGTTTATCGTATTGCTGAGTTTTAGAAATGTTGTAAAGAATGACATCAATTAGTATCAGGTATTGATCTATTACAGAAAAGATATTAGACACATAGATAACACTTGCTAAATCAGAGTATTTATACTCGTAATTTACAATGTTAAAGTTTTTAAAAACAAAAAAATCTTCAATAATACCGTCGGCGTTAATTGAATTAATATCATTTTGAAATTGATTTAAAAAACTTTCATAAGATAATTTTAATTCAATCCTTTTACTACTAGAATTTATAGAGAACTCATAAATAGAGTTATTAATTTCATTTAAGTATTGCGTAAGTAAATCCCAGTTTGATTCTGAACCACTAACTTTTTCTTCAATGATTAAATTTGCTTCGATACTCCATAAACTTATTCCAAATGCATATTCAACATCTCTAATAACTTCTTTAGCTTTATCAAATTCATCTAAAATTATATGGTTTTCAAAATTATTTTTTAATGCTAAAAATGAATTGATTTCGTCATAATGATTTTCTAAAATATTAGTAATCCATTTAAACTCTTTTTTAAAGTCTCTAGTAAATGAATATGGTTCTTTTAAGTGTATATCTTCTGTGCTTTTAAAAAATGGATTTGATGTTAATGTTCTATAAAAAAAAGGATGTAACTTTAATGCACCTTTATATTCCCCAGCATTTATATTTAATTTGATTTGATTAATTTGATTTGCAACGGTTAAATTACGATTGCTCAAAATTGATCTAACAATTTTTTTATATTCCATTCAATGTTTCTTTATAGTTTGTTGATTAGCATTTTGCATAGCGGTTGACGGATTTGCGACAGTAAAAAATATAGCAACGAAGTTGCGTGTATTTTTTATTTAGCAAATTCGATGATGTACGCAGTTCGGAGCGATAGCGATGAAATGTGTACATTATCGGAGTAATCCGTCAACCGATGTGACGCGATTCGTAGCATAGCGGAGAATTGCGTCACATCATTATTTTTTACGAAACTATTATAGCTTTAGTTCCGTTTATATAACAAATATATAAATTAATCTAATTTATAACCATTATTGTGTAAATAAACAAAGAGCTCTATATAGAACCCTTTGTTATATTAAATCTGATGTATTTACATATTAAAAAATACTCTGGAGTTAGACAAACCTAAAATTAACTCCAGAGTACTATTAATAACATTAAACTTACCTAAAAGCTAACACTACTAATTTAGTATATTGTTTTTAAACAAAACGTTTTTAATTACTTAATATCTTTTACTTTTTTTATGAACTCCTCATAAGTATTAGATTTTTCATTTTCCTAATTAGTTGGTTCTATTAAATCATAAATACTTATTCTTAATAGTTTTACAATATATTATTTTATAGAATAAAGAAGCTTAGATATTATGAGTAATTTATATTAAAAGTTATTTTTTGACCATCTTGTAAATCTTTAATTTGAAATGCTAAATCTGAAGAAAATTCAATTAATTTATTAAAAGATAGTTTTATAATATTCTCTAATTCATATTTACCACCTAACACAGCAGGTTTTATAAGCGTGAATTTCTCATTTTCACTTAGTTCACCAAATTTTCTTATTGCATCAGTTTTTAAAAAATTAAGATTCCAATCTTCGATAAATTCCTCAGTTTTTTGAATTTCTAGAAACTCTTCTAGACTTTCAGAAATTTTTTCACATTGTAATTCTTCAGGACAAATTCTCCAAATAGATTTATCATTATTTAATAAAATTAAATTACCAAAGTCATTTTCATCAATGATTTTAATAAATTTAATATTTAGCCATTCCCATTTATTGTTAATAATTTCAAGCATATAGTGAAGTAAAAAAATAAAGCTAACATACTAATAACAAAATTGAATATACTAGCTTCAAACTCATTATGATATTAAAATTAGTTCTTAGGCTTTATATAAATAGCCTTTCTACCAGTTGTTTCTTCTGAATTGACCAACTCATCGTTTTTTAAGTTCCTCATAACACCAGCAATAGCAACAGAAGTTATATTATTTGGCACTAATTTCAACCGAACTAACTCCTCTTTTATTTCAGCAACAGTTTTACCTTTATTAAGAAAATTAGTATTTACTATATGCTCCCTAATTTTTGATGTCAATTTTAAAGATTCTATTCTATCTCTAGGTAATTCATTTAGGGGTTTAAGAGGAATTTTAAAGTCTAATAATGTTTCTAATGGGTACTGAACAGCTTTTGCATATTCAATATATAAATCAATGTCTTTTGCAATTCCTTTTTCAACTTTTAAAACTGAACTCTTTGAAATTTCAGTCATAAGAATAATGTCATCAATAGATAAAAAAAGTTTCAAACGATGAGATCTTAACTTAGCTCCTATTTGCTCTCTATATTTAGAACCACTACTATTCATTAATGTCTATAGGTTTTTAATTAGAAAATAATTTGCATTTAATTAAAAAAGTATTATATTTGTTATAGCGAATTGATAATTAGTCTATAAAGACAAATTACTTACGATGGGTTCTCGGCTCAAAACGACCAATTTTACCTCGAGACTGTCGTGGAATCGCTCCATGTCTAAAAAGTTTTGTACTTTCGTATATGGCATGGGCGGTTTTCACGTATGCTTTAGAGGTAACTTTTAAACTTTCGAGTTTTTAAGATGGGTTTGGTCGCCCTTGAGTCTAAAGTGTGAAGCCGCCTTGCTTTTTTTGCAAGTATTTCTTCATACACGAGAAACATCGTTCCATAAAACCCAACACAAAATGAGAACGAAACAATTTTCATTCATCCGTAAAAAACCACCAGACAAAGTCTGTTTGTTTTTTCCATTCTTTTAAAGAACAATACTCCGTTTTAATAACATTTAACGGAACGTAAAGCAAAGGGCTATCCTTTCTTTACATGCTCTCTATCAGAGCCTCAGTAAGGAGACTTTGACTGCAAGGTTATACTCTTTTTTTCGCACATTAAAAGTAAACCCTTTATTGCCATTTTCCAAATTTATTGGGCTCTGCTACCTTTTTTGTTTGTTGTATTATGTAAAAAGTACAGATTAGATGTTAGATATGAGAATTGAGATTTTAGAGTTGTACGATGTAAAAAGTACAATGTAGTATGTATTTAAGATTAAGAACGAGATTAAGAACGAGATTCTTCGACAGGCTAAGAATGACAAAATCTGTTGTTTAAAAGTGGATTTGAGTATAGAAACGGGAATTAAAAATCCGACGATTTAGAATCGAAATGTAATTCAACTCTAAATTATTGGAATAAAAAAGTTGGAGTGTTTGAGTGGAGCGAGTTGCCAACTTTATGGAAATAATTTATTTAGTTGAATCATTGAGAGACTACTGTCGGCATCTTTTTTTGTTT
>NZ_JACXZC010000044.1 GCF_020281205.1 Empedobacter stercoris
AACAAAAAAAGATGCCGACAGTAGTCTCTCAATGATTCAACTAAATAAATTATTTCCATAAAGTTGGCAACTCGCTCGACTCAAACACTCCAACTTTTTTATTCCAATAATTTAGAGTTGAATTACATTTCGATTCTAAATCGTCGGATTTTTTTAATTCCTATTTAAACATTCAAATTCGTTTATAACAACGAATTTTAGAGTCGACATACGATTTGCAGACGAGTTTCAATCCATTGAAACAAGCGTAAAAAAGATTAGTGAGCGTATGCGAATCATTTAATCTTTTTAGTGCGTGAGATGGTAATTGAACGTCGAAAATCGCGGTCTTGACTTTTTTGGTTCGTTTTGTGTCAAGACAAAAATGAACGTAAAGTACTTTATATCACTTTTTTATTCATAGCTTATCTATTTTAATTACCGGTATTCATATGCCCTTCGGGGAAGAGAGCAAAAAAGAATCAAAAAACTCTTGTCTTTGATTTTCGACGGTCAAAATAAGTTTCAGCCATTCAATATTTTAAATCATTTGCTACGCAAACAGTAAAAAATTTTAACCATGCCTCTCAACTTTTTGACACTCGCCTCCAAATCATATGACGTTTTCTTCATTCTTTTTCAATACTCAAATTCATTATCACTTTTAACACGGGCACTGAGGCACTCGAAGTGCAGAATCTATTTTTTAAATTTTCGCGCGCGCTGTTTATCCTATATTCCTATTAAAAATATCCCCCTCCAACAGTTTTAAAAAAATACATTAATAAATGAAAAAAATTAACACTAATCATTTTATGAAGATCATTTATACTCTTTGTGTTGTCTTCGGGGGATAGAGTGTGAATCTGTTTACTCTTTCATAATTTTACATAAGTTTTTTTAATTCAACATTAGTTTTAAAAGCCACTCCTTTTCCTGTACATCGCGCCAACTTTGTTTTTGGGGAAAGGGGTTTTTGTTTTTACGTTTTACGTTTTTATTCTTATTATATTCAAATTCATTTTTAACACGGGCACTGAGGCACTCGAAGTGCAGAAACTTTCTGTTTCTTTTTCTTCTAACTTTTACCTTAATGCAAAGTCTGTGCTAACAGAGTATGTGATTACAAAACATCAATTCTTTGATTTTCGACGGTCAAAATTAGTTTCAGCCATTCAATGTTTTAAATCATTTGCTACGCAAACAGTAAAAAATTTTAACCATGCCTCTCAACTTTTTGACACTCGCCTCCAAATCATATGACATTTTTTAATCCTTTTTCAATATTCAAATTCGTTATCACTTTTAATACGGTCACTGAACCTCGGTTGCTGAGCCTGTCGAAGCATCGAAGTGCAGAATCTCTTCCTTTCATTTTTTTGAGCATCCAAAAAAACGAAACAAAAAAAGATGCCGACAGTAGTCTCTCAATGATTCAACTAAATAAATTATTTCCATAAAGTTGACAACTCGCTCCACTCAAACACTCCAACTTTTTTAATTCCAATAATTTAGAGTTGAATTACATTTCGATTCTAAATCGTCGGATTTTTAACTCTTTTTTAAATACTCAAATACACTTTTAAACAACAGATTTTGTCATTCTGAATTCGTTTCAGAGTTTCTTCCTTAATCCTAAGCTCAAATGCTTTGTGCTTAATACTTTGTACATAATACAAATCTAAAATCTCATATCTAACATCTAATCTGTACTTTTTACATCGTACAACTCTAAAATCTCAATACTTAAATCTAACGTCTTACATCTAAATAAAAGGTAGCAGAACCCCAATAAATTTGGAAAATGATATGAAAGGCATTACTTTTAATGTGCGAAAAAAAGAGTATAACCTAGCTGTCAAAGTCTCCTTACCGAGGCTCTGATAGAGAGCATGTAAAGAAAGGATAGCCCTTTGCTTTACGATCCGTGTTTTAAAAACGTTATAAAAACGGAGAATTGTTCTTTAAAAGAATTAGTAACACCAACAGACTTTGTCTGGCGGTTTTTTACGGATGAATGGAAATTGTTTCGTTCTCATTTTGTGTTGGGTTTTATGGAACGATGTCTTCTATTCTTGATAGAAGTAGAAATAAAAAGTCAGAGAAACGATTTACACTCCTTCATTATCGTGAGGAAATCCGGTAAGAAAACCTTTAGAGTAAACTCTTGCCCAATGAAGTACAAACGCATAAATCGCCCTCTGGAATTATCGCAAATATATGAAAATCCCAGTGTATTGGGCGACTTTTTGTACTCTCTAGGGCTTATAATTTACCGGATTATTCCCGAATAGAGAGACATCATTTCGTTAAGTCAAATAGCCTTAACTAATTGTGTCGCTTTAAACATATATCAAATATACAATGTTTGACATTAAACGCCAAACTTTTTTAATAAATATTTTAAATTATATGAAAATTAATCGATTAGATATTGTTTTTAAAGAAAGAAATGTACAAAATAGAGTCATTGCTAAATTTATTGGTAAAACTGAATTTACAATATCTAAATGGCGAAATAACAAAAGACAACCTTCTTTGGAAGAACTAATTGAGATTGCAAAATTACTAAGAGTAAGTATTTATGATTTAATAGAACCAACAAACTGGGACAATGAAAAATCTGAAACTTACGAGGAGTTTGTAAAAAAGGTAAAAGACATTAAATAATTAAAAACGGTTAGTTTAAAATAAAAATCTTAAATTCGAAATGAATATAAGTCATAGGCATGACGTTCATTTATTACTCAGGTGTTAGATTTTAGGTTAAAAGTTCACCTGAGTTTTTTATTATATATAAATACAAGATTAAAATAAAGAAAGAGTTCTATATTGAACTCTTTCTTTATTTACACAATAATGGTTATAAATTAGATTAATTTATATATTTGTATGAAATGTAGATATAGACAGTTTTTTACGAAACTAAACTATATTTTACTTCGTGAATAATAATTTTAGGTGTAAGTTTATTCATACCACTTAACAAATTTAGGCAGACGATTATGGATTTAAATAAATTTTCTAATATTATTAATGACAGAAGAATTAGTGAACCGCAAAAATTAGAAGCTATTTATGAATTTTATGATTATTATTCAAATTTAGTAGAAAAAGTATTAAAAAATAAATCATTTTCAGAAAGACAACTTTCAGTAGATATATTTCGTAAAGAATGGTCAGAAAAGAAATCAGAAATCATATTCAAAAAACAACTATATGCTTCATTTACAACGTTAAAAAGAATCAAAAAAGGTATTGAAACAGGTATTGTCAATAAGTTTAATATAGGAGTTAATAATAGTTCTATCGAAAATTTTTCTGATTTTTTATTTATATTCTCTTTCGATGTATTTCAATTAGTTAAATATGCAGAAGTAAATTTTAACAACACAAGTGTGAACTATAATATGATTCCAGCAATTGGTTCTTCATCAAGAGATATTTATGAAAACAGTTCAATTATTTTACATATAAAGCATTTTAAAACAAATTCAATTCATTATAGAGATTTCTTTTCTTATGCAGTTTTTGCAAATAGATTACTAATAGAGGTTTCGGGAAAGAATATTTTAGGAATTGATTCAATTACAAATGATAAAGGTGAAAGAATAAAAGGAATAAAAACTCAAATTGCATGGAACTTTATAAAATTTGACCAATCAAACAAAAAAAGAATAGTTTTGCCAATAGAAGTTGATACAATACTCGAAATTGAAAAATGGACAAATCGATTTATCCATACTGGCTATATTCAACCAATATTTCTAGTTGAGAACGCATTGTTTTTTTTAGATAAATTAAGCAATCCATATTCTACGCAAATTAGAGAATATGATGAGATGAAATCTGAATTTGAGTCATTTGTAAAACAGCAATTAAACGATAAACAATTATTAAAATTTAATTGGAAAGCCCCTAAATATATTGAAGCAAAAATAATATAATGTAAGGCAAAAATAAACTTGCATCTAACATTAGTTTTGAAAAATGGCTGTTTAAGGGAAATATAGAATGTTTTTGCATTTTTATCTGCAACAGCTTTTTATATTTCCTTTTTTATTAATTTAGTAAATAATAAAAAAGCTGTTGCTTAAGTTAGTGCAAAATTGAAAGTTTAGGTATTCTAATCCGCCACTGACGCCAATTCCTCGGAACGCTAACTATAATTTTAAGAAATCAAGTATTTTATGGTTCTAGAAAAAGATAAAATAAAAGAAGAAATAGTTTTTCATTTAACAGCCTATTCTAAATATTATTGTCGCTTGTATTTACAATGTGAAGATATGTTTGAGGAAAGAAAAGGTCATTTTGCTTTATTTAATCTTTTTGCATTGTTGGAGAATATTACAAAAACTGTATTAAATGATTTTGATGATACAAATTATAATCTTAATGTCAAACTTAAAGAAATAGGCCTAATCAATGAATTGGAATATGAATTTCTAAACAACAATAAAACTGGAATAAGAAAAATTCGTAATATTTTGGCTCATGCAAACTTGTCACAATATGATTTAAAACTTCAAGACCAAAAAGTAACTTACCCATTTACTGAAAATGAAACTTGTTTAATTCTTTATAGAGATCTTTCATTAATTATTAGTGGAATTATTTTAAAACTTTTAAAAACATCTTTAGTTATGAAATATGAAATAAATAATGACCAGTTGTTAAAAAAACTCGACTTTACAATTATAACTCGGACAATTGAAGAATTGATGGAATTCAAAGGAATGAAATCAAATTCAGTATGGGAAACATATGATGACTCAACAAAATATCGATTATTAGAAAATATGCTTGATGTAAATTTACTCGCAACAATTCTTAAAAACATGAATTCAAAACACTCTAAATAACAAATAATTCTTCTAGTTTAAACAAGAAGAATTATTATATAAACTAAGATCAATCAAACTTAAAAACTATAAGTTCGCTGTCTTTTTATTAAATCTTAACAAAATCAACACCTACTCTTACAGGATGAGAAAATGCATGATTTGCAATTCTTTGTGTATAATTAGGACGAATTGTCCCTATATAACTTAATACCTTATTCTTTATTTGACCTTCACGATTTAAGTAGTATACAGTTATTTTATTATCACTATTGATTAGATTTTGTCCTTCAAGTATTTTATATTGCCACGGCTTTATATATAATGGCCCATATTCGTTACTGTTTTTATTTGTCCATTTTATATTTGTGTTATCATTTAAATAACTTATAAATGCTGTATCCCCTAGGCTAAGTGCTTCCGATAAACTAATATTTCCACCTTCTACAAAATAAAAATTACTTTTTGTTTTTGGTTGTGGTCTAAGGCAATCACATAATGGTGTGATACACATCAAGTATTTTTCTTCACCATCAATTTTAAATACATCACCAAAATTCAAAATTTTATTTTTTTTATCAAGTACTAATGAATTATAGAAAACATTCATTTTTTGTAATTCTATTTCATTTATTTTAGATTCTTCATTTCCTAGCGTATCTAAAAATTGATCATCTAAAAGTATAGAAACTCGATCCCTTATAGACATAGCTATTTTTTCTAAAAGAATCTCATCCATAAAACTTTTAAAAAAATAACCAAGATCTTCCTCTTTTAATTTGTTACGATGATGAATTAATGCATCTTTAGAAAAAGACATTATATCATCATTTACAATAACACTATTTCTAAATAAAGAATTATAAAGTTCTATTCCAAGTAATTGATTAAAACTGTCAATGTCATTTATTATATGTTCTTTAAAATTGTTTAATAGACTATTAGCATCATTTTGACCTTTATTTAAAATAGTAATAATAGTATTATTAATAACAACTATTTTCTTTGTTGGATTAACAAAACTTGGACAACACAATTCAATATTTGATTTGTAAGTATTACTTAAGGCTATAGATGACCTAATAATTGCACATGTATCATCTATTTCTTTAGTAATCTCTTTTATCCTAACTAATATAGAACGATCCTTTTGATATAATTGACCTCTTAACTTTCTTACATGTTCTGAATTTGTTCTATTTAAATTAATATCGTGAAAAATTTCAATAATATCTTTATCAAATTCTTCTGATTCAAGAATTTCTTTAATCTCATCGTAATATTTATCAGTTTTACCTGAAAAATATGACAATATATTCATCAATACTTCATCTAAAGTATCAATAGAGGTATAAATTGTACAGAAGTTAATATGTTTAGCTTCAATTATATTATTTAAAAGTTTAAGAGAATAGTCTTCTCCAACATCACCATCTAGTTTCCAATCTAAAATTACAAAGTCTCGATTATCTGTTATAAAATTTAAAATATTCTGATTTCCTAGATCAGTAGGTTTAAATTTATGTACTTCTAGAGAAATACCATTCTCTTTAAAATTAGTATACAAATCGACAGATAACTGTTCTTCTATATTGTTTTTTGGATCAGATTCTAATTGATAAAAGGGTTTTGCTTTTTCATCTATATAAATAGCAGACTTTATCGCATCTTTTAAGATAGAATTTGCTCTTTGATCATAAGTCATAATTCTAGTAATTTTTAGTAGATAATTGGTTAATTACGAAACAAGCTCCGTTTAATGAATTTAGTTTTTTATCATTGGTTGCATAAATATCAAGTCCAGATTCATTTAAACTCTGCTTAGATAAATAAAGACCGATCCCGCGACCATTAGGTCTTTGTGTATAAAACAAATCAAAGATTTTATCTAACCTTATATCTGGAATTTTTTCACCAGAATTTGCTATAACAATCTCTTCCGAATCGTATAAATAATCTAATTTTATAATGCGATTTTCTTTGTTGCGCATCCAATAAATAGCATTATTGATCACATTTATAAATATTGTATGAATTACAGGTTCCTTTATTAATATCGAATGATTTTTAAAAGAATCAGAAACTTGAAATTGAATATTGTAATCTTCAATTTGATTTTCAAAAAACTCTAATAAATAATTATAAATAACATTACAAGAAACCTCCTTAGTTAATGCTCCAGATATCCTATAAAGAGGTGATAATAATGCATATTTGTCTTCTAATTGTTTAAAATTCTTTTCTAAAAAATTAAATTCTTTTATTGAACTTATTGCTTCATTATCATTCAATGTGTTAAGCTGGTTATTTATCTTAGCATATAATTGATTAAACTCATGGTCTATAATTTCTACTGCTATACCTAATTGAGCTGTATCCCGGGTTTGTTCCCATTGATACTTCATTTGATCATATTGAGCCTTATAAGCACCTTGCACTTGCTCTTCATCAATATCAAAAGATAAACGATTTATATGTTCGACTAAAGGAAATAAAGTTCCTTGAGCCTGATTTAATAATGATAAATACAAATCTTGTATTTTATTCGCATATGTTGCAACCTGTTCTTTTGAAATAATACTATTAATTGTTTCCTCTTTATTTTCTGATAGAGCCTTTACGAGATTTTTAGAACGTTCTCTATATTCTTTTAGTAAACTATCTGCTTTTGTTTCTAAAACTTGTCTATTTGCATTAAGTTCCTTTTCTAAATCAGCTATATAAGAGTTGTATTTTTTAGTAAAATCAATTTTTAAATCCCTTATTTCTAATTTATCTTGAGCCTTGCTATTTAATATTTCTCTCCGTGGAGTTACATATTCTGTAAAATTATTTAAACGATCTTCAAACTTATATAATCTTTCTTTTTGAGTTTCTGTGGGTTTATATCTTTTAGGGACCTTTGGTAATAATGATTTAAATTCAATATCTAATCTTTGTAATTCATCTAAAATTGATTCAACTTCTGAATAAGTTACATTAATGTTATCTAGTTTTTCTTCAAGTTTATTTAATAAAATTTCATATTTCGATTGATGATCTTCTAATTTCTTTGGGTACTCATTAAGTGATTTTGTAAAAGCTATTTTATCAGCTTTTTCTCTTGCTTTATCAGCTTTTAAAGATTCATTTTGATCACTTATTTCCTTTTGCTTGTCTCTGAATAATGAAAATTTCGGATTCGTTTGAAAATAATCTAAAGCTAAAGAAATAAAAAAATTACTTGCATCACTTGTAAATGCTCTATATTGTGCATTATTTATAAATCCTTCTCTACTTGATTTATCTTTTAAGTTTGGGTTCCGGTCCCGAGTGATATCAATAAAACCGAACATTCTTTGATACGAAAAATAATACGTACCAGCTCTTTTAGATCTTCTTTGCTCAAAATTTAGAAAATCCGCATTATATCTTCCATAAGGAAGTACTCTAAAATCGTCTCTGAATACATAAAGACCTCCGTATTCTTTAACTTTTGATTTAATTTGATTATATAACTCTTCATTTAGATTTGAAGACTGTTCTACTCCCTGAGAATAACCTAACTCAATAGGAACCTCTCCATAATTGCTTCTCTTATCTTTTTTTCTAGAGTTTGTAAATGAGTAATCAATTGTTTCATCATATATTCTAACTTTTCCATTAAAGTTTCCTTTGCCATCAAAAACACCATTGATATATACATCGGCTAAATTAAAATCTGAACTTACGAAGAAATTACCTCTTGATGTTAATAGATCATATGTTTCATCTTCGCTATTAATAATACAAGTGTTTTTTATATTGGATTGAATATCTTTAAATGGGTTTATAAATCCTGTTAAACTAGATATTACAAAATTTCTATCTTCAAGTCCATCTTCATCTTTTTCAGCTAGATCAAGAATCTGGTCAATAGGATTAAAAGTTAAAAAAAATGTTCCATGAGAATTTTCATTGTTGAAGAAATTACTTATTGATTCATAGACAACGTTTTCCAATCTAGCGTTGTTAGTATCATTGATGATATTTTCCTTCAGTTCAATCTGTTTACCTTCCCAAATTGGTTTTTTTTCTAAATCCTCTTCCTTTTCAAAATTTTTAAGAAATAAGGATTTTAATTCTTTAAAGATCTGTTCTAATGAATCATTTTTTTCTACTGGCTTTATAGGTATAATAATATCATCTAAAAATAGATTGTAATTCTCCAACAACCTCCAATCAAAATAAAGAGCTTGTAAAGGATACCCTAACTTTTTTGTAAGCATTAGCATTGGGTTACCTAAATATGCTATAGAAAGACGACCAATTCCTTTTTCTCCTGCTTTAATGCGAGGTTTCTTCCATAAAGTATCTTCAGATTCAATGTCCAAAGTTGCTCTAGACTTAGAATCTGTTCCTAAAACTAACCATTTATCTAAAATATCTGAATTGGACATCCCTTTACCATCATCAGAAATAATGAAGTAATCATTTTCTAATCCTTGGTATCCCTTTTTAAATAATTCAGCTTTTAAATTATCAGCGTAGGCATCATAACCATTTTTCCATAATTCAGTTATAGCAGTAGGTAAATCAGCAATTTGACCTTTACCTAATAAATCTACAGCTCTTGCTTTTGTTCTAAATTGCATTTTTCGTGATTTTGAATTATAGCTTTTCCTAAAGCTGTTGCATATTTTGGAGGTACAGCGTTACCTATCATTCTTGCCAAATTAGCTATACTAGTACCTTTAAATTTATATGTTTTAGGGAACGATTGTAATACGGCACCTTCTCTGATTGATAATGCTCTATCTTCTTCTGGATGTACGAAACGTCCATTAGAAACACTAAAAAATTTTGTTGTAATTGTTGGTGATGGTCTGTCCCACCAAAGTCGTCCAAATGTATCTTTGAAAGCATTGTCTTTTCCTTCAAAACATTTCAACTGTAACTCTGGATCATTCGCAAATCCTAATCTATTTCCTCCGTTTTTTGTTACCTTTTTAAGTCTTCTTCTTGTTATATCACTTATACTTGGTACTGAATGTAAAAAATCGGAATTATCTTTATGACCATCCGAAATTTTTGGAAATCCATTTTCTGGACCTAACACATCTTTTACAACGGCCTTTTTTCCTTCTAATTCTATTGGTTTGATTTCTTTTTCAGATAATCTTGTTGCAATTAATGTAAATCTTTTACGACTTTGAGGCACACCAAAATCATTTACATTATGGATTTTAAAATGAGGATTACTATATCCATTGCTTTTTAGCCATTCTATAAATTCATTTAATCCACTTTCGTCTTTTCTTCTCAATACTCCTGGGACATTTTCAACAACAACATATCCAGGTCTTAGATATTTCACAAATCTTGAAAACTCAATCAATAAACTTTTAGATTTAGACGATTTTGTCTTATCTGTATTGATAATACTCCAAAACTGACATGGACTGCAACCTATTAGAATTAAATCATCATCATATTTACTCAATGATAATTCACCTTGTAAATCTTGTTCCTTTAAATCAAAAACATCTGCATGAATAAATTTAGCATCTTTGATATTTGCTTCATAAGTATCTTTACAATTCTTATCAAAGTCAATACCAGCAAGAATCTTAATTCCAGACTCTTGCATACCATAACTCATACCTCCTCCGGAGCAGAAAAAATCTACAGCCTTTAATTGACCTTTACTTTGATTTTTATTGTTCACTTTATCTTATCATTACATTCTCTGATTATTTACAATAATCAAATTTATTCTCTAAAATACAAAAATAGTTATAATATAAATCATTCTAATACTATATTGCGAAATCTAATCAAAATAAAATAACTCTTCTCTATAATTTAATTACTATTTAAAAGTAAATTCCTAACTTAATATCCTAGCCAATGTCACTACAAAAGTTTGTCCTGTATCTGTGTAGTATAAACCTAATAAATTCTAAAACTCCTCAAATTCCTTTTAGGCAATTTCTAAGTATTCCCTATCTGTATTAAGATCTACAACTAAATAATCGGTGTGAATAGCTCTAAGCCTCTAATTAAAAAAAATTAATAAAAGAAAGAGTAATTTGCCTCTAGATTATAGTTGGGAGTATTCAGTTAAATTGTACGAATTACATCAAACTCGTTGGAAATTCTTCTTCGATAATTTCAATTGATTCTATAGTTGATCTTTCTTTTAATAGTAATGATTCTCTATATTCCATGGCTTCTGCATCGGTTATAAATTCAGCCTCAAAGCCTAACTCTACTATTTTTTCTTTAATTTCTTGAAGAGTTACATTAAAAAACTCTCTTCTATAGTTAAATAAATTGACAGCTCGATCTGCAAAAGCTTTATGCAATTCATATTCTAAGGTTCTGGCTTCATCACTATAAATCATGGCATGAACATCAAATCGAAATGGAACTGAGGCATCTCCTAATTCTCGTACCCTATCCAAAGGTTCTAACCTTCTTGTCATTCCTATTTTAAATACATTTTATCCAAAAGAACCAATATTTGAAATAATATACACATGTCCTCTCTTGGTTTGTTGAGCCATAGATAAAGCTCTTTCTTTTTTAACCTTGCTTCTTCTAATTCTTTTTCGAGTTGCTCTATTTGTAATTTTAATTCTTCGGAATTATTAGTCCCTTGCTCCTTTCTTACTTTTTCTAAAGCTTTTTGGAAATAGACTTCTTCTTTTTCTGAATGATACTCGATGCAAAAAATAATTTTGTTAATTATTTAATTTTATCCTTTATTTGCTATTGTAAAAGTGTTTTTTCACTTAATTTATAAGAATGCAGTATATTAAAATATTTCTTTTTTTTTCAATTGGCTTTTTGTTTTCTTGTACAAATGAAGACGATAAATTAGATATAAAAGATGATGTAACAAAAGTAAATCAAGCTCCAAAAAACTTTGAGATAACAATTAAAGATGTGTCACATTCTAGTGCTAAAATAATTTGGAATGCTGCAATTGACCCAGATAACGATCCTGTCAAATATGATATTTATCTAGAAAATGTAAAAATTTTCTCAGATCTAATTGATTTAGAAGCTAATTTTCAAAATCTTGAAGAATTAAAAAACTACTCTGGTTATATAATAGCAAAAGACAGTCATGGTAATGAAACAAGAGAATATTTTAAATTTATAACTTTCAAATATTACTTGAAATTTATGAAGGATTATGATTATGGTCCAAATAAATATCATGGTGAATTATCATCAATTACTTTAACAGAGGATAATCATTATTTGGTTTCTGGTATATTCTCTCGTTCAGTATTTGTGTTTAAAATTAATGCTGAAGGCGATTTAATTTGGAATAAATATTATACTTTTTCAGATCCAGATTTTTATCAAACATTAAATAAACCTGTTGAAATTATTAATTCTAATAATGGATCTATTTTCACGTACCAACACTATGTAGTTCAATTAGATAAAAATGGCAATAAAATATGGCAAAAAGATTTTAGAGAAATATATGGATACGATCAGTATATTTTATTAGAGTCTTTAAAGTATGATCAACAAAATAATTTAGTTGTTGTTGGAAATCATATGCATTCAGAATTTATGGATGATATAAAAGGTGTTGCTGTAAAGTTTTCTCCAAATAAAAACATATTATGGCATAAGTCATACGAATTAGATTATTATAATAATATTTTAGATTTAGCATTTGATAAGAATAATAACATGATTATGTTTGGAGATACTCGTCTTGAAGACCAAAATGGTAGATATTCTAATGCTAAATTTTGGTTGTTTAAAATTGATATGAATGGTAATAAAATTTTCGAAAAAAAATTTGGCGATGGTTATTGTTTTCCAATAAAAATAATTAATACAAAGGATGAAAATTTCATTATTCAGGGACATTGGATGGGAGCTTATGATAAAAGATTTGATATTATAAAGAAAATTGATCAAAGTGGTAATTTTATATGGGAACACTCTTTCCTATCAGATGAAATTGCACAATTTTCGGTTACTGAATTATCAAATTCAGATATATTGGTTACAGGTAAAGATAATAATAGATCTATGGGGTTCTCAGATATAAGATACATTAATTTATCTCCAGAAGGTAAAAAGCTATGGCAAAAAACAATTGCTTTTGATTATTCATACACTGCAGGAGTTGATGTGTTAGCGACAGATGACGGTGGTTTTACTATGATTTCAGATTTCGTGAAGATAGATTATAATTATTACTCAATGTATCCTAATGCCAAAATTCTTTTATTAAAATCTGATCCTTATGGAAACATAACAATGTAAGTTTATTTTAATAACGAATTAACACATCTATATTGTTTAAAAGTAAAATGTAAATTCGGCATATAAAACGTTTTTTTTTCTAACGTTAAGTAGTCTTTATATTAGAATTACATTAAACTCGTTGGGAATTCTTCTTCAATCATTTCAATTGATTCTATAGTTGATTTTCTTTTTCTGTTTTTATATAGAATTCTACATCCACTATTCCGTTATATCTAGTTAGATTAGAGTTCAATTCAGAATTAGTATTTTCTAAACTAATAATCTTTTTTTCGAGTTCAGAAATTTTATCAAATTCTTTCTTTTTTAAAAAATCTAAGTTCAACAAATAAGTGCAACTCAAATTAAATCATTGGGGGCTAGCCCCAATGATTAGCCAAGTGCTAAATTTGATTTGTGAAAAAAATATATAAACAACTCGACCAGGAACAAAGATACCA
>NZ_JACXZC010000045.1 GCF_020281205.1 Empedobacter stercoris
GAGTGCGTTTGACATAATTGTTTCTTTCTTCCATAATAACGATTATTTTTTTTGTGTCGCTATTTCAGGACGGGACAGTATAAATAGTAAAAAAACGAGTATCATTTGATACTCGTTTTTTATTTTTGCTTTACGCTTAGAATGGATATCCAATCGCGATGTTCAAAATTAAGTTATCTTTTCGCCATGCTTTGTCTCCAAAATCAATTTTATCAAATGTCCATCGGTCATTTTTCTCATAATAGGGAATACGAAGAGGAGTGGCTAAATCCAATCTCAGAATTAAAATACTAAAATCAAGTCGTAGTCCTAATCCTGCTCCTACAGCAATTTGATTTATAAAATCTTTTGAAAATTTTGCACCTGGACGCGTTTCATCCTCATTCATTAACCATATATTTCCCGCATCAACAAACAACGCTAAATTTAGAAAACTAAATAATTTCTGTCTAAATTCTGCATTTAATTCGAGTTTAATATCTCCCGATTGATCAAAAAAGAAATTCGCATTTTGATAGCGTGGATCATAACTTCCGGGACCTAATGTACGTGCTCTAAATGCGCGAATACTATTGCTACCTCCCACAAAAAACTGTTTGGAATATGGAACAAATTCAGAATTACCATAAGGATAAGCAATTCCTCCTATAAACCGTGTGGCAATTGAAGATTTGTCCGAAAACTTGTGGTAAAAACGGAAGTCGTGTTCCATTTTTGCATATTGACTAAATGGAATTTTGAAGATTTCTTTTTCCTTGTCTTTTTTTACATTTGCACCAGTAATCAATCCTGTTAAATTTCCAGCCAAATCAACTAAACCACGGTAATAAAATGTACTTTTTCGTGGTAACATTGTGGTAGTATAGGTGTACGAATATTGTGGGCCAAAAATCAATTGTTTATCGACAACGCGTTTTAAACTTGGGTTAATAATATTTCCTATCGAATCGTAAATTTTGCTGTTGTATTCATCGGTTACTTTTTCCGGAAATAATAAAGTTGCACTAAACACTTTTAGGTTGTGTTCTTTCTGTGCATTTTCTTTCCAAACATATCCAAAAGACGTATTGAAATTATGTAAGGTGTATAATTTCGATCTGTTTTGATATTCATAACCCATTTCAATATTTGTTCGTGGAACAAACGCACTTGATGAATTGAATTTGAAGGGTGCTACAATTCTCGGAATTGAAAGTTGTGTATTAAAACCAGCTCTAAAAATGTTGTTCGCATCTTTTTGACCGCCTAATTGCATATCAAAAGCACCATATAAAGCCATTTTAAGTTGTTCTGCTCCTTTTAGTATGTTACGATGCGTCCAATTTAAGTTTAATTCGCCACCGCCATAATTCGCCGAATTTGTTCGACCTAAAACTTCTAAGCGCAACGATTGAAATTCGCTTGGTGTCAACGTATAATAAACATCAAATTTATTGTTGATGGAATCTGAAATAACGAAATCGTTTTTCACAAATTTAAAAACACCTAAATTAACTAATCTATTTAGGGTTAAATTATGATCAGCGCGATTGTAGATATCACCAGTTTTGAAATACAAGGCACGATCGAAAACTTTTGGTTTAAAGTTCTTTTTCGAATCCACCATATAAAAACCATTTTGTTCATATTTTCCTAAAGAATCAGTAGGCATCGGCATTTGGTATAAACCTTTTCTTGCTTGCCGAATATTGTAATCAGGAAAAACAATAACCTTATCAATCGTAAATTGCTTTTTAGCTTGTTCGGGAGTTTGGTCTTTTAGCTTTACAAAAAGCTCAACATCTTGTTTGTTTGTAACGGTACTATCTGCTTGTACAATAATATTATCGGGATGAAAATAATAAAAACCGTTCTCTTTTAAACGAGAATCTATACGTTCGCGTTCGGCTTTTATCACATCCAAATCAAATGGTTGCTTCTCTTTAAGTAAAGTTTTGGCTTCTGTTTTATTAATTTCTTTGTTCACAACTAATGTTGTGTCTTTTGGAAAATTAACCTGATTGATGTAATAGCGTTTGTGTGGTTGTAACACATAATTTACTACTGCTTTTTTGTCTTTGCTAATGGTATCTCCTTGCGCTTTTGCATTGAAATAGCCTTTGTTTTCGGCATAATTAACCAGGATTTTTTTATTAAAATCGATATCAACATCACTTAATAAAATAGGTTTTTGTCCTACCTTATATTTCAACCAATATTTTAATCCTTTTTGTTTCTTTGGTTCGCTCGTGATATTGTAAATGTATAATCGAGGACGTAATCCAAAAAAACTTGAATTAGGTTTGGGAATAATATTTTCTTCCAGATTATCTTTTAAAGCTACGCGATCACTTTTGCTTAATGAATCCCCTTTTATGGTTAATTTAGAACCTGTGTAAAGTGTTTCACCTTCTTTTAGAAAACGGGTGTTGCTACAAGAAGTAATACCAACTGTGGCAAATGAAATAGCAATACATTTGATAGATGTTATAATTGATTTTTTCATGGTTGAGATACGACTTTTTGTTTTTTTCTATTCGTTTTATTTTTTCTTCTTTTCTCGAAAATTTCTTTGAATTTATCGTAATCTAATGTGATAATAAAACCAACACCAGTTTCTACAATTTGTCCTTGTAAAGCAACTTGATATTCATCTTTTCGATAAGCTCTTAACATATATCGACCATCGCGTGATAAACTATAATCAATTGTGATATCTCCAGCAATGTTAGTCATGTTTTCGTTTTCTCTGGCGTCACCATCAAGCCCAAAATTACTTCCAACCGAAACTTTTAATCGGTCATTTAACAAGCGCTTACTTACCGCAACATTCAAGTCTGTTCGAGTGTTTTTGGTACCTGATGAGTAATCATCTTGTGTGTCTAATCCCAGATCAATGTCGACACCTTCGATTAAATTATCTGCCAAATTATTTAATTGTTGCGAAAGAATATTACTCACACTTTGTAACGCCATAGTTTCGGCAGAAACACTTGTTTTACTTTCAAACGGATTTTCTCCAATAAAGCGATTTAACAACAATAATGCAAAAACTTGTTTATTCATTTCTGCTTCATCATTTTTCAACTGATCCAATTTGGATTGTGTATTTTCGATAACGGCTGTTGCAATAGAGGGATTATCTTTGTCCATCGAAATATTGAACTTAATCTCAGGCTTTAGTAATTCACCTTTTAAAATGAGTTCGGTATTAAACGGAATACGTTGTTTGTACATGTTCATTTCTGATGAGGAATAACCCGAAATTTGTTGTTCGATCAAATCGATTGGTGCCGCTTTTGTTTTGTAAATCGCTGTAATATTCATGTTTGCAGCAGTTGGCTCACCTGTCCATGTAATACTACTTCCTTTCTGAATGTCAAAACGGCGTTTTAATAAACTTACCGAAAGCTCATAAGCACCTTTTTCTACTTGATAGACGCCAACTAAAGTCATTTTACCAGAAGGATCCATTCCACCGGTCAACTCAGCTTCACCTTGTATTTCGACAAAATCTCCGTTCGCTTTGTCAATGATAATCGATGTTTTAGCTTCTTTACTCACTTCAATATTCACGCTAACATCCAATCCTTTTATCTTAGAATCTGTAATTAGTTCAGCTGTTTTAATCGTTTCATTTAACGTGATTTGATCTTGATCAATGAATTCTACAATTCCTTCTCGTTCTTGTAAAGATGGTGAAGATTGAGGCAAAACAAATGTAAAATTAGTGTCATCTGTTACCTTTAAGTTTCCGTTTACTTTAGGAAGATCCATATCACCTTTTATTGTTAGGTTCGCATTAATAGCCAGTTTACCATACATCATGGCATCGTTAGTTTTTTCGGAATTGACAACATTAAAATCTCGTGCATTAGCAGTTAAATTAAAAGCAAAATCCCGATAGGTTTTAGTTAATATTTCGCCTCTTAATGTGAGAGAGTTTCCTTCGTTGTCATTAATTTTGAATCGGTTAAATTCTATTCCTTTATTTGTAAAATCTATTGCGTCATCAATTTTTCGTAAATTACTACCTGTTTCAGCAATCGTTAAACCTACTTCATTAAATTTTAATTGTCCCAAAACACTTGGTTGATCTACCGTTCCAGTAATTTTTAAGTTTCCAGCCAAATAACCTTCGGTATCTTTGATTTGATTCATCGAAAATCCTTGAACGGTTTTCATTTCCAAACGGTTAATAGCTAAATTCAAATCAAATGCACTTGCTTCAGTGTTGTAATCGCCTAAAATCTTCAAATCATTGTGGTGTCCATTTAATGAAATGTCTGCATTAATCAAAGTTGGAGATGTATTATTGACCTTCGCTACAATCGTTCCAATAGGATTTCCAAATGCTTTTAAATCTGAAATAGTTAAATCAGAATTGAAGGTCATATTTGTATTCAAATCTCTAATTTGTGCTGTTCCATTGATGTTTCCTTCTGCTGCTAAGTCATCTTTTTTGATAATTTCGGTAATAGTTTCTATTTTGAAATCTTTAATCGAAATATCAAGCGGACTTGTACCTTTATCAGATGCTGATTGCAATAAAATCTCACTTCCATTATGCATTAGTTTGAAATTATTTGCAACAATGCCGTCTTTTTTTAATTGAATTAAATTTCCTTCTCCAACTTCCCATTGATCATAGTTTAAGACTAAACCAGTCGGATTTAAGCTGATTTCTGTAATGTCATCCAATGTTTTCAAATTTCCAGCAACCAAAAATTGAGTAATATCTTTATCATCTTTCGTTGAAATGCTGTAATTGATGGTATTATTCGCAATATCTCCATTAAGATTTATCTTGTTCAACTGAAAATTATCGCTTCTCAAATGATCAATATTCAATGCATACACCAACGCATCATTTTGGTTCGAAAGTTTAATAAAACCATTGTTAATCGTATTTGTACCATACGTTAAACTTGGTGTTTTTCCATCGACATTAATTTGTTTCAAATCTGCATCATAGGCTGCATCTAATGTAATCGTTTCGAAATTTTTTAGATCAGGGATAAATCTTCGAACCAATTCATCGTCTTTTATTTTTGCACGTAAGGAAAAAAATTGATGAGGTTCTATTTTTTCATTTTCATCAGATTGTTGAAATTGATAATATTGATTAATCGTTGAGGTAAGTGATCCAAAAATTTGTGTCAATTTAAATTTACCTTTTAAGTCTAAATCTGCAACCTGAGAAGTAAGTTTAAGTTGATTTGAATCGGCTGTTGAATTTGCGATTAAATTCACTTCTTGCAAAGGGAAAACATCTTTTGTGTTCGATAAAGCAAAGTTTTTGAGAGTCAATGATCCATTTAAATGATTAGGATTTAGGTCAGCAAAATTTGCAGCTATTTCCCCAGTAACAATCATAGGTTCGTTATAAAAACCAAGTTTTTGAACATCTAAATGATTGATATTCCCATTTAATTTTACATCTGACAACTCTTTTTTGTAGAGACCAGAAGCAATTAAATTAAGGTTTGCATTTGGATCTTTTGATAAAACTTGTGCTTCAAAAGCAGCTTCATTTACTATTGCATCAAGGTTAATATTTTGATAGGTGTAATTGTTGTAATTCGCAGACGTAATAAATCCTGAAAGCTTCGTATTCATTTTTTCGGGATTAAAACTTGTGCCGATAGCATTCAATTTTGCAGTGACTTTCCCGATGTCTTTATTACTAATTAAAGTTCCGACATCTAAATGTTGGACTTCAGCTTTTACGTTATATTTTTCCGCATCTTTTTTCAACATATCCACAATGGCATCAATTTTTGCGTTTCCTAAGGTCGAGTTGATGGTTAATTGCGTATTGATAAGTTTCGTTGTTCCTTTCGCCTTTCCTTTTACAGAAAGTTTTGACGGAATTCTAATGTTGTTTGGAATAGTGTTTTTAGGAACTAAATTGTAAATTGTTTTCGATGAAGTAGAAAAGTTTTTAATGTTCAAATCATAAAATAATTTCGTTGGATTCATTGCATTTTTCACTCTTCCCGAAGCCGAAACTTCTAAATCATCTAAACCAGAAACCTGTAAATTATTGATGAATAAATCATTTACTTTTCCTTTTACATTCGTGTTTACGTGTAAAATTGCATTTGGATAGTTGTCGAAAGGCGTCGTTTTTCTAAGCGTTGGAACAAGATTTAGAATATCTGCAAATCCAATTTTAGAATGTTTGATATTCGCATTGACCACTACATTTTCAGGATTAGATGTTAGTTGTTGAATGCTATTGTATTGAAGAATTACTTCGTCCCGAAGAATTGTTTTAGTTGTTTGTAAGTATAGATTTTTCAGATAAGCTTGTGTATTCGCATACAAGAAGTTTGTCGTTAATTTTTGAATATTTAGACCTTTTGATTCCTTTATTTCAGCACTTTTTACTTGTCCAGCAAACGTATTATTGTACATTTTGAAATTACGCAAATCAAGATTTAATGATGAGAAATCTAAATGATTAAAATCCATTCCTTGCGCAGTTCTACGTTCTGCTGTATTGTTGTATTTTACGTTTACATTATCTAAAATTGTTTTATTCAAAACCAAGTTCATTGCTGATGAAAATGATGTTTGAGAAGATGTCGAATTAGTAGAAGAAAGGTATAAATTGGCTTCGATGTCGGCGTCTTTTAATAAAATATTTTCGATGTCAAAGGTTGAATTTTCGATATCAAGTTTATTGATTTTTGTTTCGAATTCATTCAAATTAATTTTTGCATACGTTTTCGAATTTTCGTCACCATAATTGACCTTGATATCATTCAGATTAATTTTATTTAACGCAATTTGAAGTGGATTTTGATTCGATTGTGGAGAAACTTTATCAATTTTATTCACTTGAATTTTCTCGACCATTTTTTGATTGAAGTCAACGAATAATCCATTTAGTAAAATGTCATCTACGGCGTAAGAATTCTGTTGTAAATCAAGTTTTTTAATACGTGTTTTGAAATCTTTGAATTTTACTTTCGCAAACATTCGAGCATTATCATCGCCATAATCTACATCAAAATTGGTTAAATGAATGCCATTCAATTCAATTTTTATAGATTTTTGATCGTTTAACGAATCGACTTTTTCTTCAACTTTTTGCGAAACTTCTTTTATAAGGTCTTGTTTCAATTTAAGCTTTAAACCATCTAAATTGATATCGTCAATTGCGTATGTATTTTGTTCGAGATCAAATTTTTTAACGCGTGTATCAAATGAATTTAGAAGAACTTTGATGTTGTTTGCAGATTGCAGATCGATAAACGAAACATTGAGATTGGCTAATTTTATTTTATCCAAGGAAATGATAAAAGGCTTGGAAGAACTTTCTTCTTTTTCATCTGTTGCAAAAGCATTAATAATGTAATCGAAATTGAAATTCCCGTCAGCTTTTCGAATAACATTTGCTTTCAAACCATCCAATTCAATTGATTTTATATCAGCTTTGCTTTTCGTGAGTTGCCAAATATCCAAACCAACGTCAAATTTTTTGACCGACAACAAAGTATCAACGTCTTGACCTTGTAAAAATAGATTTTCCATTACAAGATTATTTGGAAAGTCGATATAAACGCGATCTAATTGAACTTTAGTCTGAATTTTTTCTTCAAGATAATTGACTAATTTATTTTTTACAAAATTTTGAACAGAAGGAAACTGTAAACTAAAAATTGCAATTGTTAGCAAAAGAATTATTGATAAAATTGCAAACGAGAAATATTTGAGTACTTTCTTTATATTGAATTTCAATTTGTTAGATTTTGTTCGTTTTTAGAAGGAATTAAGATACGAATTTCTACTTATGCAGGCATGAAAAATGTATTATATAAAAGGATTATTTAAAGATTTGGAATTTTATCTAGTATTTTAAAGATATTTTAAAATTCTAATAAATGTTTTTAATTTTCTATACAAAAAGCAAGAATCTTTTATTAAATTTGAGTCAAACAATTTCGCTATGAGAAGAATTTTTTTTGAAAAGGACAATAAAAAAGATTATTTGTTTGTTATTTTGGACCACGAAAGAGAATTGGATCAAATATATAAAGTTGATAATTTTACGGATGAATCAGGAAGAGAATATGTTTACAATTTGATTGACGAACGCAAAAGATTGAATGCCGAGAATTTGACTCAACATGTTACACCGTTAATCAATGGAAAGTACAAAAATTTCAACGTTGCAGGTGAAGTTGAAACTGCACAAGCTTGTATAGAAAGTATTATTGATAATAGAGAATTGAATAGGGAACAGGAGATTTTTGTCTATGTTCGTAATAAATAAGATAAAATGGCTTTGGAATTTTCAAAGCCATTTTTATTCTATTTCAACTTGATTGAAAATTAATTTTTGAACCACTTCATCTAATTCTTCTTTGTGTTTTGAAACAAAATCATTTGCAACATCTAACAATGTTTTGATATTAGTGTTTGAGACATTTCCCAAATCTAAAGAAGATTCAGGGATTTCTGGATTAAATCGATGATAATTTTGTTGATATTTTGGTTTGAGTAAGGCGTACATGCTTTTCATTTCCAAATCAATCATATCAACACCAGTCGAAATGAAAATATCAACCAAAGGATCTACCCATTTCGACTTTGAAATTCCATTCAAATGCTCATGTTTGTATGATTTTGCACGAGATCCATTTCCGATTGAGATGATGATAAACTCTTGTAAAGGAGCTGTACCGTCAAATTTCAACTCGTCTTTGAAATATTTATTAAAATTTATTTTTTGAGTTTCTATAAATCCTACAAAAGTTGGATTATTTGCAAAAACACCGCCATCAATACAACAAAAATCTTGATCGGCAAATGATTTAATTTTAGCTGGTTCAAAATAAGTTGGTGCAGCTGAAGAAGCTCGACAGACATCTTTTATATAAAAATTTCGGAAAGGAGAAATTCCGTCTATTGTATTAAATATTTTAGGTTTTTGATGTTCTGTATCATAGGAAACAATTGCACAAGGACGAATCAAATCTTTCAATTCAGTTTTTCCAAAAACAATTTCCAATTGTTCTTCCAATACAACTGTTGGTAAATTATCTTTAAGAACACTCAAAGGATTGTTCAAAATAGTCCAAAATGTTTTAGAGAAAATGTTTTTTCCTTCACCCAAATAGATGTTAAGCGCATCTGTGATAGAATGCTTTGCTTTTTTAGGATCTTTGTCAGAAGGCATTAATAATAAAGAAGCAATCAAAGCTCCTGTGCTTGTTCCTGCTATAAAATCAACATAATCACCAATTTTAGCATTTTTATCATGAATTTCTTTTAATTTATCTTCGATGTATTTTAAAATAACACACGAAATAATTCCCCTAATTCCTCCTCCGTCTAAAGATAATAGGATAATTTTTTTCTCTTTAAATTCCATTTTTAATGTTCTATTGCCTAAAGTTAAACTTTTCAATTTAAATGTTCTTAATAGTATTTATTTTTACATCTGAAAAATTTACTCGATTATGACCAAAAAACTATTTCCGACATTTGATATTTGTAATTTGAATACAGAAAAAAATAGCAATGATTTGTTTTCTGTAGATCGATTCAGAGGGTATGTGGACAGTAATCCGCATTTGCAAGAAGTGCATAGCCATAAATATTACCATTTGGTTTATTTTACAGAAGGGAGTGGTGAGCATTTAATCGATTTCGAAAAATTTGAAGCTAAATCTGGAACCATGTATTTTATGAAACCAGGACAAGTGCATCAATGGTATTTTAAAGAGAAATATGATGGATTTGTTGTTAATTTTTCGGACAATTTTTTTGATTGGATTGGAATTAATTCTTCTATTTTACAAAAGTTTCAATTTTTGCAATCTATTTTAGTAGAGGATCATGTTGTTGAAGTTTCGAAAGATTTACAACAAAAAATTTCAAATTATTTTGAGGAAATGATACATGAAAACTATCAAGATGATCAATTTTCTAATTTAAAAATTGGTTTTCATTTGATGAATTTGTTTATTGATATTGAACGAAGTTTGGAAGGTGTAAATGTAAAAGAAGATGATTATCAATCGGTGTTAATAAATAATTTTCAATCGCTTATTGAACAAAATTTTAAAAAGAAAAAATTACCAAAAGAATATGCCGAACTTTTATATATCACGCCGAATCATTTGAATGCGCTTTGTAAGGATGTTTTAGGAAATTCTGCAGGCGAACTAATTCGGAGTAGGGTGGTGCTTGAGGCCAAGCGTTTGCTTGTTAATAAAGAAATTTCGGTTACAGAGATTGCTTATTTACTCAACTTTCAAGATGCTTCTTATTTTGTCAAATTTTTTAAAAAATATACAGGTTTTACGCCAGAACAATTCAGAAAACAATATTATTTATAAGTAAATTGTATCAATTGAAAAGATGATTATTTTAAGTGATTTTATCATCATGAACAAGTCAGTTTTTTGAAAAAAAATAGATGATTGTAAATAAATGATTTATATCAATACGTAAATATTACCATAAATACCATAAATATTGCCAAGCTTTAATTTACAGGTGGCGGTATCTTTGTATAGATATTTATAGTTAATATGAGTGATTTAAAACAAGATACAACGCAACTTGGTTTTGAGATTGAAAATGAACAATTTAGAACAGAGGTTGCAACAATGGATAGGAAAGGAACTCGAAAATGGGTTTATGCAAAAAAACCTTCAGGAAAGTACACTAATTATCGTTCAATCGTTTCTTCGATTTTGTTGATTTTATTAGTGGTTTTACCTTTTATAAAATTACCAAATGGAAATCCTGTTTTTAAATTTGATGTTTTCAATACCAATTTTATTTTATTTGGTTATCCATTTTTTACAACAGATTTTTTCTTACTTGCATTCGGAATGATTGTAAGTGTTGTTTTCGTTATTTTATTTACGACAATTTATGGACGTTTGTTCTGTGGTTGGGTTTGTCCGCAAACCATTTTTATGGAAAGTGTTTTTCGTAGAATTGAATATTGGATTGAAGGCGATCGTAGTAAACAAATACGTTTGGATAAACAAGATTGGAACGAAGAAAAAATATTGAAAAGAGGTGGAAAATGGACTGTTTTTTACATAATTTCATTTTTCTTCTCGAACATATTGTTCTCTTATATTATTGGAATTGATGAACTGATAAAAATTTATTCAGAAGGTCCATCAGAACATGCAGGTAAATTTTTAGGATTATTTATTTTTAGTGTATTATTCTATTTTGTTTTCGCCTGGTTTCGCGAACAAGTTTGTACATTGGTTTGTCCTTATGGTAGATTACAAGGTGTCTTAATTGATAAAAAAACAATTCAAGTTTCGTATGATTTTCCAAGAGGAGAAAGTACAAACGGACGTTCAAAATTTAGAAAAGGAGAAGATCGAGTTGCAGCAGGAAAAGGTGATTGTATTGATTGTGGTCAATGTATAGCAGTTTGTCCTACCGGAATTGATATTAGAAATGGTTCGCAATTAGAATGTGTAAACTGTACTGCTTGCATGGATGCGTGTGATACAATTATGACGAAAATTAATCTACCAACAGGTTTAATTCGTCACGCTTCCGAAGAAAATATAGAACAAGGAAAACCTTTTAAACTTTCAGCAAGATTGATTGCATTTACTTTTGTTTTAGTTGCAATGATTTCTGCAATGATTGTTTTTACACTAAATAGAAGTGATGTCGAAGTTAAATTTTTACAAGTTCCTGGCAAAGATTATGTTGTAGAAGGTGATTATATCATTAATACAATGCAATATAGTTTGATGAATAAAACAAATAAAACCTATAAAATGGTTGTAAATGTAAATGGTTTCAAAGGAGGAAAAACAATTTTGTTAGTAGAGCCTAATCAATATATTGAAATTAATGAAGGAGAATTGAAACAAGGTTTAATAGATATTAAAATTCCTAAAAGTGAACTAAAATCATATAAAGTTCCAGTTATTTTAGAATTGAAGGATTTGCAAGGAAAAACTATCGATCATTACACGATTAGTTTTATGGCTCCATTTTAAATGATTAACAAACGTCTTACATTTTGTAAGACGTTTTTTTGGAGATTATGTCCCGTCCTGAAATAGCGACACAAAAAAAATAATCGTTATTATGGAAGAAAGAAGCAATTATGTCAAACGTACTCAGCGCGATTACAGTATGTCTTTTAAGTTGAATG
>NZ_JACXZC010000046.1 GCF_020281205.1 Empedobacter stercoris
ACAAATACGAATATATGTACTGTTTAAAATAAAATTTTATTGGTCTAATCCTGTATCATTTTTTCAGGACGTTACATACTAATTACTTCAAATCGAAACGATCTGCATTCATCACTTTATTCCAAGCGGCAACAAAATCTTTCATAAATTTATCTTGTGCATCTTCTTGTGCATATACCTCAGCAATAGCTCTCAGTTCAGAATTAGAACCGAATACCAAATCAGCACGAGTTCCTGTCCATTTTGGTGTACCTGTCTTACGATCAGAACCTAAATAAACTTCTTTCGTTTCATCTTTTGCTTTCCATTGTGTACCCATATCCAATAAATTCACAAAGAAATCATTTGTTAATTGACCAGGACGATCTGTTAAAACACCATGATTCGAACCATCATAATTGATATTAATTGCACGTAAACCACCAATTAAAACTGTTAATTCTGGCGCTGTTAACGTTAATAAGTGTGCTTTATCAATCAATAATTCTTCTGTCGAAACACCTTGACGTTTCTTTTTACGGTAATTACGGAAACCATCTGCAATTGGCTCTAACCAACCGATAGACTCTACATCTGTTTCTTCTTGTGAAGCATCTGCACGACCAGCTGCAAATGGAACTGAAATTGTTTTACCAGCATCTTTTGCTGCTTTTTCGATGGCTGCATTTCCACCTAAAACAATCAAATCTGCTAAAGACACTTGTTTCGATGAATTTACTGCATTAAACGATGCTTGCACACCTTCTAATGCTTTCAATACTTTATTTAATTGAATTGGGTTGTTCACATCCCAATTTTTCATTGGCTCTAATCTAATTCGTGCTCCATTCGCACCTCCACGCTTGTCCGATCCTCGGAATGTAGAAGCCGAAGCCCAAGCTGTACCAGCTAATTCTGAAACTGTTAAACCAAGATCTAAAATTTGTGCTTTTAAATTTTCACAATCATTTTCATCTATCAATTCGTGTGTTACTGCTGGAATAGGATCTTGCCAAGTGAAAGTTTCTTTTGGCACATCTGCACCTAAATAACGAGAAACTGGTCCCATATCGCGGTGAATTAATTTAAACCATGCTTTACGGAAAGCATCTTCAAATTCTTCAGGATGCTCTAAGAAACGACGACCTATTTTTTCATAGATTGGATCAACACGTAATGCGATATCAGAAGTCAACATTGTTGGTCTTAATTTTTTCGAAGCATCGTGCGCATGCGGAATAATTTCTCCTACATCTTTTGCTACCCATTGATATGCTCCTGCAGGAGATTTTGTTAATTCCCATTCGAAACCGAATAAATAACTCAAGAATAAATTCGACCATTCTGTTGGTTTACTTGTCCATGTCACTTCAATTCCAGATGTAATTGTATCCCCAGCATTTCCAGTTCCATAAGAGTTTTTCCAACCTAAACCTTGCATTTCAAGATCAGCTGACTCAGGATCATCACCAACGTGATCAGCAGATGCTGCACCATGTGTTTTACCAAAAGTATGTCCACCTGCAATCAACGCTAAAGTTTCTTCGTCATTCATCGCCATACGTGCAAACGTATCACGAATATCTCTTGCCGAAGCCAATGGATCTGGGTTACCATCTGGACCTTCAGGGTTCACATAAATTAATCCCATTTGCACTGCAGCCAACGGATTCTCTAAATCACGTTCACCGCTATAACGGCTGTTTGCTCCCCCACTTTCTTCTAACCAAATTTTTTCAGATCCCCAATATACATCAATATTTGGCTCCCAAACATCAGCACGTCCACCTGCAAAACCAAGTGTTTTGAATCCCATAGATTCTAAAGCTACATTTCCTGCTAAGATGATTAAATCTGCCCAAGAAATCTTGTTCCCATATTTTTGTTTAATTGGCCAAATCAAACGACGCGCTTTATCCAAAGACACATTATCTGGCCAAGAGTTTAATGGTGCAAATCGTTGTTGCCCTTCTCCACCTCCACCGCGACCGTCTTGTACACGATAAGTTCCTGCACTGTGCCAAGCCATACGAATGAACAATGGACCATAATGACCAAAATCTGCTGGCCACCAATCTTGCGAATCTGTCATCAAGGTTTTAAGATCTGCCTTAATCGCTTCTAAATCTAATTTTTTAAATTCTTCCGCATAATCAAAATCTTCTCCTAATGGATTTGATTTATTTGAATGTTGACGTAAAATACTTACATTTAATTGATTTGGCCACCAATCTTTATTTTGTGTTCCCAATCCTCCAACTGGCGTTGTATCCATTTGACCATTATGAAATGGACATTTTGAGATATCTCCTCCTTGATTTTCCATTGATTAATATTTTTATGTTTATTATTTTGTTTTGGTAAATATCATAAATATAATAATTTGTCTTATCAATTAAAAATCAAATTGTTTTATTAACTAATCAATTTATCTTATACCAAGTGCAAATTAAATAGTTATTAATTATAAAGCGAAAAATTAATTAACTACATTTAACTGTTACACTCATTGATCCTACCGTGATAAGAAATAATAACTCCGATATTGGTAATTGTAAAGCACAAAAAAAATCAGTTATTTACAAAAAAAACTGATTTTTTTTGAGATTATAATTTATTTTATCGTTTTTATTTATACATCAATCCACCTATATTCGTTCAGATTAAAAAGGTTTCTTTTATAAACCCGTTGTGCATTATGAATTAAAAAGATAAAAGTTGTTCATTTGACTGAAAATCAGTAAATTGAATTAACTTCAAAACATTTATAATGAACAACTTGAATGCAAATTACGAAAGAATTTTGGAAGTTTTGCGAAAAATATCAAAATGAAAACCTATTGGCCTATCAAAGACGACCTCCAAAATTGAAGGATTTGGAATTGATAAGTCTTGCGTTAACTGCTGAATTTATGGGTATTGACAGCGAAATTCATCTTTTTCGACAAATTCCTCAAGCGATAAAATGCAAAATAGAACGTAGTGTTTATAATCGTCGCAAACGTAGATTGGGCAGTAAAATAAATGATCTACGAATGAAAATTGCCCGAAGTTTTAATGAGTTTGAGAAGTTTTTCATTATTGACAGTATGCCCGTAGAAGTATGTAAACTCTCGAGGAGAATACTTCAAAAATCTGTAAAGATAACGACTATTGCTATCCAAACAGAGGCTTTTGTGCTTCTCAGAAAATGCATTTTTATGGCTACAAACTTCATGCAGTTTGTTCGATAAATGGAGTTTTTCAACGTGTGGATTTAAGTCCTGCTTCCGTTTACGACATCCATTATTTAAAAGATATCAGAGAACAATTATCCGATTGTACCTTGCTTGGAGACAAAGGCTACTTGTCGTCTGAGATTCAGATTGATTTATTTAAATATGCCAATATAGAACTCGAAACTCCGAAAAGAGTTAATCAAAAGGACTACAAGCCACAGTTTTATTTATTCAAAAAACAGCGAAAAAGGATTGAAACACTTTTCTCACAACTCTGTGACCAGTTTATGATTAGACGCAATTATGCAAAAACTTTTGAAGGCTTCTAAACAAGATTATTGGCTAAAATAACTACTTTAACCGTTGTACAGTTCATTAACAAAGAATATTTTAAGCGAAATATCAATAACCTAAAAGTCAGTATTGTTTAAAATGCACAACGGGTTTTAATACCAAAATCGTACAAAAAGAAAAATAGTACAAATACGAATATATGTACTGTTTAAAATAAAATTTTATTGGTCTAATCCTGTATCATTTTTTCAGGACGTTACATTTATTTTTTAATTACTTTTTTTGTGACAATTGTTCCATCTTTTAAATGAATAGATAGAATGTACATTCCTTTAGGAAATTGTTTTAGACTTACTTCAGCACCTAAATCAATACCAAGCAAGCGACCATTAAAATCATATAAATTAGCATAATCAAAATGATTAGCTTTTATTTTTATTCTATCATTTGTTGGGTTTGGAAAAACTTCTACAAGTGTTTGTTGATAATCATAATCATTAGAAGATAACTCAGACCAAGTATTTTCAGCTTTTTCTCCTCCCCAAATTAATGTAGCTAAATAAGGATTGTCGATAAAAGGGTTACGACTACCTTGCATCTCACCAATAATTTCGTTTCGTACTTTTTCAAATTCTGAAACTTTATCTTCTACATTCCATTTTAAGAACATATTTGGCATACCATCTTCATTGCTTGATATTGGATTATAAGCCACATTTTGAGGATCTGTTTCCAAACCATAATGCAAATACATATACATAATAATACGTGCAACATCACCTGTCCATTCATCACCTGGATAAAAAGCTTTATTGATTAAATTGGCTTGTCCTGTCACGTCTTGTACCCATTTTTCACGAAAAGGATTATTGCTTCGTTTAGAATTTAACTGTCTATCAACAGCGCGTAAATTATGTGCATCTGTACCTGTTCCAGGAAAGCTTGTTTCTAACTTTGGAGAAGCCAAAGATTTTGGAAACACATGTTCACGTTCCCATTTTCCAATTGTACTCCCTCCTGATGAGTTATTTTTGTTATTTACATCTCGTGTACGTTGTTCTGAATAAATTGATGAATCATCTGTAAAACCATAGATTAATAAAACACGCCCTTCAGAATCTAAGTCTAAATCAGACTTATCCAAAATATTCCAAACACCAGGTGTATAATTTACAGCGCGATGAGACGCAGCAATTAAATCATGTAAATCTTCTTTTACAATTTTTCCATTTTGTTTAAAATCAATTCCTTCATAATAAGCAGGAATTTGCGCAAAAAGCGTAAAAGGAAATAAAAGAAGTAGATATTTTCTCATAATTATTTATAAATATTTAGCAAATATAAGTATTTATAAATAGTTAAAAAAAGATGAAGTGCTTAATTCTACTACGTTTATTATTGAAATTGTTTGATATATTGCTTAGGTGTTAAACCATATTTTTTCTTAAAAGCTGAAATAAAATGAGATGGGTTTTCATAACCAATTTCAAAAGAGATATCTTTTACCATTAATTGATTTTCTTCTAATTTATGCAACGCATATTCTAATTTTTTATCCAACAAATAACCATAAACGGTTGTACCATAAAGTTCTTTAAAACCTTCTTTTAAATGATATTCAGAAATAGAAAATTTCTCACAAAGCTGTTTAATAGTTGGTGGATTTTTGAAATCAGCTAATAAATAATCTTTAATTTCTTTAATTCTTTTTCCTTCGTTTTCATTATTCAGAAATGGACAATGCTCGCTTTTACTTTCTATTTCAGAGAAATAAAGTGTAAACAATTCATACATTTTTCCAATTAAAAATAAATTTTGAAACTGTGGCGAAAGTTTCATTTGCTCAATCTGATTCAACACTAATTTTATCGAAGGACTAATTTCTCGTTCAATGTAAAACTTTTCTTGTGTCATTGTTGAAATCAAATTATTCTGAATTTGGTATTCAGCAAACAATTGATGCAATTTTTTAATAGATAACACAACAATATAAACTTTACTCTCTGCATTGATATTTAATGATAACGGAATATCTAAAGTTGGATAATAGAACAAAAAACTTTTACCTTCGTGCAGATTGATTTTGTAAATACCATTATTAAAATTAAATGTCAGCGAACCTTTTGTACAAAAATAGAATTGTATATAACGTTTGTCTATTCCTTTCAAAATAGTATCTGTAGATGCTGTAAAGTTGTCTATTTGAGCGATAAATACGTCAGTCGATAATTTATACTCGTTGATTTTACTTTTATGGGTATTTTTTAATTTCATTTCGAATAATGAGGTTTATCACATAAAAAACGTGACATTTGTCAATTGCGCTCTTTATAGAGGTTTACGTACAAATATAAACTTTAATTTATAATTATTCTAAAAAAGGAAACTTTAATTTTTAGCGTTACTTTTCCCTTTTAAAGTTATTTTTGCAATGCTTTTGAACCTACTTTTGTATCAGTATTTGAAGAAATGACAATTAGAGGTAATAAAACGGAAGAAAAATTTTACGTTATCGGAATCAGCTATGAAAAAGCAGATGCCGTAACAAGAGGTAAATTTACATTTTTTCCAGAACAAGTAGAAACATTTACAAAAGATTCTAAATCGAATGGTTTAGAAAACTTTTTTATTGTATCAACTTGTAATCGTACTGAATTTTATGGTTTTGCTGAAAGTGAAGATCAAATCGTTGAGCAATATTGTAAATACACAGAAGGTAATGCAGTAGATTTCCGTCAATTTATGATGGTAAAAGAAGGTGAAGAGGCGATTAATCATTTATTTCGCGTATCGTCAGGTTTAGAAAGTCAAATTTTAGGTGATTTTGATATCATAGGTCAAATCAAAATTTGGTTTTCTCGTTTCAAAAAACAAGGCACATCCAATGCTTTTTTAGAGCGTTTAGTGAATACTGCAATCCAAATTAGTAAAAAAGTCAAAAACGAAACTTTTTTAAGTAATGGTTCTGCATCTGTCGCTTATTCAGCAGTGAATTTTATTCAAGCTACCCAAGGAGATTTAACAGACAAAAATATTTTGTTATACGGAATTGGTAAAATTGGTCGTAATACATGTGCGAATTTGGTCAAACATTATCCAAACACAAATATTACATTAATCAACCGTACAAAAGAAAAAGCGGAAGTTCTTGGACTGAAATATGATATTACAGTAAAAGATCACAGCGAATTAAAACAAGAATTACAAAACACAGATATTTTAATTGTAGCAACAGGAGCAGGTAGTTATACCATTACCGAAGAAATGATTGCATTTGATAAAGAGATGACAATTATTGATATGTCAGTTCCAGAAAATGTAATTCATACATTGGCTTCTCGCGAATCTATTCAGTTAGTAAATGTAGATGGATTGTCAAAAATGGTAGATGATACAATTGCGCAACGTCGTAATTCTATTCCAGAAGCTTTGGCAATTATCGAAGAACACTCAACAGAATTTTACGAATGGTTAGAAACCAGAGAATTAGTTCCTGCGATTCAATCTTTTAAAGATAGATTAGACTTTTTTCAAAGTTTTGCTTTACATAACTTGAAAAAAGATAATGTAAACATCGACGAAAATGAAACGATTTTAACAGAAAAAGTAATTCAAAAAATTACCAATCAGTTTGCCTCTTATTTGATCGAAAATAAAGAAAATGCAGACGAAACAATTCAGTTAATCGAAAAAATGTTTCATTTAAAACAAGCTTAATACCATCATGAAAACAATAAAAATTGGTACACGTCAAAGTCCTTTAGCACTTTGGCAAGCCAATAAAGTAGCTTCGATTTTAGAAGCGAAGGGTCATCTAACAGAAATCGTTCCGATTACTTCTGAAGGTGATGCAAACCTAAAACAACCCATTTATTCGTTAGGATTAACAGGCGTTTTTACACGTTCATTGGACATTGCATTGTTGAATGATCAAGTAGATATTGCGGTACATTCTCTAAAAGATGTGCCAACTATTTTACCTGAAACATTAGAATTGATAGCTTATCCGGAACGTGCAAGTTCTGCTGATATTTTAGTGTACAAATCGGAAGATATTTTCGAGAAAGAACACCGTATTATCGCAACAGGTTCTTTGCGCCGTAAAGCCTTTTGGAATCATAAATACCCTAATGATACCATTGTAGATTTACGTGGAAATGTACAATTACGTTTACAAAAATTACAAGATAATCAAGATTGGGACGGTGCAGTGTTTGCATTTGCAGGTTTAGATCGTTCAGAAATTTTAGATGAATTAGCTGCAAAAGGTCTTCATTATAAAGTGATTGATTGGATGATTGCTGCGCCATCGCAAGGAATTTTGGGAATTGTAGCCAAAGAAGGTTTTGATTTGAGTGATATTAATAATCCTCAATGCGAATTGTTTGCAACAGTAGAACGTCAATTCTTAAATGTTTTAGAAGGAGGTTGTACAGCACCAATTGGAGCATTAGTTGAAAAAATCGATGAAGAAAATTATTCGTTCAAAGGAGCAATTTTATCCATTGATGGACAAGAAATGATTTCAATCGAAAGACAATTTAAAGCAAATGAGTATTTGACGAAAGGTCGCGAATTTGCTGAAGAATGTATTGCACAAGGTGCAGGAAAAATGATTGAACAAATTAAAAAAGAAATCGGAACGAAATAGTGCGTACAAAAGTTTTATTTACAAAGTTAATTCCGTCTTCGCTTCTTAAAAAAGAATTTGGAGCTGATGTAGAGGTGGTTTGCAAGCCAACTTTGGATATTGAATTGACTTCGGCGAATGAAATTTCGGAGCAGATTGATGATTCAATTCATCAATTTATCGTAACGAGTCAAAATACTGTAAATGCCATTCAAGATTTGGAGTTGAATGGTCATTTTTTTGTTGTAGGAAAAAAAACGGCAGAAAAACTGAAAACGCAAAACAGAGAAGTTGTTTTGGTTGAAGATTACGCAGAAGATTTAGCTCCGAAATTAATTTCAGGAAATTATCTTCCGAAATGGAATTTCTTATGTGGTTCTTCGCGTCGTGATTTGTTGGTAAACGAATTATCAAAAGTCAATCACGAAGTTAATCAGATTATAACCTATCAAACAGAACAAATTAATTATCAAGTGAATGATTTGTTCGAAGTCTATGCTTTTTTTAGTCCGTTATCATTCAAAGCATTTCATCAACACAATAATATTCCAGAAAGTTCGCGTATTTTTACAGTCGGAAATACAACAACTTCTGCAATCAAAGAAGTTTATCCAAATCATAAAATTATAACTGCACAAACACCTTTGGTGGAAGTGGTTGTCGAAAATATAAAAAAATACATCAATGATAAAAAATGATTTGCTTTTAAAAGCATTGAGAGGTGAAGAGGTAGAACGTCCACCAGTATGGATGATGCGTCAAGCTGGGCGTTATTTACCAGAGTTTATAGAATTGAGAGATAAATACGATTTCTTTACACGTTGTCAAACGCCAGAATTAGCAGCAGAAATTACTGTTCAACCAATTCGTCGTTTTCCATTGGATGCAGCAATTATCTTTTCGGATATTTTAGTTGTTCCACAAGCAATGGGAATGAATTTCGAAATGAAACCTGGAGTTGGTCCATGGTTAGAGAATCCGATTCGTACGACTCAAGATGTAGAAAAAGTATATATTCCTGATGTTGAAGAAGAATTAGGATATGTGTACAAAGCGATGGATTTGACGAAAAAAGAATTGGATAATAATATTCCTTTAATCGGTTTCGCAGGTTCGCCTTGGACATTGTTGTGTTATGCAGTAGAAGGACAAGGGTCTAAATCGTTTGATAAAGCAAAAGGGTTCTGTTTTCAAAATCCAGTTGCTGCACACCAATTATTAGAAAAAATTACTCAAACTACAATTCAATATTTATTGAAAAAAGTAGAACACGGTGCAAATGTGATTCAGATTTTTGATTCTTGGGGTGGAATGTTATCGCCAAAAGATTATGATGAATTTTCTTGGAATTACATTGAACAAATTGTAAACGAAGTTTCTAAAGTAGTTCCTGTAACCGTTTTTGCAAAAGGTTGTTGGTTTGCTTTAGAGAAAATGGCCGATTCTAAAGCTTCTGCTTTGGGAGTTGATTGGACAATTACGCCACAATTAGCACGCGAGTTTACTGGTTTCAAAAAGACGTTACAAGGTAACTTTGATCCTTCTCGTTTGTTATCTCCTCCAGAAACTATTCAACAAATGGTAAAAGAAATGATTGACGATTTTGGTCCTTATAAATATATTGCAAATTTAGGCCACGGAATTTTACCGAATATTCCAGTAGAAAATGCACAAGCGTTTATAGAAGCGGTTGTAAATTATAAGAGAGATTAAGAAACTCGATATAATAAGAAAACCTTCCGTGATGGAAGGTTTTTTTATTAAAAATATAATTTGAATTTTACGATTGTAATAAGATCTTTTGTGTAATAAGCAATCCAGTAATAATTATATTCTTTACTTAAATTTCTATATTGATATATTTCTCCTTTTCTACTTAATGATTTTTTTATTAAATTATTGCTTTCTAAAAATTCTAGATTAAAATCATAATTATTCTTCCAATGTAATTTTAGTTTAGAAAAAGACTCATCAATAAAATATTCAATCCAATTATTATTTTCAATTTTTACAATTGTTTTATTTCCTTCATAATCAAAATAATATAATTAAGAAGCTGATTTTATTAATTTATACTCTTTGTCATTTATTGTTGATTTAGGCAAATTTTCTAAAGTAATCCAGTTTTCGTTATTTTTTTCAGAGAATTTTCTTATTATATCAGTGTATGCTTTACAATTTTTTTGAAATCTATAAAAAATAGCTTCTTCTTCAGATTGAATTTCATCTTTTGAAAAATCTTTAAAATATTCAACTAAATTAATGTCTTGATTGACTAAATTAATTCGTTGTGCATTATAAATTAAAAAGATAAAAGTTATTCATTTGATTGAAAATCAGAAAATTGAATTAGTTACAAAACATTTACAATGAACAACTTGAATACAAATTACGAAAGAATTTTGGAAGTTTTGCGAAAAATATCAAATGAAAACTTGCCTATCAAAGGCGATCTCCAAAATTGAAGGATTTGGAATTGATAAGTCTTGCATTAACTGCTGAATTTATGGGTATTAACAGTGAAAATCATCTTTTCGACAAATTCCTCAAGCGATAAAATGCAAAATAGAACGTAGTGTTTATAATCGTCGCAAACGTAGATTGAGCAGTAAGATAAATGATCTACGAATGAAAATTGCCCGAAGTTTTAATGAGTTTGAGAAGTTTTTCATTATTGACAGTATGACCGTAGAAGTATGTAAACTCTCGAGGAGAATACTTCAAAAATCTGTAAAGATTACATAAAGAGTTACTGATATTTATTTTATTTGAAAAAATATTTCTAAATGGTAAATGCCATGTTCAAGTTATAAGTGCAACTGGCCAAGTAGATTTTAGTTTTTCGATAGGGCTAATATAGCCAAACTTT
>NZ_JACXZC010000047.1 GCF_020281205.1 Empedobacter stercoris
AAGTGCTGATTTATTAAAACATCGTTTACTTATTGGTTTAATTTACAGTTGTGGACTTCGTTGTATGGAGGTAAGAAGAATTGAATTAAAACATTTAGATTTTGATCGAAAATTGCTTCATATCGTTCAAAGCAAAGGTAAAAAAGATCGTTATGTTCCGTTGTCTGATCATATCATTCGTGGCCTAAAAACCTATATTTCTGTTGAACATCCTACGACTTATTTATTTACAGGAAATCCTTTTAATCAAAAAGATTTAAACACTAGCTATAGCCAACGAGGCGTCCAATGGGTGATAAAAACCATTTGTAAGAAAGCCGGTATTTATAAAGATGTCAACACGCATACTTTACGTCATAGTTATGCTACAAATTTATTAGAGGATGGTGTCAATATACTATTGGTTCAACGATTATTGGGACACAGCACAATCGAGAGTACGATGGTTTATTTACATGTTTGTCAGCTCGAAAATAAAAAAGTACATAACCCTTTAGATACTGTTTTTGAATTATGTCGTCGAAATGGGAAGTAGCTGATGTGCTTCGAACACTAGATTTATCCAGTCAAAACTTTACAATACATCAAGAAAAAACATTGCGAGCTTTATCGCTTTGTAGAACCGCTGCTTTAGGAGGTCATGTAGATGCATGTGAAGATTGTGGAAGTTTACACATTAGCTACAATAGTTGTCGTAATAGGCATTGTCCTTTACCCCGTTGGATTATTCCAATAATTTTTTAATCTATTTTTTAAATAAATTTTACCACTACCTGATTTTAGGTATTTTTCTCTTTTTGTAGCATCTTGTTGATTTAAGCAACCTTCCCAATAAATAAGAATAAGAGGTTGTCTATACTTTGTCGCAACAACTTTTCCTTCATTATGAGTTTTAATTCGTTTGTTTAAATCTTTAGTATATCCAGTATATAACATTTTATCTTTTATGCTATATAATACATAAACATAGTAATACATTTTTTTATATAAATATAATGATAAAATCCTACGGGGAAATTGTCAAGGTCACAAACGAGAAGAATGGATAAATGCTCGAGAACAAGATTTATTACCTTGTAGTTACTATCATTTAGTTTTTACGTTACCTAATCAACTGAATGATTTAGCAATCAAAGAACCTCGGAAAGTATATAAAATCCTTTTTGATGCAGCTTGGAGTACAATGTCCACGTTTGCTCAAACGGAAGGTTTACAGCTTGGGATGATTGCAATATTACATACATGGGGACAAAACTTAAGCCTTCATCCTCACTTGCATTGTATCGTGCCGGGAGCGGGAATTCAGGCTAATAAAAAATGGAAACGAAAGATTAAATCGGATAAATATCTTTTCTCAGTTAAGGCATTAAGTAAGGTATTTAGAGCAAAGTATGTAACTTTTTTGCGTAAAGAAAAGTTGGGAGATATTCAATTATTTGATTCTTTATTTAAATCAAATTGGGTGGTATATGCCAAACGTCCATTTGGAGGACCAAAACAAGTGATCGAATATTTAGGACGATACACACACAAGGTAGCTATTAGTAACCATCGTATCAAAGAGGTTACTGCAACAGAAGTTAATTTTCGGTACAAAGATTATAGCAGCAATGGTCAAAATAAGGAAATGCTGTTACCAAATCACGAATTTATTCGTCGTTTTAGTCTACACATTTTACCCAAACGTTTTGTTCGAATAAGACATTATGGAATTTTAAGCAGCAGTTGGAAAAGAGGAAAATTACAAGACTTACAAAAACAATTAAAAGTCAAACGAAAAGAATCAAAAATAAAAACAAAACATCGCCTTTGTTATTGCTGTAAAGAAGGCAATTTAGTAACATTAGCACTCTTTGGAGATCGAGGTCCACCAAAAACTTATCTTTTTAAATCAGAAGTAAATTCCCCTGTTAATTAACTTAATGGGTAAGGGATTTTATGCCTGAAAATTAAAGTTTTTAGTACTTCACAGTCTAAGGAAGCACAAAAAAAGCAGTAATCATATAAAATACTGCTTGTATATCTTAAAACTAAACTTCGATAACTCCATAAGAATTAAAAGCTAACTCCGGTTCCGTTCAACAGGCTTCCATCTCATGCCCTCCGGGCAAGACGAAAGCTTAGTTATTAGCGGTAGTTTTTATTTTTGTCTTTATTTTCTTAGACAATCATTGCTTTGTCGCCTGGTTTCGCATTTATAACTCTTTCCGAGTAACCTTGGAAGAAAAAAGGAATATTATCTTCTTGTCCATTTTCAATTCTCATTTTTACTTTGTCGAAAGCAACTAATGAAATTTCGTAATTAGGAAGTCCAGTAACTAAAATAGGTTGGTCTAATTTGTCATACCAAAAATATTTCCCTCCAAAATTTCTTCTGGCAACTTCAAATATATACGAACCAGCTTGCGCAATTAAATCACTTTTCATTTCATCGTCCATTTTTTCAGCGAAGTCTGCGAAATTGTCAAGAAGTTCATCAAGTGATTCTAAACTTTTTACAGAGTAGTCGAATGCATCATCATATCTTTCTCCAAATGCCTCAATTATTCTTTCAGCATTTGCTGTTGAGTCGTCAATAAATTCTTGTTGCGTTTCATCAACGACATTGTTTGTTTGTGTTGGCTGTACAGTCGGATTTGGTTGAGTTTCTTTCTTTTTAAAAAAGTCAAATAGTCCCATAAGTGAATGTTTTTTTGTGTTTTCTAATTTGTTAATTGTCTCTTTAATTGTCGGTTTTTTAAAATTACCGCTAACGTTTCGGGTATTGCCGAAGGCGGGGAATTTATGGCTGAAAGCTTAAATTCTGCACCGAGGCTAGCCAAAACGAATTTATATGAGTTAAATTTAAAAATAAAAAACGAATAAAATTCGTTTTTGGCGGAATAGTAGGGCAGATGTTGAGTTATTCACTTTAGCCCCGCTTTTGGCAATACCGTGTTAGCGGCTGCCCTTTTATTTTAAGTCATAAACATACGTTTCAATATCCTTTTCAATTAGTGATTGGTTTATCAAGGGTTCAATTTGTTCCCAAGTTCCACCAGCAAGACCACAACCAATTCTCGGCATATGAACACTTGCGTTTTTATCAATTGAAAAGCAAGAAACTTTTTCAAGTCCTTTTAAAATGGCTTCATAACGAATTGGAACATTACCATTTTCATCTTTATTAATTTTATGTTGTCCGATTAAATTAGCAATCCAAATGTCTTTTTCAACTTGTACAAACTGAACATTTCCAAGATTGAAATTTACATTTGATTTAAACCATTCTCTATATTGTTGTTCAGGTTCTTTCCATTTTTTAGAAATTGCTAATACAAATCCTTTTCCCCAACCACCAATGTCATTACAAACGTGAACAATTATTTTGTTTCCATTTATATGCGGACTTGTTGCATCACCAATTAAATAATTCAATTTTGCCATTTAGATTCAAATTCAGTTTCAGTTATTGAATAATTTTCAAACTCATCAAGATAAAGAAATTGGTCAGTCAAAAATCCATATTCATCTTCTCTATGCTTATTGTCATATCTTAATTCTTTATCATTTTCATAAACCTCAATTTGGCGCAATACTTCTCCGTTTTGAAGTGTTTCAAAATAATAGTTGCAAGTTCCCCAAACTTCATCTTGTTCAATTCTAATTTCGTTAAAATATCTTTTGTAGTAAAGTTTTTTCATAGGGTTGCCGCTAACGGGCCGCGGCTTGGCGAAGTGCGGGCTTGAATTGAGCGAAAGTTCAATTCAGAACCGAACGAAGCAAAAGCTGTGGCTTTTGGTAAATTTAATAAAAAAACAAAAGCAAAACAGCTTTTGCGGATAAAATAGGCGAGAAGTACAATTTTGCACTCTCCCCCGCATTTTGCCAAACCGATGTTAGCAGAAGTTTTTTAATTCTTCAATATTATTCCCAGCCGTTTCCACAATAATTTCATCACTAAACTCACGAGAATGTATTATTCCAATCCCACCTTCAGGTCTTAGTTCGTAACCATTTTCTAAACGTATTCTGTAATTAAAGTCCATTATATTAGAAATTCCTTTTTGTTCAAAATGTTTATGTATTTCGTTTTGATAGTTTTTGTAAATTTCAGTTGGAATTAATTCACCAAAAAGTACTCCCATAAACTCATCCGAAATTTCTAAATTTATAATTCCGATTATATCATCGTCAACAAGTAATTTTGCATTCATTTTGACACTATTTGATAATATCTAAATCTGTAGTTAAAATCCACAAAGAATTTTTTATAGGATTATGATTGAAAAGTTTTAATTCATCTAAATTATCATCAAATAATACTAAAACTCTGTTCTCAAAATTTTCATTTTTAGTTTCAATAATATTTCCAGTTTTTCCAATTAATTTCCAATAATTTTCTCTTTCATCTAGATCAGAATTACTTGAATTTTTGCCTAAAAATGATTTCAATTTAACTTTTTGATTTTCTAACATTGCTTTGGGAAAAATTTCTGCTAACGGGCCGCGGCTTGGCGAAGTGCGGGCTTGAATTGAGCGAAAGTTCAATTCAGAACCGAACGAAGCAAAAGCTGTGAGCCTTTTGGTAAATTTAATAAAAAAACAAAAGCAAACAGCTTTTGGCGGCTAAAAAGGCGAGAAGTTCAATTGTGCACTTAACCTCGCATTTTGCCAAGCCGATGTTACCTGCAGTTTCTTTTATTCAGGCAATTTTCGTAAAACGTTTCCAAGAAAAATTCCACTTATTAAAGTTGGAAGAAAACCAAAAAGTAAAATCCAATATAATGGCTTAAAGAAATAATCATAAACTTCTTCACCCAAATTATATTCATAATGTTGGTTAGGAAGTCCTTCTTGTAAAAATCCAACTGTTGAACCTATTATGGTTCCAAAAAATAAAACTAAAAATATTGCTAAAATTCCGTGAAAAATATTAAATTTTTTTGTTTTAGATTTAAACCTCCATAGATTTTCCCCAACAATTTTCCCAATGAAATACAGTCCAAGGATTCCAATAATGAAGTTCAAAAATGCATCGTTAATGAATTTAAAGGTTCCTCGAAAATCAAAATTTGTTAATGCTGAAAACATTAAGAATGCAATAAGTAAATTTATAGTTATTGTCCAATAAATAAATTTTGTGATTTTTTGATTCATTTCGTATTATGAAGAGTTTTAGTGAAATTGCAGGTAACGGGCCTAGTATTTGCGAAAAACGGGAGAGAAGTTGAGCGAAAGCTCAAGTTCGAACGTTCAAGCAAATTGCTTTGATATAACGTAATTATTAGATTGTTATTGCAAAAGCAATTTTGCGATTGGAAATGAATGGGATGAAAGTTTACTTTCAGCCCGTTTTTCGCGAAATACTATGTGCTTGTTGCACAACTCAAAATAAAAAAAAATTCGGATCTTGTAGTATGCAAGGACGAAAAGAATTTACCCCACAATTATTTTACGAACTAAGTTTAGAGCGGTTAGTTCCACCCGATAACTTTTATCGCCATGTAAATCAAGCATTAGATTTACATTTTTTGTACAAATCCACTCAAAAATATTACGGCACTCAAGGTCAAGAGAGTATTGATCCGGTGGTGTTTTTTAAAATTTTATTGGTCGGTTATTTGAATAATATCAACAGCGACAGAGCATTGATTCGTTTTTGTTCGGATAGTTTGAGTATTCGTTTATTTTTAGGCTATGATCTGAACGAAGAATTGCCTTGGCATTCGACAATTAGCCGAACTCGCGCATTATTTGGCGAAGAAGTTTTCTTGCAATTGTTTCAGTTGGTTTTAAAACTGTGTGTCAATAAAGGCATGGTTTCTGGGAAACGTCAGGCGGTAGATTCAGCGTTTATAAAAGCGAACGCTAGCATGGATTCTCTTGTTGAAAAAGAGGTTCTAAACGATGCTTCTGCTTTTGTAAATGAGTTGGAAGAAAATTCAGAATTCAGAGCATGCAGAGAGCCTAATCGAACTGTAACATCAACTCGAAAGAAGTTAGTAGAACAACATCATAATTGGAAAAAAGAAGAGTTTAAAGGAATGCCTGCTGCTCGCAAAACGATTCAAAAAAATGAAGATGGTGAAGATATTCGTCCAAAATTTTTGAGTAATCATACCCATTATAGTCCAACAGATCCCGATGCCAAAATCTCGACCAAACCAGGAAAACCACGTCAATTAAATTATGCGGGACAGTTAGCAGTTGATGATAAACACCATGTGATTACAGCCGCTTGTGCCAGCACAGCAGGTAGTAAAGACAGTGCTATTTTTGCAGAAATTATGGATCAAACGATTGAAAATTTTAAACAAAATGAGATTCAAATAGGAGAAGTTTTGGCTGATGCGGGTTACAGTAGCGGTACGAGTTTGCAATATTGTGAAGATCATAACTTAGATGCTTGGATCCCCAACTTTGGACAATATAAACCCGAACGGGAAGGCTTTATTTTCAATAAAAAAGAAAACCGTTACGAATGTATTCAAGAAGGCGGAAATAAAGCTTTTTTACCGTTTAAACGGACTTTAACAGACAGCAAAGGTTATGAAAAGAAGAGCTACCGAAGTAGTGAGCATGACTGTGGAAAATGCCCTTTGAGAGCGCAATGTTGTGGTAAAGTAACCAAGTTTAAAAAATTGGAAGAAAGCATTCACAAACCTTTGTACGATAAAATGCACGAAAAACTCACCAAAAACAAAGCATATCACCGCAGGTTAGTAAAGCGTCGAAGTGCTACAGTAGAACCCGTTTTAGGAACGTTGATTAACTTTTTTAACCTAAAACGAATCAACAGCAGAGGAATGGCACAAGCCAATAAACACGTTTTGATGTCAAGTTTATCTTACAACTTGAAGAAATATCTACGCTTTACAGTCAAAAAATCAAGTGTTTTAGCCCAAGTTATTTCTTTAAAACAAGGGAAGAACTACGCTTCTACAAAATCACTCCTTCACGACTTAAAAAGTGAGTTTTTAAGCAAACCTAATATTACAATTCAGCATATTTTTCTAAAAATAAACCTCGCTTAAAAAGGCTTAAACGAGGTCCAATATATCGTATTTTTATTTAAAATAGGAGTTGTGCAACAGTTACCCTTGTTATGCGTTCGCCCTTTTTTGGTCGTCAAGTTACAAATTTTCAGTAATAAAATCTTTGCAATACGCTTTAATTTGTTGTCTCACTTTTCTAAATTCTTCGGCAATTTCTTCGTCCGTTCCTGTTGCTTTGGCTGGGTCGGGAAAATTGTAATGAAATTTTTTGGCTTTTGTCGGAAAGAATGGACAGCGTTCTTTGGCGTTGTCGCAAACGGTAATAACAAAGTCAAAGTCTATATTTCTGTATTCGTCAATGTTGTTTGATGTATGATTTGAAATGTTAATTCCATCTTCTTTCATTGTGGCAATTGCTTTTGGATTTACTCCGTGCGTTTCCACACCTGCACTGTAAACGTCTGCTTTTTTACCTGCAAAATAGCGTAAATAACCTTCTGCAATTTGGCTTCTACAACTGTTTCCTGTGCAAAGCACTAAAATTTTCTGGTTCATTTTATATCGTATTTTTGTTTTAGAAATAGACTAATCTTGACTAATAATATCAAAACGGGAACTTCTACTAAAGGACCAATAACTCCAACAAAAGCCTGTGGCGAATTGATACCAAAGACTGCAATAGCAACTGCAATTGCTAATTCAAAATTGTTTCCTGTGGCGGTGAATGAAATTGAAGCATTTTTATCATAAGGAACTTTCAACGCTTTATTGATGAAAAAACTCACGAAAAACATCAATACAAAATAGATGATAAGCGGAACGGCTATTTTTAAAACATCAAATGGTAATTCAATTATTTTGTCGCCTTTTAAACTGAACATTACAACAATAGTTAGCAAAAGAGCAATCAATGTAATGGGCGAAATTTTAGGAATAAATTTGTGATGATACCATTCTTTCCCTTTTCGTTTTATTAAAATGTATCGGGTTAAAAAACCTGCTAAAAATGGAATACCCAAGTATATTAAAACGCTTTCAGTAACAGCACGCATTGAAACGCTTACATCAAAATCCCCCAATCCAAGATATTTTGGTAAAACATTGATGAACAACCATACAAAAAAACTGTAAGAGAAAATTTGAAAAATACTATTCAAAGCAACAAGTAAAGCGGTGTATTCTCTGTTAGCTTTGGCTAAATCACTCCAAACTATAACCATTGCGATACATCTTGCCAAACCAATCAAGATAAGTCCTGTCATATATTCAGGTTCGTTTCGCAAAAACAAAACGGCTAATCCGAACATCAACAAAGTACCGATTACCCAATTGAGTAACAAAGAAATGGCAATTACTTTTCTATCTTGTAACGCTTTGGGCAATAAGGAATAATCCACTTTTGCTAATGGTGGATACATCATTAAAATTAATCCGATTGCCAATGGAATATTAGTTGTTCCGATTGAAACGGCATTGATATTAGTAGGAATATTTGGGAAAAAATATCCCAAACCAACACCAATTGCCATTGCTAAAAATATCCAGACCGTCAGATAACGGTCTAAGAACTTCATTTTAATATTCATCGTTTTTTACTTGAATAATTTCTCCATTTATAGTGCACGATAACTTTACGGTATTGTAGATTGTGCCAAATTTTTCAATATTCTTCTTTAGCAATACGGTATTTATATTTTCATCAGCACTGTAAATAATTAACTTGTAATTTATATTATCCATTTTCACAGGTTTTTCCGTGCGAATAGCGGACACATTTACTACGGCTTTTGCATAAGTGAAATTCATCATAGCAGAAAATCGTTCTACATTTTTTAGCATACACGCAGCAAAAGCTCCTAAAAAAAGTTCGGCAGGATTAGGTAAAATTTCTGCTGAATTTGAAGTCGTTCCAAAAGCTATCTCATTTTGCTTTATTTGTAGTATCGCATCTTTTGTTGAAACAGATGAAGCCTTAATTTGATATTCCATAATTATTTTTTTAGCAACATTTCGAACTTGGTGAACAACAATCCGCTGGCTTTTCGGCATAAACCGTTATGCTTCTAATTACCGTATCGTTTGCTTTGTATTGCGTAATTTCTTCTTCATTTAGATAATCCTTCAAAATATCGTCAGGAACAATAATCGGTTTGTCTTTTTGAATAATCATATTTGCAAATCCAACTTTGCTTACAAAGCTCAAATATTCTTCTTTATCAATCGCACTTGCCACACATCCTGCATACATTTCAGCCGCATTTTTAATTTTTTCGGGTAGTTCTCCTGTTAAAACAATATCTGAAATACTGAAATGTCCGCCTGGTTTTAATACGCGGAACATTTCGGCAAAAACCGCTTGTTTATTCGGTACAAGGTTTAAGACACAATTGCTCACAATGACATCTGCCGTATTCGCGGCTACAGGCATATTTTCAATATCACCTTGTCTAAATTCAACATTATTAAAACCCAATTTTTCTGCATTTTGCCGAGCTTTATCAATCATCGCTTCTGTAAAATCAATTCCGATAACTTTTCCAGTTTCGCCTGTTTCTGCTCTGGCAACGAAACAATCATTACCCGCTCCGCTTCCTAAATCAATAACGGTATCGCCTTTTTTGATTTTGGCAAATTGTGTAGGCAAGCCACAACCCAAACCTAAATCTGCATCGGGATTATAACCATCCAGCTCGTTGTATTCTTCGCTCATGATGTTATATACTTCGGTGCTACAACTACCTGCACCACAGCAGGAAGAAGCGTTACTTCCTTTGTCTTGTAAAGCAATTTCACTGTATTTTTGCTTTACCATTTCTTTGATTTCTTGTTCTGTTTGCATTATTTTTATTTTTTAATTTAACAACAGTCTTGATGGATAACATTAGAAGCAATATTTCCAAAATATTTACTTAGTAATTCGAAAGTAGATTCGTTGATACAATAGCACACCGTATTTCCTTCAATTGTTCCTTTGATTAAATTGGCATCTTTAAGAACTTTTAGGTGCTGAGAAATCGTAGGTTGTGCAAGCGGAATTTTTTCTAAAATATCATTTCCGATACAAGCATTTACTTTTAATAATAAGTCGATAATAGCAACTCTTGCAGGATGCCCCATTGCTTTTGCAATTATCGCAATTTCGCTTTGTTTTTCTGTAAAATGTTCTGTTTTAGTTGTTCCCATACCTTTATTATAATATTGCAATATTACGATATACTTTTGAATTAAAAAAATAATTGTGACTTTTTGTTTTTAAAATGATGGATGATTGTTTATTAGAGTTGTTCTTTAGGGTGACGCATAACGTTTGGCAAATTGGCGATGGAGCCGACTTTTAGCACAAATGTTGAATAGAATTACTAATCTTCAACATTGCAC
>NZ_JACXZC010000048.1 GCF_020281205.1 Empedobacter stercoris
AAATCCAACTATACAAGAACATATATATTCTAAAAAGCAAAAAAAAGAAGCTGTCTAGTTTTGAGACAGCTTCTTTTATATTAAAAACTATATTGTTGATATGCTACTATCGTCACTTCGAGTGATTTTCATTTTAAAAAAAAGAAAATAGTATCGAGAAGTTAGACGAATTTATATTTCCTCTTAGTTCTCGATAAAATTCTTATCAGAATCACTCAAACTGACAAAATATATCTAATGAGCCTCTAACCAATTGGCACCAACACCAACTTCGGCAATCAACGGAACATCCATTTGCATCGCAGCTTCCATTGTTGATTTAATTAATTCAGAAACTTTTTCGATTTCATCTTTAGGTACATCAAAAATTAACTCATCATGCACTTGTAAAATCATTTTGGTTTGGTAATTTTTCTTTAATTCTTTTTGAATTTGAATCATCGCCATTTTTACAATATCCGCAGCAGTTCCCTGTATCGGTGCATTAACAGCATTTCTTTCTGCATGCGAGCGTACCACAGCATTTCTTGAGTTGATATCTTTCAAATAACGACGACGTCCCATCAATGTTTCTACAAAACCTTGATCGCGCGCAACCTCCACTTGTTTTTCGATATACGCTTTCAATGTTGGATAAGTTTCGTAATAAGCATCAATCAAAACTTTCGCTTCTTTACGCGAAATATTCGCTTGTTCTGCCAAACCAAAAGCCGAAACACCATAAATAATTCCAAAGTTTACAGTTTTCGCTTGACTACGTTGTTCACGAGTAACCTCATCTAATGCGACGTTAAATACTTTTGCTGCTGTAGATGCGTGAATATCTTCTCCTTGTTTGAAAGCTTCTACCATTGCAGGATCTTTTGACATTTGCGCAATCAAACGCAATTCGATCTGAGAATAATCGGCAGAAATAATCACATGATTTTCATCTCTCGCCACAAAAGCTTTACGAATTTGTTGTCCTTCTTCCGAACGAATCGGAATGTTTTGTAAATTCGGATTTACAGAAGACAAACGTCCTGTAGCTGCCACAGTTTGCGCATACGTTGTATGCACGCGACCCGTTTTTGGATTCACCAATTCTGGCAGCGCATCAATATAAGTTGATTTTAATTTTTGTAATTGACGATACTCTAAAATATCCTTAATAATTGGATGTTTATCTTTCAGTTTCGATAAGATCTCTTCTCCAGTTGCATATTGTCCAGTTTTGGTTTTCTTTGCTTTTGGATCTAATTTTAACTTATCGAACAATATTTCTCCTAATTGTTTTGGCGAATTAAGATTAAACTCTTCTCCTGCATCTTGGTGAATTTTTGTTTCTAATTCCCTTAATTTCGCTTCATGCTTTACAGAAAGTTCTTTCAAAAATGGAACATCTAAATTCACACCTTCCAATTCCATATCAGCCAAAACTTGCATCAACGGCATTTCAAGATCAGTGAACAATTTGTGTGTATTCGCTTTGATTAATTCTGGTTCGAAAAGATTTTTCAATTGATTCGTAATATCCGAATCTTCTACACCATATTCTGTTTGCTCCATCAACGGAACATCACGAAAATTCTTTTGATTTTTCCCTTTTTTTCCAATCAAGCTTTCGATTGAAACAGGTTGATAGCTCAAATAGGTTTCCGACAACACATCCATGTTATGACGCATATCTGGATTAATCAAATAATGTGCAATCATCGTATCAAAATTTTGACCATTTACAACAATGTCATATTTGTCTAAAACTTTGATATCATATTTTAAATTTTGACCAATTTTCGAAATAGTTTCGTCCTCAAAGAAAGGTTTAAATTCATTGATAATCGTTTTTGTTTCTTCAAAATCAGTAGAAAAAGGTATATAATATCCTTTTCCTTTTTCCCAAGAAAACGAAATTCCGACTAATTCTGCTTCCAATGCATCCAGTGAAGTCGTTTCTGTATCGAATGTCACTTCTTTTTGTTTCAGAATATTTCGCAACAAAATTTCACGACCTTTTTTTGTATCGATCAATTGATACAAATGATTGGTTGTTGAAATATCTGTGAATGCTGAATTTTGAGGAACAATTTCTTCATCCGAAGTAAAATCAAATAAGGATTGTTGTGCAGATTGATTAGAGTTTTCTTGACTTGCAAATGATATTTCTTCCTGTGCTTCCTTGATTATTCCAGATGTATCCAATCCATAAATTCTATAGACTGTTTCTAACATTCTACGGAATTCTAACTCTGTAAAAAGTTCAGTTATTTTTTCTATATCTGGCGGACAAACGGTTAAATCTTCTTCATCAAATTCAATTGGTGCATCCGTCAAAATTGTCGCTAATTTTTTGGAAAGAATTCCAAGTTCTTTATTTTCTTCAATTTTTTCTTTGGCTTTCCCTTTTAGTTTATCTGTATTCGCTAAAAGATTTTCCATCGATCCAAATTCTTTCAAATATTTACTTGCTGTTTTAGCTCCAACACCTGGTAATCCTGGAATGTTATCAACTGCATCACCCATCATTCCAAGATAATCAATCACTTGACTTGGGCTATCAATATCAAATTTTTCTTTGACTTCTTCTATTCCCCAAATCTCAACTCCTTTACCGTTTGCTGCAGGTCGGTACATTTTAATCTTATCTGTAACCAATTGTGCAAAATCCTTATCAGGCGTTACCATATAAGTTGTAAAACCTTCTTTCTCGGCTTTCTGTGCTAACGTCCCAATTACATCATCTGCTTCGTAACCTTGCGCATATAAAACAGGAATACAAAGTGCCTTTAATATTTCTTGAATATAAGGTACCGCATCTCTAATCGCTTCGGGTGTTTCATCACGATTTGCTTTATAATCTGCATAATCTACCGTACGTACAGTTGCTTCACCTACATCAAAAACAACGGCTAAATGTGTTGGTTGCTCACGACGAATAACATCGAACAATGAATTGGTAAATCCCATAATTGCTGATGTATTGAAACCTTTGGAATTGATTCGTGGATTTTTGATAAATGCGTAATAACCTCTAAAAATTAAGGCATAGGCATCTAACAAAAAAAGTCTTTTATCTAATTGATTCATTTAATAAGTTTTAAGTATTACGCCTAACGTTTTACGTTCAACGATATTTTAATAAAAAAAACGTAGAACTTATCACGCACTACGTAAAACTAAAATTTAATATTCTGGTGCTAATTCGATCACCAAGCCATCCATTTCATCCGATAAATGTAACTGACAACCCAATCTTGAGTTTTCTTTTACATTAAAAGCTTCTGCTAACATTGCATCTTCATCTGGATTCATTTCTGGTAAAGAAATTTCTGGAGTTAAAACATAACATTGACATGAAGCACACATCGCCATTCCTCCACAAACGCCGATAGTTCCTTCTGGTGCTAATTCGTAAGCACGAACTAACTCCATTATATTCATATTCATATCTGTTGGTGCATCCACTTCGTGCGAAACACCTTCTCTGTCTATAATTGTTATTTTTATGTCTGCCATAATAGTTCTTTCAAGTAATACAAAAATACGGATTGTTTATCTTGAAAAAAAGAATATGCCTCATTGGTTAATATTTAATAATAATTTTAAATAAGTTTTGTTACGAAATCCGTATTTTGTCTACTAATTCTATAAAATTTTAAAAAATGAATGCACACGAAATAGATTATAAAATATATGGCGAAGAAATGCAATTCGTCGAAATTGAATTAGATCCACAAGAAACTGTTGTAGCTGAAGCAGGTAGTTTTATGATGATGGATGATGGCGTAAAAATGGAAACTATATTTGGTGATGGTTCGCAACAAAGTGGCGGAATTTTCGGAAAATTATTGAATGCTGGAAAACGTATGTTAACTGGAGAAGGTTTGTTTATGACGTCTTATACCAACTATGGACAAGGAAAAAAGAAAGCTTCCTTTGCTGCACCATACCCAGGAAAAATTGTTCCGATTGATCTACCAGAAGTAAATGGTAAATTTATATGTCAGAAAGATGCTTTTCTTTGCGCGGCAAAAGGTGTTTCGGTTGGAATAGAATTCAACAAAAAATTAGGAACTGGTCTTTTTGGTGGCGAAGGATTTATCATGCAAAAGTTAGAAGGTGATGGAATGGCTTTTATTCATGCTGGAGGAACATTATATCGTCGTGTTTTACAAGCAGGAGAAGTTCTGAAAGTAGACACGGGTTGTATTGTAGGTTTTGAACAATCTGTACATTATGACATCGAATTTGTAGGCGGAATCAAGAATACTTTTTTTGGAGGAGAAGGTGTTTTCTTTGCAACATTAAGAGGTCCTGGAGTCGTCTATATTCAATCGTTACCTTTCAGTCGTTTGGCTGATCGTATTATCGCTCATGCACCTTCTGCAGGTGGTTCTTCTCAAGGAGAAGGTTCTATTCTTGGAGGTTTAGGAAGATTAATTGACGGTGATTAAATCAACTATTTATTAAACAGCTTACTAAATAATTTTCAACGTGAAACTCATTTTTTTAATACAATATTTTTCTCATCATTATTTAATTTTTCACTAACTTTAATTAAATTAAAGTTCAGTTGAATAAATGCTTATTATTTATCATTCTTTTTTGTTCAAATTTAGTTTTTGGCCAAAATATAGTGTCATTTAGCAATGATCAATATAACGGAATTAATGGAGTTGTATTTTCTCCAACCAATTCCTACTTCAATCCAAATAAATGGGATGTAAATATTATTTCTGAGGATATTTTATTCAGAAATGATTACGCTTACATATCCGATCAAAATGTATTAGGTTTAATAAAAGGTGAAACAAAATCAGCCAATATCAAAGCTGGAATAAGAGGAGAAACACATTCTAACATTTTAGATTTCACAACTAAAAATACTATTTCTTATCATTTAGAAAATGACATTATGGGACCTTCCGTTTCTTTTAAAAAGAGAATTAATAATCAAACATTTCGATTTGGTATTTTTACTCGGCTTCGTACACAAGGTTCTATTAAAGATTTAGATAATTATTTTCGTTTTAGTAATCAAAATGAAATAGAACCAAAAAATTATGCGTTTGAACCTACAAATACAAATGCAATGAATTGGGCTGAATTAGGCGTAAATGTTGCGACAAATTTATACACAACAAACACTTCTGAAGTAATTATTGGTGCAAATATTAAATATCTTTTAGGTTTAGACGGCGCATATATCAAAAGTAAAAATGCAATAAAACTTGAAGCAGAACCAACTATAACAAGTACAACTGACAATCCTGATGCAGATATTTATGCTTCGAATTATGACATAGAAGCAGGATATTCAACTAACTATGATTTTGATCGCGATAAATACATTCTTCGCAATAGAGGAAATGGAATAGGAATAGATTTAGGAATTGCATTTGTGAATAGAAGAATAAATGACGAACTATATGATTTTAAATTTTCTGTCAATTTATTAGATGTTGGTTTGGTGAAATTCAGAGGCGACAACCATCATTTCTACAATCCTTCGCAAATAGTTCAACTTCGTAACAATCCAAATTTAGATAGAGTTGATTTTGAAAGCATTGATCAATATTTAGGCATTTTGAGCAAAGAGGTTTATGGTGATGAAACACAATCTAAAACGGGAAATAATTTTTCAATCGGTTTACCAACGAGTTTACATCTTAATTTAAGTAAAAAAATCATCGAAAATCATTATTGGAATATCAATTGGATACAACGAGTTCCTGTATTTGAAAATAGTTTGAAAAGAACAAATGTTTTGCAAACGTCTTATACCATACAAAAAGATGGTTTTGGAATAGGTCCTTCTCTTTCTATCTATGATTACGAGAATGTAACCTTTGGTGGTTATGTAAGAATTGGACCGCTAATTTTGGGAAGTGACAATGCAATTCCAATCGTTTTTAAGCAGAAAAAATTGAATGCTGCCAACTTTTATTTTGGATTAAAATTTTATCCTTTTTGGGATAATGAAGCTAAAAGACGAAGTAGAGAAGAATGTTTTTGTGATTAATAAAAAAACCTTCTACACGATGTGTAAAAGGTTTAAAAAATATTTCTATAAAATTTTTATTTCATTTAATCAATTGCTTTAACAACTGCTTTTTCGGCTTCTTTACGTGTTCCGTCAAAACCATCTACACCAGAAACTGTTGTGTATTTTAACACAAATTTTTTACCTGGATTCATTCGATTGTAAACAGATTGACACATTAAAGTTGCTTCGTGGAAACCACATAAAATTAATTTCAATTTTCCTGGATAGGTATTAACGTCACCAATCGCATAAATTCCTTCGATATTTGTTTGATAATCTAATGCATTATTTACTTTGATCGCATTTTTCTCAATCTCCAATCCCCAATTCGCAATCGGTCCTAATTTTGGAGAAAGTCCAAATAATGGAATAAAATAATCTGTTTCAATTTCAAAAGTTTCACCTTCTTTTTCGATTACCAAATTTTCTACTTTTCCATCACCTTTTATTCCAGTAATTTCAGCAGGAGTTATTAGATTAATTTTACCCGCTTTTTTCAATTCAATAACCTTATCAACAGAATCTAATGCTCCACGGAATTCATTACGTCTGTGAACTAAAGTTACTTCTGCAGCAACATCAGCCAAGAAAATCGACCAATCCAAAGCAGAATCTCCTCCACCTGCAATCACAATTTTTTTGTCGCGAAACAATTCAGGAGTTTTTACAAAATACTCAACACCTTTCTCTTCATAGTCTGCAATGTTTTCAATCATTGGTTTACGAGGCTCAAAAGAACCTAATCCCCCAGCAATTGCAACCGCTTTTCCGTGAACTTGTGTTCCTTTATTAGTCGTCACAATGAACGTTCCGTCTTCTTGCTTATCAATTGTCGTTGCTTGCTCATTCAAAGTAAAGCCTGGCTCAAATTGTTTAATTTGCTCCATCAAATTATCAATCAATTCACCTGCACCAACAGAAGGATAACCAGGAATATCAAAAATTGGTTTCTTAGGATACAATTCCGTTAATTGTCCTCCTGGTTGAGGAAGTGCATCAATAATATGACATCTCATTTTTAATAAACCTGCTTCGAAAACGGCAAAAAGCCCTGTAGGACCAGCCCCGATGATAACTATATCTGTTTGAATCATTTTTTAAGATTTTATTTAGAACGCTACTAAATTGAATGCAAATTTAATGAATTTGAATAGATTAATCGATGATTATCATCAGAAGTCTAATAATATTTAATGAAAATAAAAAAGACAAATTCAATTGTGAATTTGTCTTTGAAGTTGTAGCGAAGAGCAGAATCGAACTGCCGACCTCAGGGTTATGAATCCTGCGCTCTAACCATCTGAGCTACCTCGCCTTGTTTTTGGTGGTGCAAATATAAGAGGTTATTTTCGATTAAAACAAATCTTTTTTGAAATATTTTTAATAAAAAGTAGCATAAACAGGCTAATTAATTGAAATATTGAATGTTGTTTTCGTAATTATTTTAATAATATTTTGATTCATAAAAAATCCCCAAGAAAAACTTGAGGATTTTGGTGTTTATTTCAATTTTAATTTACGCTAAAGCATTTTTGATGCGTGTCATTGCTTCTCTCAATTCATCAACAGATGCTGCATACGACATACGTATACAATTTTTCGATCCGAAAGCAGAACCCGAAACAACTGCAACCTGTGCATGTTCTAATAAATATAATGCTAAATCATCTGCATTGTTTATTGTTACGCCTTTATAGGTATTTCCGAAAGTTGCTGTCACATCTGGAAACAAATAAAAAGCTCCTTTTGGCTCGTTTACTTTAAATGTAGGAATTTCTTTTGCCCAACCTAACATCAATTCTCGACGCTCTGCAAAAGCTTCAACCATATATTGAACAGCGCTTGGATCTGCTTCTAAAGCTGTAATCGCCGCACGTTGTGCAATAGAATTTGCTCCTGAAGTTACTTGACCTTGTAAGGTTTCGCAGGCTTTAGCCAACCAAGCTGGCGCTCCTATGAAACCAATTCTCCAACCTGTCATTGCAAATGCTTTTGCTAAACCATTTACAGTTACGGTTTGATTATATATTTCTGGAAAAGATGCAATCGAAACATTTTTCTCTCCATAAACAATGTGTTCATAAATTTCATCCGAAATTATAATTACATCTGGATATTTCGCTAAAACCTCAGCCAAACCTTTTAATTCCTCTTTTGTATAAACAGATCCTGAAGGATTACATGGAGAAGAATAGATAATAGCTCGCGTTTTATCTGTAATTGCGGCTTCTAATTGCGTTGGTGTAATTTTGAAATCAGCTTCTAAAGCGCCTTCTACAAAGACTGGTGTACCACCTGATAACTCGACAATATCAGAATAAGAAACCCAATAAGGTGTTGGAATAATCACTTCCATTCCCTCGTCTACAATCGCTTGCAATACATTATAAATAGATTGTTTCGCACCTGTAGAAACAACGATTTGATTAGGAGAATAGTCGATGTTATTATCACGCTTAAATTTCTTACAAATCGTTTCCTTCAAATCTGCATATCCAGCAATTGGAGGATAACCTGAATAATTTTCATCGATTGCCTTTTTTGCCGCATCCTTGATAAAATCTGGCGTATTGAAATCTGGTTCTCCAATACTTAAACTAATCACATCAATTCCCTGTGATTTTAATTCTCTTGCTTTTGCAGACATTGCAATTGTTGCAGATGGTTTCAAATTTTGTAAACGCTTTGAAAGTTGCATAATATTTGTGAGTTATTTGTAGTGTAACAATTTAATAATGCGAAGATACTTTATTCTCCGTATAATTTTGTTACTTTTAATCATTAAAAATCGATAATAAAACAAAAAATTATGGCTCAAATTACATTTAAAGGAAATCCAATTCATACGGGAGGAAGTTTACCAACAGTTGGTGAAAAAGCTCCAACTTTTGCTTTAACAGCTGGTGATTTAAGTGAAAAAACATTGGCTGATTACGCTGGAAAAAATGTTGTTTTAAATATTTTTCCAAGTGTTGACACTGGAGTTTGTGCACAATCTGTACGAACATTTAATCAAGAAGTTTCTTCTGCTCCAAATACGGTTGTTTTGTGTATTTCGAAAGATTTACCATTCGCTTTATCTCGTTTTTGTGCTGCCGAAGGCTTAGAGAATGTTGAAACATTATCTGATTTCAAAAATGAAGAATTCGCAAATGCTTATGGTGTAAAAATGGTAGACGGACCGTTAAATGGTTTATTATCTCGTGCTGTTGTAGTTGTTAATCCAAATGGAGAAATAGCCTATACTGAACAAGTACCAGAAATTGGTCAAGAACCAGATTATCAACAGGCATTGGCAGCAATTAAATAATCAAAATACTTATAAACAAAAAGCGTTACTTTCTACACTGCCCCCAAAAAGTTAGACACTTTTGGGGGCATTTTTTATGACAAGAAAAGTAAAATATGATGTAGCATTTA
>NZ_JACXZC010000049.1 GCF_020281205.1 Empedobacter stercoris
ATTAAAGTTAATGATTTTTAAAACACTACCTTAAATTTTAGGTCTTAGATGTCCACTTTTTGCTGACGATTTACAATCCTGGTGAATTTAATACGTGTAGTACAATTTTATACAAACCATAGAAAAATAGCTCCCTTTGGGAGCTATCTTTATTATTAAAGTTTTCGAACTTAAAATTATTTATATCTTAATTTTCCAACAATGGTTTAATCCAATCAGCAGCGGGTTTTCCTTTTAAAAAATGTTCCATCCATTGCCATGCTTTGTAATTTAAGTCTTGACGTTTAGCTTTTTCAATTATATTATGTCCTTCATTTACATAATTTAAGTAAATAGCTTTTTTATTAAGGCGAGTAAGACCGTAGAAAAAAGAACGAACTTGATCCGATAAGACATTTGGATCATCAGCGCCACCCCAAAGTAAAATTGGTTTTTGTACTTTTTTTACATGGTAAATAGGGGAAGCTTCCAAATAACCTTGCCAATTGTCAAATAAACTACTGTTCATCCGTGTTTGTTGACGTTCTTCTCTAGCATAATCTGCTTGGTTATAGTTGTATATCTTAAATTCGCTTAAGTATTTTCTAGGAATATCAACGATAGGAACACCTATTAGTGCTGTTTCAAATAGATTGGTTTTTCCCATAAACAAGGCTGCTTCGTAACCACCAAAAGATTGTCCTACTATAGCAATGTGGTTAGACTCAATTTGAGGTATTTGGGAAACTTGATTTATTATTTTTTCAATACTTTTAATTGTAGTTTCTTGAGAATCGTTCTCTTTGTAAGACAAATCTGGTAATAAGACAAAATAGTCATTCAAGATATAATGTATCATATTAAAACCAATTAAATCCATCAAATGTGGAATATTATCTTCCCTATTATGAAAAGTTATTTTCTCATAGACACGTACAATCATTGGATATTTCTTTTTTGCATCATAGTTTTTGGGATAATATAGAAAAGCATTCAAGTCTTCACCATTTATTGTATAATGTAAAAGCTCTTTTTTTAATATTGGTCGTTTACCATCCTTATTACCTTGACTTTCATAAATTAAATGAGGCTTCTTTTCTCTTATTTCATATATTTTTAAAGGATTATTAAATCCTGTAGTTGTGTACACCACTCTTTTACTGTCTTCAAAATCTTTGATTGTAAAATCAGATTGTGCAATAATTTTCAATTTATTTCCTGTTATGACTCCCAAACTAGTAGTATAATCTTTCATTGAAATTCCTCTTACCAAAAGTGGCTTTTTCAAATCTATAGGACGATGAAAACTACTCCCCCATAATGATTCCCCTAAAATCCACAGAGGCTGTGCTTTCAGCTCATAATTTATATGATCAGCAGCTCCATTTGTTAACAGCTGTATTTTGTTTTTAAAGATATCCCAACTGTATAAATCATATTCAGATTTCACAATAAAAATACCCTTTTCTGAAGTTGGTGTAATTTTAGCTTTTGGTCTATCAGATAAGTTATTATAAAGTCCATCTGCTAATATTACTTCAGGATTAAAAGGTGCTATTCTAATCTGATGTGTTTGTAATGACTCACTCTTCCATTTTCCATCTTCAAAAAACAGCATATGATCTGTATTAACATCATAATAGAAATTGTTTTCTGATACATATTTATTGGCTATTGACTGAGTTTTATTTCCATAATTTCTTACGAATTGTATTGGTAATTTTTTATTTACCAATGTATCAATTTTATTTAAGCCCATGTCATATACAATGAATTCACCTTGTTCAGAAACAAATTTTTGAAGTTGAAAAGGAGTTGAAAGTTGAGGTTTCCATGTCCATTTATTTTCAACGATATCGTATATCCCCAATTGAAGATAGGAAGATGATTTACTATTTAGACGATTAGTATATGAAATTTCAGCTAAATTTTGTTTGTTACTATCTAATTTTAATTTGAATAAAATGTATCTATTCTCTCTAATTTCAATAGTTTGTATTAAACTTTTATCAAAAAAACAATGTTCAGGAGGATCTATAATAGATTCTGTTACGTTTAATGAATTTTGTTTCTTTCGGAAAAAATGTAATGAATTTCCAACTTCTTTCAATCCAAACCAATTCGTGTCATTATTATAAATCCAATCTACTTTAGGAATATTATTAACTGTTTGCGTCGTGTTTTCTTTAAGGTTTAATACATGCCAACTGTTATTTTGAATATAATAAAGCCGTTCGGTTTTATAGTCAATTCGATTCGACTCTATATTGAATAAATGATGTTTTATTTTTCCATTTTTATCCACAACAATCAATTCTGTTTTATCCAATGGTTTTAAAATAGTAGTCTGTCTTGATGGAAAATTAATAATACTTTCAATTGTATGAAACTCTTTATTTTTCAATGAATATAAATTCTCAAACACAACGGTTTCATTAGGTAATTTATAAATAATAGTAGAATCACTTGCAAAACTGATGGAGTTCGCTTGTGGTAAAATTCTTGGTTTTATTCCTTTTTTTACTGAAATTAATTCATTTTCAGTATCTCCCATAGCATTCAAATGGCTTACTATTACCCAGTCTAAGTTTGGACTTTTTGTTTTTAGCAATGTAGTGTAATAGTTTTCATAAGCTGTGTTAAATTCATCTATAGTTTGCGCATTAGATAATTGACTAAACAGCTGAATAATTAAAACCAATAGAAAAAGAAGTATTTTTACATTGAATTTAATAACCATAATTTTGTGGATATAAATTAGTATTTAATAAAAGTTCACTTTCAGGAAGTGGTAATAATACAAATGCCGATTTCCATTGTGGCTTAAGGTTGATCATTGTTTCATCTAATCGACTGTATCTTTTCAAGTCAAAAAAACGAGCGCCAAACTCAGTAAACAATTCATGCTGACGTTCCTGTAAAATTCTATTTAGTAAGTTTTCTTTTGAATCCATTTGAATAGCTGCTAATCCTGCTCTTGATGCAATTATATTCAATTCACTCAAACCTTTAGTTAGCTCTTCTTTCTGTATATAGGCTTCTGCTCTGTTAAGAATAACCTCCTCGCTACGTAAAATAATTGAATATTCATTTTGTCCATTTACAGTAGAATATTGTTTGTATTTAGAAGCATAGTAATACTTTTTACCGCTAGAGTCATTAATAGATCCAATCCAATTTTTCAAACGCAAATCATCAGTTGTAAAAGAATTCACAAGTTCTGGTTGCAAAGAAATATTATAAGGAGGAGCAGAACGCAAGTAATGTATATTAGCTTCGTACGTAGTAGCTGTTGCAGATGTAGGGGATAATTGCCAAATAGTAGATGAATTATCTTTTAGATAAGCTTTGCTTATATCTTGTTGCAATTGGAAAGATGTGTTTTGAGCAAGATCATCTGTTATTTTTATAACATCATCCCATCTTTTTTGATTCAAATATAAACGAGATAAGATTAGTTGAGCCGCTTCTTTAGAAGGGATAAAGCGTGTGCCTATGGCAGTATTTGTTGCTAATAAACTTTTAGCTGTTAATACATCAGTTTCAATTTTATTATAAATATCAACTATTTTATCTTTTGATACATGTTGGGAAATGGTATAATCACTTGTTGTTACATAAGGTATTTCTCCAAAAGTTTGTACCAAATATAAGTGCAGCAACCCTCTCATAAAAAGAGCTTCGCCCTTCAACTGATTTGCTAAATTAACCTCAATCAAAGTCGATCTTTCAATTCCTTCTATTATACGATTTGTTTGATAAATTTGATTATATGTTTTTTGCCACAAAGCTGTTACAGCACTAGATTCTGGTCGAATATTTAATTTATAGAACTGATCCAATACACTATTAGCCATTTGATAGGAAATCAATTCATCTGTATAACAACCAAAATATACACCTCCTCCAGAAGAACCACCAGATAGAAAGCCATCTGTTTTTAATGAATTATAAAGACCAGCAAGAGCAGAACGAACTAATTTACCATCTTTAAAAACCGTCTCTTGTGTAATTTGGTCTTGAGGTAAATCTAGTTCAATAAACTTTTCGCAACTCGAAAAAGGAATTATAAGTAATAAAATTATTATTTTTTTCATGATTAATATATTAAGTTAAACCCGATAGACCATGTACGTAGAGCAGGCGTATAGCCTGATAAATTAAACTCAGGATCAAGACCTTTATAATTGGTCCATGTCCACAAATTTTGACCTTGAAAAAACAAAGTACCTTTCAAATGTTTAAAGGTTGTTTTGGGAAGATTATAGCTGATTTGTACATTTTTTAGACGGATATAATACGAATCCATAACACTTGCATCACTTAATCTATAATTAGATGCAGCTGTAATTAGTTGGCTATTTGCTCCACTTGTAGGTTTCTGATATCGAGCATCGGTATTCGTAGGTGTCCAATAATCTAAAAACTCGGTACTATAATTCCCCATCAAACCTAGTGTGTTGGTACTTGCAATACTATTCTCACGTGTTTGTGAAGAAAGCTGTGTTAGTATATCAAATTGAAAGTTTTTAATTCGAAAAGTATTTACAAAACCACCGTACCATTTTATTCCTAATTCTTTTACAATTGTACGATCATTCATATCTAATTTTCCATCACCGTTTACATCTTCAAACTGATATACGCCAGTAGTTGGATCTACACCTAAATAATGATACATTTTTTTTAAGGTAATAGACTTTCCAACTTCTAATGTAGAAGCATAAGTTGATGCTTCTAAATCAGGAAATGATAATAATTTATTTTGAGGAACACTAAAATTAAAAGAGGTTTCCCACTGAAAGTTTGTTTTTTGAATAGGTTTTGCAGTTATCGTTATTTCTATTCCAGTATTTTGAATAACAGCATTCAAGTTAGCTTGTACAGATGTAAAACCTGTTGTTCCAGGCAGTGGAATACCTACCAATTGATTTCCTGATCGATTACGATAATATGCAGCAGTAAACTGCAAGCGATCTCGTAAAAAACCTAATTCAAGAGCTGCTTCGAATTTTCTGGTAATTTCCCAACCATATTTCGAATTATACAATCTACTTGGAGTTAAACCTTGCAAGCCATTATAATTAATACCTGTATTAGAATAAGTGTCATAAAACTGATAATTCCCTATATTATCACTACCAGCAGTTCCGTAGCTTCCTCTCAATTTACCAAAACTCAACCAAGATTGGTCTATAAGAAAACTCTCATTAGAAAAAAGCCAAGCTGCACCAACTGCACCAAAATTTGCAAATCGATTAGAAGGTCCAAATCTGCTCGATCCATCACGTCGTCCAGTTAAATTTAAATAATACCGATTAGTGTATTGATAATTCAATCGACCATAAATAGCAGTATACCGATAAATAGAAGAAGCATCTCTATTTATTTTTACGTTAGCTGCTGCCCCCATGTTTTCTATTAACTCGTCGGTAGAAAAATTAGATCCGTATAACATCAAATAATCTGAAGATGTATGTTGAAAGGTTGTACCTATTAATGCTTCTATTCGATGTTCATTCCATTTTTTTTGATAGTTTATTTGCGGTTCTATTATCCAATTTGTTTGTTGTACAGTAGAGGTGGATAGGGCAGAACGCTCACTGCCTATGTCTAATGTTGGGTTGTACATTGTTTTAGGGTATATCATTCGCTCGTTAACTATATCTGTAGTGTAACCACTATTTACATGTACATTTAACCCTTTTATAATTTGATAATCAAAACTAAATTGACTTAATAGTTGATTTTGATTTGATTTATAAGTTTGTTCTGCTGCAGCTATAGGATTAGCAAACGTATTATTTTCCCAATTTATTTGTCCATTTTTATCATATAGGTCAGGTGCATTTGGAGCAAGAGACTGATAGATTCGCATAAAATCGGTAGGAGGTAAAAAATTATTTTGAAGTGTATAGAATCCAGTAAAATTCAGTTTCAGTCGTCGATTAGCACTTTGATGAGAAAGATTAAGACTCATTTTAGTCTTTTTGTACCTGTAATCACCAGGAAAAATAGTCGTTTCTTCGTTGTGTCCACCACTTATCATGAATTGAGTGAGCTCATTACCGCCCGATAATCTTAACTCGTTTGAAGTACGAAAAGACTTTCCTCCAACAAAATATTTTTGCCAATTGGTAGATTGATTAGGATCCCATGTTCCATTTATATCATAAGCATTTGTAGGATAAGTAGAAATTCCATCATTTACAAATGCCTGTTTCCTCATTTCCATATATTCAGTAGTAGACATCATTTTCGGTAAGTCAGCTATTTCGCCTATGGTATACGAGTTTGAAAACTGAATGGTCGTTTTAGTATTTTTCCCTTTCTTAGTAGTGATTAATACTACACCATTTGCACCACGTGACCCATAAATAGCCGTTGCATCTGCATCTTTCAGTACTTCTATGCTTTCTACATCAGACGGGTTCAAAAAGTTTAACGGATTACTATCTTGATAGGGTAGAATAGCAGAGGATAAATTAGAACGATATTCTTTTTGATTGTTGATGATAACACCATCTATAACATACAGAGGAGAATTAGCTTCGTATGTATTATTTAGTGCAAAACTTCTCAAGCTATTACGTCCGCGTATTTGTATATCGTAACCACCACCAGCAACCCCAGAATTTTGTACTATACTTACTCCGGCCATACGACCTTGCATAGCCGAAAGGACATTATTCACAGGCTGATTCTCTATTTCCTTAGCCGTTACACGTGCTATAGACCCCGTAAGTTCTTTGTCTTTTACAGCATAGTACCCTGCATTTATCACCACATCTTTTAGCTGAATCCCGTCGTCCTCTTTTGTGAAACTTACATTTATCACACTTCTATTCAGCACCTCTTCTTCACGAATAGGGAAGTCCAATTGCTCGAAAATTAGTTTAGCATTATCATGCTGTAAGATCAGCGAATAATATCCATTCGCATCAGTTCGCACACTATTCTGTGTACCTTCTTCTGTTACGACCACGCCAGAGAGCAAATGGTTATGATCTTTCACCGTTCCAGTCACGGTTTTTCCTGTTTGTGCAAATAGGGGTGTAGCACAAACCAATCCCAATAGCACACTTATTATATGCCTATTGAGTTTAAAGTAAAATATTTTCATAATTTTACATAAGTTTTTTAATTCAACATTAGTTTTAAAAGCCACTCCTTTTCCAGTACATCGCGCCAACTTTGTTTTTGGGAAAGGGGTTTTGTTTTTTTATTTCAAATTTGTTCTTTCTTTTTTCATTTTTTGAGCGCAAAAAACGAAACAAAAAACGCTTGGCCGTAAACCTCTCTACTAAAAATGTTCTCATTCCACTAAAGATTTTACAAACCCTACGGGCTAAAACCTTTTTAACGCTTCACTCAAACATTTTCTTAACGTGAGAGTTTTAATGCCGGTTTTTCATTCTTTTTCAATACTCAAATTCGTTGTCATTTTTAAAAATGGATTTTGTAATTCTGGGCTTGTCTCAGAATCGCATCCAATATGTCATTTCGAGGTATCGAGAAATCTTTTGTCACTTTTTTTATTCATTACATATCTATTTTTATTGTCGGTATTCATGTGCCCTTCGGGGAACAGTCAAAAAAACTAACGAAAAAAGACTTGTCTTTGATTTTCGACGGTCAAAATAAGTTTCAGCCATTCAATGTTTTAAATCATTTGCTACGCAAACAGTAAA
>NZ_JACXZC010000004.1 GCF_020281205.1 Empedobacter stercoris
AAGATTGCAGCGGATAGCCCGACCGAGCGTAGGAATTTTTTACTATTTAATTATAATTTTGTTGGCGAGGGAACGCCCAGAAAATATTATATTTGAGTATATAAATTATTTTATGAAAGAAATTCTTTCGTTTAGAAAAGCAGTAAATGTAGATTTGGATAGAATTTGGGATATTCTACAACAGGCAATTCACAAAAGAAAAGAGGAGGGGAGTGAGCAATGGCAGAATGGCTATCCAAATAAAGAGGTGATTAAGGATGATTTGATCAATGGTTATGGATATGTTATTGTGGATGAACTCCATTTGATTATTGGGTATTTGGCTTTGATTGATCGTGAAGAGCCTGCTTATAATAATTTAGTAGGTAGTTGGTTAAGCGATAAACCTTATCTTGTTATTCATCGTTTGGCTATTGCACAAGATGTTTCGATAAAAGGAATTGGAACGTGGACTATGAAAGAAGTAGAACACATTGCTTTGCTCAAAGGCATTCATAGTATAAAGGTTGATACAAATTTTGATAATCTTTCGATGTTGAGAATTTTGGAAAAATTAGGTTATGAATATTGTGGAGAAGTGCATTACGATGGAGATCCAAGAAAAGCTTATGAGAAATTATTATAAAAATAAATCCGACTGAAATTTCAGTCGGATTTATAATAATTATACTAATCCAGCTCGCTTTAATAAAGCATCAGCTGTAGGTTTGTGTCCTCTAAATTCTTCGTATAATTTCATCGGTTCTACTGTGCCACCAGACGATAATAATTGATAGAATTTGCGTGCTGTTTCTTGGTTAAAAATTCCAGTTTCTTGGAAAAAGGCAAATGCATCAGCATCTAAAACTTCGGCCCATTTATAGGAATAATAACCAGACGAATAGCCTCCTTGGAAAATATGAGAAAAAGATGTACTCATTATATTTTTATCTACTTCTGGATATAATTCGGTTTGTTTGAATGTTGCTTTTTCAAATTGTTGTAAATCATTAATTTCTACTAAATCATTTGCGTGATAAGCCATATCCAATAATCCAAAACTCAATTGACGAACCGTTTGATAACCTTCCATAAAGGTAGAAGACTCACGCACTTTGTCTATTAATTCTTGTGGAATAATTTTACCTGTTTTATAATGTTTAGCAAATAACTTCAATGCTTCTGGTTCATAACAAAAGTTTTCATAAAATTGAGAAGGTAATTCTACAAAATCCCAATATACATTTGTTCCAGATAGACTTTCGTAAGTTGTGTTAGGTAACATTCCGTGTAATGCATGTCCAAATTCGTGGAACAATGTTGTTACTTCCTGAAATGTCAATAATGACGGTGTATCTTTTGTAGGTTTTGTAAAATTACATACTATTGATATGTGTGGTTGTTTCGAATTACCATGTACATTAGAAGCCTCTCTATAACTTGTCATCCAAGCTCCTGGGCGTTTTCCTGAACGAGGGAAGAAATCTGCATACAATAAACTCAAGAATTCCCCATTTTTATCTAAGACTTCGTAAGTCGTAACGTCCTCATTGTATTTATCTATAGTCTGAATTTCTTTGAACGTAATTCCATATAATTTTGTTGCAACATCAAAAGCACCTTGAATGACATTTTCTAATTGAAAATAAGGTTTCAATTCTTCATCAGAAAGGCTAAATTTTTTCTGTTTCAATTTCTCTGCATAATATCCATGATCCCAACGTTGTAAAGTTTCAATCCCGTCAACTTCTTTTGCAAAGGCAGCTAATTCTTTGATTTCTTTTTCTGCAAAGGGTTTTGCCTTCGTTAATAAATCATGTAAGAAATCTAAAACCGTTTCAGGTTTTTTAGCCATACGTTCTTCTAAAACATAATCAGCATGCGTTTTGTACCCTAATATTTTAGCGCGTTCTTGACGAAGTTTTACAATATTCTTGACATTTTTTTCGTTGTTGTATTCATTATTTTGATAGGCTTTTACACCATTTGCTCTAAATAATTTTTCTCTCAATTCACGATTTTCAGCATATTGCATAAACGGAATGTAACTTGGTGCGTGCAATGTAATTAACCACCCTTCGTATTTTTTTTGTTCAGCATCTGCTTTTGCTTGATCGATGACATATTGAGGTAAACCTTTCAAGTCATTTTCATCTGTGATTATCAATTCGTATGCATTGGTTTCTGCTAATACATTTTGCCCAAATTGTAACGAAAGCATGGCTAATTGTTTATCAATTTCGCGAAGTTTATTTTTATCTTCTTCGTTCAGGTTTGCTCCATTTCTCGAAAAACCTTTGTATTTTTTCTCCAATAAATAAGCTTGCTCTTCTGTTAGTTTTAGCGAATCTTTTTGATTATAAACAACTTTAATTCGTTCAAATAAATCTTGATTCAAGCGTACATCATTCCCAAATTCAGATAATAATGGCGAAACTTCTTGCGCAATTTGTTGAATTTCATCATTTGTTTCTGCTGAATTTAAATTGAAAAAGATTGAAGAAATTCGACCTAACTTTTCGCCCGAAAGTTCCATTGCCTCAATTGTATTTTCGAAAGTAGGAGCTTCTGGATTTGAAGTAATGGCATCAATTTCTGCTTTTGCTTCATCAATTGCCTGAATAAATGCAGGTTTGTAATCATCATTTTTGATTTTAGAAAAAGGAGCACTTTCAAAAGGTGTTTCAAATTTTTCTAATAGCGGATTCGTCATTTATAGTGTATTTTTAGTTTAAAATATAATTGTTTTAGCTCTTTCAAAATCTAATCCAAATGTAAAGAATCTGACAAATCGTCAAATTTAATGGGAGATTAATTTCGAGAAGAGTAAATTTGTTTTAAAAGTAATCAATTATGAGTGTAGCCTTATTATTTAATCAAAAACCAACAGAGGAATGGCAAAGAAATTTGCAGAAATTATTGCCAGAAACAAAAGTCGAAGTTTACCCAATTATTTCAAACCCTGAAGATGTAGAATTTATAGCGACTTGGAAACCGCACAAGGATTATATAAAAGAGTTTCCAAATTTGAAAGTTGTTCAATCTGTGGGAGCTGGTATTGATCATTTATTGCATACAGAAATTCCTGATTCTGTAAAGGTAACGCGCATCGTGGATTCAGCTTTGAAACAAGAGATGTTTGAGCATGTGTTGGCGTGTATAATGACATCAATGAAAAATCTATTGACGTATCATAAAAATCAGCTTCAACAGAAATGGATTCCAAAAAATTATACAAGTATTCATGAAACGACTATTACCATATTGGGATTAGGTGAGATAGGAAAACTGGTTGCAGAACGTTTTGTTGCCTTAGGTTTTCGCGTAAAAGGTTGGTCAAATTCTCAGAAGAATATAAATGGAGTAGAGACTTTTGTAGGTAAAGAAGGTTTGAATTCTGCTATTGCGAATACAGATTTTATAGTAAATATTTTACCGTTGACAACTGAGACAGAAAGTATTTTAAATTATAAGTTTTTTAATCAATGTTCTAAACAAACCGTTTTAATCAATGTTGGTCGAGGCGCTCATTTGGTCGAAAAGGATTTATTAATTGCTATTGATGAAAAGCAGATAAAAGAAGCCTATTTAGATGTATTCAGAGAAGAACCATTACCAGAAAATCACCCGTTTTGGTCGAATAAAAATATATACATAACGCCTCATATTGCGAGTGTTACTAATGCAACGACAGCTTTACAACAAGTAGCTACTAACTATAAGAAACTGAAAAATATGGAAACGTTAGAAAACGAAGTATCGTTGGATAAAGGCTATTAATTTCATCAAAATGACGTAATGTTTTGTTAAAAAGACGCTTTTAAGTTTTTACTTGTCAAAAAAATCTTTTAACATTGTAGTTGTAAAAATGACAATTCAAAAATGAGTGACTATATTCAACTTTATTCAATTGATAATATATTAAGAACTTACAAAGAAGAGGCAACTGATCGTCGGTTAGCAATATTTGATGTAGGTCCAGAAAATAACTATTATTTTGTAAAACGTAAACCCTATAAATTTACGTCACTTGGGTTGATTTTAATTACAGCAGGAACATGCGAAATCACGGTTAATTTAGAACCAACGTTGATTAAACGTGATGATATTATTGTAGTTTTACCAGGTCAGTTATTCGAAATTATAGAACATTCGGCTGATTTTGCAGTACAAGCGATCTTTATTGATTCGGATTTGATTATAGAAGCTGGATTCCATGTGAAATCACATAATCTGGTTGAATTTTTGTCGTCTAAGTATCCTAAAATAATTTCATTAGATAAAAAAATTGTACGTGATATGCGTTATAATTTGAATAAAATCAGTAAATACACGATAAAAAACGATAATATCTTCGCAAAAGATTTGGTTTTACATCATTTTTCTGTCCTAATGTATGAAATGGGAAATTATTATAACCAAGCAGTAACAGCTAAAAGCGCAACGAAAGAAGTCAGAAAAGAAGAGTTAGCAAAACAGTTTTTGTATCTGGTTTCGACGCATTTTCGACGTCAACGCAATGTACAGTTTTATGCAGATGAAATGTTTATCAGCCGAAAGCATTTGACTAAAATTATTGTCGAAGTCTTTAATAAATCCCCAAAACAAATTATTGCAGAAGCTATTATATTGGAAGCTAAAGTTTTATTGAAAAACCCAAAACATAGTGTTTCTGATGTTGTAACTGAATTGAACTTTATTGACACTTCGGTTTTTAGTAAATTTTTCAAAAATTATGCAGGCATTTCTCCTACAACTTTTATAGCTTCAACCTAATTATTGACGTAAATCAATACAATTTTAAAATCTTCTTAAAACGTCTTTTTGACATATTATTACGTTTATTGTGCTAACTGATTTCGTAAATTGGATAGACCTTTGTTGCTCAAATTTTGAATGATGCGTCTTTTTGTAGACGTTATTTTCTTAAAGTTTGATTGAAAAGAATTTTATGAAGGTAGATTTTACAAAAAAAATATTTGCACATATTTCAGCAATTGGAGGTTATGTGCCAGAAAATAAACGAACTAATTCTGATTTAGAAAAAATTACAGATACTTCTGATGAATGGATTGTAAAAAGAACAGGAATTAAAGAACGACGAATTTTAGAGGAAGGTTTAGCAACTTCTGATATGGCAGTTCGTGCGATTCATAACTTACTTGAAACTTACCAAAAAGACATCAAAGATGTTGATGCATTAATTGTCGCTACTTCTACACCTGATATGCTGATGCCTGCAACGGCAAATATCGTTTGCGAAAAATTAGCAATAGAGAATGTATGGGCATTTGACATGAATGCAGCTTGTTCTGGATTTTTATATGCGCTCGATATGGGTGCTTCGTTGATTGAAAGCAATCGTTACAAGAATGTCTTGGTGATTGGTGCAGACAAAATTAGTGCGTATGTAGACATCAAAGATCGTTCGACGAATATCTTATTTGGTGACGGTGCGGGTGTTGTTTGGCTTGAACCAACAAACGAAGAAGGAATTTTAGATGCCTTGTTGTTAAGCAACGGAACTGGAAAAGAATTCTTAAACATCGAAGGAGGAGGATCTTTATATCCTGCAAGTTCGCAGTTATTGGTAGATGAGAAGCGTTATATCAGACAAGATGGTAAAATTGTTTTCAAAAATGCCATTCAATCAATGAGCGATACCTGTATAAATGTGTTAAAACGAAATGATTTTTCGGTAGAAGATGTGAATTGGTTAGTTCCGCATCAAGCGAATAAACGAATTATTGACGCTGTAGGAAACGAAATTAATATTGAAGAGGGTAAAACGTTAATCAATATAGAAAACTACGGAAACACAATCGCAGCCACTATACCGTTATGTATTTGGGAAAATACATCAAAATTAAAGAAAGGAGATTTATTGATGTTGACAGCATTTGGAGCAGGTTTCTCTTGGGGAGCAAGCTTATTGCGCTGGACTATCTAATCGATAAAATTCATATATTTTTTGTTCTAAAAGAACGGCAATTTTTGTCGTTCTTTTTTTACTGTAATCCATCAAATTCTTCTCCACACTTTTTACATTTAAAAACATTTTTGTAGTAAATAGGGTACGCCCAAAAGAGGATAGAAGATAATAACGAAAGCAAACCTTTTCTTCCTTTCATTGATTTGAAATAACTATAATACGCTTTGCTACCACATTTCGGACAGACGATAATTTCATCTAAATCATTCGTATAATCAGTTGCGTTAATCTCATCCAAAACCTTCATAGCACGGGCAGTGTCTTCTTCTTTTATCTTCACTTTTACGCCACCTATTGCATTAGACAAGAACTGATTTATTCCAACCGAATGTTCATCAAAAACAAATGCATCTATATTTTCACTTTCCAATTTCGAACGTAAAATATGCGCTTCAATCGGAGTTTCAAATGTTTTTAATGTAATTAGTTCCATAATAATTGTGTTAAATATTCAATTCGTATCGTTTATAAAATTAGTTCTTTTTAACTTAATGTTCTAATATTTTTAGAAGATGAAGACTATTATTCAATATTTATTTTTAATCGTATTACTGATGAACACAGCAAATGCACAAAACCTAAAACAAGTTGTTTACAAAGATGGTATGCAAAAACTAAATGGTTTAGTCACGGAAAATGAGACGAATAAATTGCCAGGAGTTTTGATTCTTCCTGCTTGGAAAGGTGCAGATAATGAAGCAAAACAAGCTGCATTAGACTTGTCAAAAGAGGGATATATAGCATTTATTGCAGACATTTATGGCGAAGGTAATTATCCAACTAACAATGCAGAGGCAGCTAAAATTGCAGGGAAATATAAGACAGATTATAGCGCGTATCAAAAACGAATTGAATTAGCTTTACAACAGTTAATTGAAGCGGGTGCCGATCCAAACAAAATTGCAGTAATTGGTTATTGTTTTGGTGGTACAGGTGCTTTAGAAGCAGCGCGTGCTCAGTTACCGGTGCTTGGTGTAGTTTCTATTCATGGAGGATTGGCAAAAGATACAGTTCGAGAAAATCTACCATTAAAAACAAAAATTTTAATAGAGCATCCAGCAGAAGACGAATCGGTAAAACAAGAAGATATATCGAATTTGATAATCGAAATGAATGCAGGAAATACAGATTGGCAAATGATTACCTATGCCAATTCCAAACATACCTTTACAAACCCAGAATCACCAGATTATAATAAACAAATGGCAATCAGAGCGTGGCAACACACTTTGTTGTTTTTGAAAGAGCTTTTGAAATAGAATACAAAATAAGTGTAATGTAAATTAAAGAATTATTTAATGAAAGTTTATAAAGCAAATAGAAAAGGATTTATTAATTATTTATTAGTAGGGTCAGTTTTATTTCCAATAATTATCTTTTTGATAAACTCTACAATCTTTATGGAAGAGCCACTTATTTTAATCCCTTTATTCCTCCCTTTAATTTTTATATTTTGGATTTATTTTAACACATCATATAGAATAGAGAATAAAGAGTTGTTTTACTGTTCTGGATTTCTAAAAGGAAAAATTGAAATTTTAAGTATTAAAGAAATTAAAAATGGTAAAACGATGTGGAGTGGAATAAAACCTGCTTTATCAACAAAAGGTATTATTATAAAATACAATATGTATGATGAAATATATTTGGCACCAGAAAATAATAATGAACTTATTTCAGATCTGTTGAAAATTAATCAAGATATTATCATTACACAATAAACAATTCTATCATCTCATACCAAAAAGCAGCGGTAAAGAACCCAACAATAATACTAATTCCAATAATCAAATTGGTTAATTTAGTGTTGAGTTTAAACTGCTCTGCAATGATACTCGAGGTTACTAAAGTTGGCATTGCAGCCTCGAAAATAGAGATTTTTGCTACATCACCTTTTATACCAATTACAAGGGCTAAAAGCATCACAACGGCAGGTGCAATCATCAGTTTGTAGACCATCGACATCGAGATTTGAGACCATAACTTTCTCCAACCATTAAATTTTAATTGTAATCCAACCGAAAATAAAGCTAAAGGACCAACTGTTGCAGCCAATTTATCAAAGAAAGGTTCGGTTGGAGATAAGTCGACAAATTGTGACAAAATCAATGCACTGATACAACCCAAAAAAGGAGGGAAGGTAAACAATCGTTTCAAAATAAAGGAAGAACTAATTGTTCCAGAACCGTTACTACCACCTTTTAAGGCTGATACAATTCCGATTGTAGACAAACACAAAAACATCGTTTGATCGCAAATAATCGCAATACTCAAATATTGTTCACCATAAAATGCCGAAATCAATGGAAAACCGATGAATGAAGTATTGCTATAACCACTCGCCAACTCTAACGAACGTTGCGAACGTTCAGAATACCCTTTTGCTTTGCTGTAGAACTTCATATAAAACAAACTTCCTACCGCAATTACAACTGTAGAAAGAATAGGGAAAAGCATTTCTTGCGACCATTCTACCTTCGGCAAATATTTAAACGAAACCGCCGGTAAAGCCAAATATAATATCCATGTGTTAATCCCTTTATGTGCATCGGGATGAATAGATTTGGTGGCTTTAAAAACCATTCCAGCGATTATACAAACTGCAATTAAAATAAAATTGGTCATTTTCGTGAAAATTAGAGTGCAAATTTACAATTGGAATTAAAAAACATTTTTCTAATTCGATGTTTATTTTTTATAAAATGTCTTGATTAGATATATTTAATTTATTGTATTTAAAAATGGCTTTGTTGAATTTTAAATCATTCACTAAACGACTATTTTATTCTCATCATCGTGACCAAAGATGTAGCTGCATGTGTTTCTTTCCCAGTTTCTTCGTTTACAACATATACCTCTGTTCGTATGGTACTTATCTTTTTTCCACCTTTTATCACATACGCTTTCGACAATAAATAATCGCCCAATGCTGGTCTCAAATAATTTACCTTTAGTTCTACGGTTACCACATAACAATCATCCTCATAATGCGAAACAGCTGCATACCCAGAAGAAACATCAACCAAAGAAGCAATCATTGCACCATTAAACATCCCATGTTTACGCGTCATCATCTCTTGTTTCGGTATCTTGATAGAAACATAATCAGTTTCACATTCAATCAATAAAGCGTTATAGAATTTTAATGTTTCCGAACGATTAAAACTTGCTTCTATTAACTTTCTTTTTTCTGGTGTCATAAAAAATATACTTTCAACAAATATAGAGATTTGTCAAAAGCAAATTAACGTTAAACTCTTATGTTACTTAAGTTTTCTTCTCTGATAATTTTGTCCTTCTAAGCGTTTAGAATAGTCCAAACAGCTTTTAATAGAAAGCACCTTATTTTAAAATCGCCAATAGTAGAGTCAAACTATAAAGATTTAGCACTTAAAATTCTATTCTCTATCTACATTTCTTTTTTTAATGCGATTTTGAAATGAGATCAAAAATGACGTTTTTTTTTCAAGCAATAGAAGTATATAACTAACTTTATATAGAAAATTTTACAAAAGTTTCACATAAAATTAACTGTTTACCGAAAAATGTTTTATAAATTTGGGTAATAAAGTATTTAAAAAATGAAATTAACACCTTTACATATGTCGATTTGCAAACAGGTTTGGACTATCCAAACGTGGGAATATCATGTATGCTAAAAAGAAAGATTTTATTTTTTACTATACTTTATAATTCCCTGTCGAACTTCGATGGGGATTTTTTTTAAAATTAAACTAAAACAACAATTACCCCTATAAAATTAAATAACAATGCAAAGTTTACAACAATTAACACTTCCAGTTTGGCCCTTAGAGGACAACACAATCTTAAACAATGTTTCGGTAACATTTCAATTATTTGGACTACCATTAGGTACAGCTCCTATTATTTTGATTAACCATTCCTTGCACGGAGATTCAGATTGTACCTATCATTGGGATGGTGTAATGGGAAAAAACAAAGCAATTGATTTGAATGAATATACGGTAATTAGTATTGATATTCCTGGAAATGGCATTTCCGAAACCATTAAATACGACTATATTCCGCGCGATCACATTACAGCACGAGATGTGGCAGTGTTGTTTTGGTTAACGTTATTTGAATTGGAAGTACAGGAAATTTTTGCCATTATTGGTGCAGATTTAGGTGGAGGAATAGCATGGGAAATGGCGTGTCTGTTTCCAAATAAGGTGTTGAACATCATTCCGATTGCAGCAAGTCCTAAGACAACAGATTGGTTAGAAAAAGAACCCACTGCAAAAAGTGAGTACCTAAAATCTATTTTCTATTCGATAGATATTTCACGTAACAGAGGAGATATTTTGGAAGTTTCTCAATACATCAAATCGAAAATACATGTCATTTATGTAAAAGAAGGTAACCTTTTTAATAAAGCAGAACTAAAACGATATTATGCTAAACTGCAAGAGTTTAATAAACATGTACAGTTTCATGAAATACAACAAATAGAAGACAACGAATTATTAAAACACAACATCGACAAAGTCGAAAAAATAGTAGACGGTATCCTCGAAAAAGAATACATTAATAATGTCGCATAAACCAAAAAGCTCCTGTGAAGGAGCTTTTTATATTTCATATTACGTATTTAAAATTAAAAGTAGCATCATTTAAAAATGAAATGATGAGTAAATGATTTAATAAGTAGTTTATTTAATGATTTGTATCTTTTTTAAAAGTGTTTCAATTTCAGAATTTGTATATTTATCAATAGGATCAACCATTTCATTATCTTCTTTATGGTGATATTCACCAGCATCAAATGCATTATAACAATCCCAAGAAATATCAGGAAAAGCATAGTTATTAAAAAATAATTCATTTGTAATCCAATATCCATAAATTTTACAAATCATTTCGTTAGCATCGTAATAGTCTATATCTTTATTCCAATATTTAATTGCAATTAAAATAGATAACTTTTCAATTAACTCACTTGGGAATTCTGTAGGATGATTTAAAATAATATCTAATTCTTTATCGGAATTTAATAATTCTAAAAAGATAAGTTCTGTCTCAATATTTGTGTGTTTCATAATATAAAGCATGTATATATTATAGTGAATTATAAGTTATTTTAATGCAAGATATTCAAATACATCAAAAAACCAATATACTTTCTTCTACCTCAAAACTACAATCCTACAATTTTTCTTCGACAATTGTTCGGGAAAAGGTGCTTTTTTCCTATGGTTTGTCGAACAATCCTCGAAGCATCCTCGAACGAAAGTCGAACAAAACCAAAATCGACCAAAAATACATTTCCTCTCTATATGTGATGAAAAAAGGGTTTGCAAGGAATTAGAAATTGCTCAAAATGGTTATTGTATAAAAAGTCGATGGACAAATGTGGACAAAACAGGACAAATTCGGACATCAAAATGTGTTTTTGTAAATCCTATCTAATCTAATGTTAACTTTAAGATTATTAATTTTAAAAATGTAATATTATGGCCGAAATTAAAAAAGAAATTTTAGGTGGTTTCTCTGGAAAAGTAGGAACCGTAGTAGGTGCAAACTGGCGTGGAAAGGATATTATCCGTAGTTTTCCAAAGTCAAATAATAAAGCACCTACTGATTTGCAATTGTTGCAACGATAAAAGTTTAAGAAAGCTGTCAAATTTTTGCAGCCAATTCGTATTCTTCTTAACGAATATTTTGGGAACAAAACTGGTGTACATTCTCGCTATAACTTGGCGGTGTCTTATACCATAAGCAATGCCTTGGACGTGGTAGATGACTTAGCTGTTATCGTAATGGAGCGCATATTGGTATCAAAGGGCGATCTGGTTGGTTTTTTGCGACCTACTTTAGTGCCTTCTGCTGTTGATAGTTTTGAATTGCAATGGGAAGATAATTCGGGGCAAGGAAATGCAAAAGGTACGGATATCGTAAATGTTGTTTGTTACTGTGAAGAACTGGATATATTTGAAGTTTATCATAGTATAGAATCTCGTGGAGGTTCGAGTGCTAATATTCAATTACCTACAAATTTTAATGGTAAAAAGGTTAATTTTTGGACGTTCCTAAACAATCAGCTAAAGGGAATGTCGAGTACAAGTATTTATCTTGGAGAACATACGGTAGAATACGTGCTGTTTAGATTTTTTGACAGGCTGAGAATAGCAATAAGAAACGTTATTTTGAGCGAAGTTGTGTAAGAAAATTGTATCGTGAAAAAGGTTTTTGACATAAAAATTTATTTTCGATACAATTTTATTTTTACACTAAATCGAATGTTACTCGAACAGATGAATTCTTGTTTATTATGTTCTCTTGATTTTTTTATCTCTCGATGTAGATATAATTTTTTGTATTAAACATTTGGAATTTAGGTGATTATGTTGTAAGTTGGTACTTTATATTAATTTTAATATTAGATGGATGATCACCTATTTTTACAAAAAAATGGAGAGGCATTTAAGGAAATGAAACTTCTACTACTGGAATTACAAAGAACTCTTCTATTGTTAAGAGAAAATCAAAAATTCTATGATAACGCAGATCTAAAACGTTTACTTAACGTGAGTGATATAACATTGTATCGTATGAGGAAAATGAACAAAATTCCTTATTTTAAAGTCGGGAATAAGTATTATTATCCAATGCAATTCTTTAAACAAAAAGCTCTTAATTAGGAGCTTTTTTTGTAAGAGATGTGGTTGGGTGTAAATTATTATAATAGTGTTTAATTATCATAAATTATACAATAAATTTTGTAAAAACTTATTGTATAATCTTTTCTGTTAAATTAGTTGTGTGATATGAATATATTGAAATTAAGTGTCTTATACTACATTCTTATAGATTTTTCTAAAAATATGTTATGAATAAAAGTTTTACCTATTATTTGACGATACTTGTAATTAAATTAAAAGGAATTAAGAATACCTTTTCAGTATCTCCTATTGATTATTTGAGATTAAGAAAAAATGACGTTTATTCACCTAATAGTAGATTTTATAAGACGGATAAAATTTCAACTTTTTCGGTATTAGATACAAAAGTCACTCAAATAGAAAAAAGAAATAAAACGGATAAGTTGTTGATTTATCTTCATGGAGGTGCATTTGTGTCAGGACCTATGCAACATCATTGGGACACGATAGAATCAATCTCTAAAAAAACAAATGTTAATATTTGGATGTGTATATATCCAAAAGCACCTGAAAATAAAATAGATGAAATATCCATAAATATTGATAAAATTTACCAAAAAGCATTAATTAGCTATAAAAGCATGAATATTATATTAATGGGTGATTCGGTAGGTGCCACTTTAGTATTATCGCTTACACAAAGGTTAGTTGTAAACGATAGAAAGCTTCCTTCTAAATTGATTCTTATTTCGCCTGTTTTGGATGCTACGCTAAAAAATAAAAAAATAAATGAGGTTGATAAAAAAGATATCATGTTATCTAAAGTAGGAGTTTTGAGTGCTAAAAGTATGTGTTCGGATAATTTGAATGATGTTAGAATTTCGCCAATAAATGGAGCTTTTAGACTTTTCCCAAAAACATATTTATACATAGCTGAAAATGATATAACTTATCCAGATCAACTTATTTTTTTATCAGAATTGAACAAAGAAAAAGTAGCTCACGAAATAATAATAGGAAAAGAGATGCCGCATATTTGGCCCTTACTACCCGTTATGAAAGAAGCTAAGGTTGATCTTAATCAACTAATTTGTCATATAAATGAAGTGTGTTAGAATATTATTCATAACTAAATAGAGCTCATAAATACTAGCTTTAGTTGTAGAGTATATTTGTATTTTTCTTCATTTCCTTTTACTATAAACGAGGAGGTTTCCATTGAGATAAATTACCTTTGCAAAAATATCCGTTATGCTTTCTGCGATCAAGAAAAAACTAAATTCAGATCCCGTTTATAATCTTCAGTTTATCTTAATGTGTTTGAGTTCGTTGCTATTTGCGGCGAGTTTTAATATGATGATTCCAGAGCTCCCTGCTTATTTGAGTAGTTTGGGAGGAGCAGAATACAAGGGGTTTATTATTGCTTTGTTTACTTTAACCGCAGGAATTTCGAGACCTTTTAGTGGGAAATTAACCGACAAAGTTGGTCGTGTTCCCATTATGGCAGTCGGTTCGTTTGTCTGTTTTTTGTGTGGAATATTATATCCTATTTTGACAACTGTTTCGGGCTTTTTGTTCTTGCGATTGGTGCATGGTTTTTCGACAGGTTTTAAACCCACTGCAACAGCAGCCTATATTGCAGATATTATTCCGCGCGAACGTTGGGGCGAAGCTTTGGGATTGCATGGGATTTGTTTCAGTATCGGAATGGCAATTGGACCAGCTTTAGGAAGTACGATTACATTATATTCTTCGATTAATGTTATGTTTTTTACTTCTTCTTTTTTTGCATTATTATCGATATTGATTTTATTCAACATGAAAGAAACGTTGCAAAATAAACAAAAATTTTCGTTTGGATTATTGAAAATTTCACGATATGAAGTTGTAGCAAAAGAGGCACTTCCAGCAGCATTGATTACATTTTTATCTTATATTGCTTATGGCTCTATATTAACATTAATTCCAGATTGGACCGAACATTTAGGTTTTCAAAATAAAGGTGTTTTCTTTATTGTTTTTACCATTTCTTCGATGTTAGTACGTTTCTTTGCAGGAAAGATATCAGACCAAAAAGGACGTGTTTTGGTTATAAAATTAGGTTTAGTATTGCTCATTATGGCATTGGTTATTTTGGCTTCAGTAGATGCTAAAATAGGTTTAATTTTGGGTGGATTGATGTATGGAATTTCGACCGGAATTCTTTCTCCAGCGCTTAATGCATGGACGATAGATTTTAGTAAACCCGAAGAACGTGGCAAGGCAATGGCAACTATGTACATTGCGATGGAAGCGGGGATAGGGTTTGGAGCATTGTGTGCAGGATGGTATTTTCAGGATTATATTGCCCGTATTCCGATGGTGATTTATGTTTCGGCAGCGATTTGTTTTTTGGGAACAATATATATGTTAAAGTTTAAAAATACGCCACAAACCATTTAATAAAATAGAATGAAGACAGCATTATACGAATTTATAGCACAGCAGATTGAGGAAAAAATAAACTATCTGAATGGTTTGATTGAGGATTTGCGCATATCGAACAACGATACCAAAAGTAGTATGGGCGATAAATACGAAACATCGCGCGAAATGATGCAACAAGAAATTACACGTATTCAGAATCAGTTGAATGAAGTCTTGATTCAACAAGAGGTTTTTTCTACTTTAAAAGTGATTGAGAATACAACCATTTCTCGAGGCAGTTATGTAGAAACAACAATGGGTAATTTTTGTATTTCGGTTAGTTTTGGCGAAATTGTTTTTGAGAATAAAAAGATATTTGTGTTGTCAACCCATACACCTTTGGCTAAAATATTAGTTGGTAAATCCGAAAATGATACGTTCGAGATGAATGGCAGATTGTTTAAGATTACGAAAGTGGAGTAGCAATTCTGATGAATAAATAGTTTGAAAAGCGACCAAGTTGGTCGCTTTTTTTGTTTTTTTTAGGGATTGGAACAGTTACGCCTACTGCAAAATTGGATGTACAAGGTAATGCACGTATTGCAATTATGGAAAATGCTTCAGCGACATCTAAACCTGTGTATTGGAATCAGACTACAAAAACTTTAGAAGCCTTTAATGGTACAGTTAAACCTTTTACTACTTATAAATATACTATTAGCTTAAAAGATTCGGACTGGATTAGTGATCTTAATCTTAATATTTCTACTACGGATTATACAGTTATTGTAACTTCAGCACAATTTAGATTATTAAATGATGCACAAAGTTCAAGTAAAGCAATGGGGGGAGTTAGTTTAAACAATCAATCAATTAATACTGTTTCAAGTGCTTTTAATGATGCTGGATCTGCTAAAACAGAACTTGGTAAATTAACAGTTGCTGATAAAGATGTACATACTTTCCAAAAAGATGGAACATGGAGAATTTATGCAGATTATAAAGACGCAGCACCTGTTTCGAAAACTACCTACGAATGGGGTTTTGATATATTGGTTATTAACAACTCTATGGTTAAAGTAGGAACTGCACAAACTGGAGCTATCATATCAGGTGGATTTTTAAATATTCCAAAACCATCTGATTTGTAAACTAATAGGTAATTTTATAGTTCTAAAAATATCTCAATCCATAGGTTGAGATATTTTGTTTTATGCAAGTTGTAAATTCTATTATTGATACGTTTCACATTTTCGATAGGCTAATATTTTATCAATTCGGTTGCCATCTTTGTCTACAATCTCGAGTGTTAAATCATCTACTTCTACTTTATCTCCTACATTTGGAATGGTTTCGTATTTATCTAAAAAGATTCCGGCAACAGTTACATAGCGGTTTTCAATTTCTTCGTCTATATCAATTTCAAAGAATTTTTCGAATTCATAAATCGAAAATTGTCCATCAATTAGCCATGTGCCATCTTCGCGCTCTACGATTTCATAATCTTCGTTTTGGCTTTCTGGCGTATCTCCAACCAACTCATCTAAAATATCATTTATAGTAACTATTCCTGCAGTCGTACCATATTCATCTAAAATAATTGCAAAATGTGCTTGCGAGTTCTGTAACATTTCCAATAAAGGATAACTAAACGAATTTTCGTTGACAAATATAGGCTTGTGTATGTATTTTTTTAGGGTAAAATCTTCTTTACTTACGCCAAACATATCCTTTAATTTTAAGATACCAACGATTTCGTCTAAGTTATTATTCTTGGTAACAGGATAAGCAGAATATTTGTTTTTCTTGACTTTAGCACGTGCTTTTTCGTAATCGTCTGAAATGTCCAATGAGGCAATTTCCGAACGATGTGTAGCCAATGTGTTCACGCGTCGATCTCCCAATTCGAATACACGTTCTAAGATTTCGTGTTCTTTTTCCTGTATTTCACCACCTTCTGTACTTTCTTTGATAATGCTTTTAATTTCTTCTTCTGTCACCACTTCACTACCATCATCTTTAATACCGAAGAGTTTCAAGAAAAAATCATTTGTAGCCGTAAGTAACCAAACAAAAGGTGAGGTGATAGCAGATAACCATTTCATTGGTTTAGAAACGATGGTTGAAACGGTTTCGGGAAACTTCATTCCCAATCGTTTTGGTAATAATTCGCCAAAGACAATCGAAAAATAGGTAATAATTACCACCATAATAATTGGAGAAAGAGTTTTGGCATAGGGTGCAAGAAAGGTAATATTCGTTAGAAAACTCGTTAAATCTGCCGTTAATTTGTCACCAGAAAAAACCCCTAATAATATACCGATTAAGGTAATTCCGATTTGTACAGTCGAAAGAAATTTGTTTGGATTTTCAGCCAATTCCAAAGCAGTTTTTGCACCAGAACTTCCTTTCTTCATTTGATTTTCTAACTTAAATTTTCTTGATGAAACAAGAGCCATTTCTGACATTGAAAAAATTCCGTTCAATAAAATCAATACAATTATTATAATAATCTCCACTTTTATTTTATAATTTTGATAAAAATAAACCAAAAACCAATACCGATCATAATGTCTCAATTTAATATTTTAAAATTCTCTTATTTAATTTTACTTGTATTCTTGTTGAATGTAGGCTGTGCGTTTGGAAACAACGAACAAAATTCCATAGAAAATGATACGATAACTCCAACTTTTACAACAGCTGATTTAATTGGAAAAGGGAATCCAACGATGGTTGGAAAAGGATATAAACTGTTGCCAGAAGTTGCAGAGCAGTTTGAATTGATGAAGGCTGATGCCTTGAAAGCTGGCTTTAAAATACACGTGATTTCGAGTTACAGAAATTATACGTACCAAAATGGCATTTGGGAACGAAAATATCGAGCCAATCAAGCCAAAAAAATTGGAGCAAAACAAAATATCGAAAAAATCATCGAGTATTCAACTATTCCTGGTACATCTCGTCACCATTGGGGAACTGATTTGGATATAATTGATGGAACACGTGGAATTCCCGCTGATCCATTGAATGAAAAGCATTTTAACGAAGGAGGATCAATGCGAAAATTTAAACTTTGGTTGGATGAAAATGCTTCTAAATATGGTTTTTATTTGGTCTATACAAATGAAGCATCACGAAAAGGTTTTAAGTATGAACCTTGGCATTTTACGTATAAATCTATTTCAGAACCCATGTTACAAGCGTATAAAAAACTTGATATCAAGAAGATTTTACAAGAAAATAAATTGTTAGGAAGCGAGAATTTTACAGATGATTTTATTGAAAAATATCGAACAGAAAATATACTTGATATAAATCCTGTTATAAAATAGTTAAAGCTCCTTTTTGGAGCTTTTTTTGTGGTATCTTTAGGTAAAATAAAACGGTTTAGTTTGATGAGGTTATTATTTTTTATAGCATTGTTTTTTAGCACGAATCTGATGATTTTTGCAAAAGGCTTTGTTGTGAAAGATTTTGACGGTGATGGAAAGTTTGATAAAGTATCCATTAATTTCGAAACGAAACGAATAGAATTTATTTTATCTAGTTCTGATTATGAGAAACAATGCAGTTTAACGTTTGTTGAATTGGACCCAAATGCGAGAATTGAAGAAACAAAAAAAGGGTTTAAAATGACAAATACGATTGGGAATGCGACTTTTGTGTCTTATTTCCGTTATAATCGTCAGTCAAGAAGAATAGAATTGGCAGCAATAAAGCGTACGGTTGTTTGTGCTGATTTGACAAAAGAAAATGGTGAAACATTTTTCTTGGTTTCGACAAAAGAACTTGTAGCAAAATGGAATAGTGTAGACTCTGTTTCAAGTAAAGTAATCACTCTACCTACGCTAAAAACTAAAATTGATTTAGAATCTATAAGTTTGAACAATTTTAATGATTCGTTTTTAAATAAATTTAATCAACTAAGTGTAGTGTTTTATCATTCTAAAATAGCGAAACTGAACTAATTATTGCGATTAATCAATCGTTCTAAACGTTAAATTAATTCGAGGAGTATGTACTTTTTTTGTAGGCGGTAAGCGATGTAACCAATAATCTTGCGTTTCATCTTTCATAATTAATAAACTTCCACTTACAAGCTGTAGAGCAATTACTTTTTTGGTTGCTTTATGTTTGAAAGCAAATTTTCTTTCTGCACCAAAACTTAAAGACGCAATAGCGGCATACTGTTTCAATTGTTTTTCGTCATCACTGTGCCAAGCCATTCCCTCAGATCCATCGTGATACAAATTGACTAAACACGAATTATAAGTTTCACCAGTTTTATGTTCAACCAATTTCTTTAACTCGAGTAAAGTAGTAATCCAAGGTAATGCAATTTTAGTGATTTTAGAATAGGTGTAAGTAAAAGGAAAGTCACCATACCATGCTATTTTACGTTTTGTTTCAATCAGTTTTCCGTAAATAATTGCTTGGTCATTTTTCCATTCAATTTCATGAAGTAATTTGTTGTAATAAAGATCCGCTTGTTCATCAGTCATAATTTGACCAAAATAATTTACTGTACCATCTTGTGGCAATAAATTCTCTTCAGCAGTATATAAGTCATTGAATAAGTTCACAAGCGAAAACAAATGTTTAAAAATATTTATTTGATAATAATTGGAAATTTTTAAAAAATATATTTTTATAAAAGTTAAATTTTGGTTAAATATGAGAAATTTTTATGTTAAACATCCGATTTTTGTTTGTGTAATTAGCTTTATTTTAGTGTTCATAGCTGGATATTTAAAAAAGTTAAAAGTAGATATAGCAGATTTGTTAATACAAGTTACCTATACCTTAGCCGTAATTTCTTTAATCTATGCATTAATTCGTATAAATGTATCTCGAAAAAAATATTCTGATTTAGCGAATTAATGAATCTGATTAAGCTAAAAAAGCAACGATTATTTCGTTGCTTTTTCACTTAAATACTGTTCAAATTTTAGTCCTTTAATGTTGTAAGGATCAAATCCTTTGTACAAATCGTGTAATAATTGCTTTACTTGAAAATAAGTAAACAATGTAGAATATGAAGCCTGTTCATGATAGACAGGTATTTCTACTAAAAATAGAAATCGATCATATTTCGAAATTTGAACAGTATTCCCATCTCGATTAATCAAACCAATAAAACTTCCGTCATAATCTGGTAGGTTATGAAAAATCTCGATAGCTTGAGACAAGCTACCATCCAAAGGTAATTCAGTCTCGACTTGTAAGTCGTCAGCGTAATTTTCAAAGAATATTTTCACCATGCAAAAGTAAGAAATTTTGATCTATTTTCTGGAATTCCTTTTTTTTCGAAGCAGAATGTTTAAATTAGCATTCAAATTATGGAAAAAATGAGTTACGACATTATAGTTATTGGAAGTGGTCCTGGTGGATACGTAGCAGCAATTAGAGCAGCACAATTAGGTAAAAAAGTAGCAATCGTAGAAAAAGCGGAATTAGGTGGAATTTGCCTTAATTGGGGATGTATTCCTACAAAAGCATTATTAAAATCTGCACAAGTTTTTAAATACTTGAACCATGCAGAAGATTTCGGAATTAACTTGCCTTCAGATATATCATTCGAATTTGGAAATGTAGTTGCTCGTAGTAGAGGAGTTGCAGATCGTATGAGTAAAGGAGTTCAATTCTTAATGAAAAAGAACAAAATTGAAGTGATTCAAGGTGAAGCAAAAGTTTTACCTGGTAAAAAAGTAAAAGTTACTGCTGCAGATGGATCTGTTAGTGAATTATCTTCAGAAAATATAATTATTGCAACTGGAGCACGTTCTCGTGAATTACCTGCTTTGCCACAAGATGGTAAAAAAGTTATTGGTTACCGCGGTGCTTTAGCAATGGAAAAACAGCCAAAATCTATGATTGTAGTAGGTTCTGGTGCAATTGGCGTTGAGTTTGCTCATTTCTACAATACATTAGGAACAGAGGTAACAATTGTAGAATATTTACCAAGAATTGTTCCTGTTGAAGACGAAGATATTTCAAAACAATTGCAATTGTCTTTGAAAAAATCTGGAATTAAAATTTTAACCAATGCAGAAGTTACAGGTGTTGATACATCTGGCGATTTAGTAAAAGCGACTGTTAAAACCTCAAAAGGAGAAGAAGTTCTTGAAGCAGAAGTTGTTTTATCTGCAGCTGGTGTTGTTCCAAATACAGAAAGTATTGGTTTAGAAGAAGTAGGGATCGCTACAGAAAGAGGTAAAATTGTAATTAACGATTTTTGTGAAACTTCTGTGAAAGGATACTACGCAATTGGTGATGTTGTAAAAGGAGCAGATTTAGCACACTTAGCATCAGCACAAGGAATTTTATGTGTGGAGCATATTGCAGGTGAAAAAGTAGAACCTATTGATTACGGAAATATCCCAGGTTGTACATATTGTTCACCAGAAATTGCATCTGTTGGTTTGACAGAAGCAAAAGCAATTGAGGCAGGTTACGAAGTTAAAGTTGGTAAATTTCCATTCTCAGCAAATGGAAAAGCTGTAGCAAATGGTGCTGCTGATGGTTTTGTAAAAGTTGTTTTTGATGCGAAATATGGAGAATGGTTAGGTTGTCATATGATTGGTGATGGTGTTACGGAAATGATTGCAGAAGCAGTTGTTGCACGTAAATTAGAAACAACAGCACACGAGATTATGAAATCTGTACATGCTCACCCTACAATGGCAGAAGCTATAATGGAAGCTGTTGAAGATGCTTATGGACATGCAATTCATATCTAAAACGAAAAATAATAATATAAGTTAAAAAGCAGCTATAAAGCTGCTTTTTTTATTATTACTAAATTGTTAATTTATTATAGATTGAGATTAATTTACTTTTTTTAAGTACCTTTGCGTTAAAATAATTTAAAATTAATAAATATGAAAAAATTCTATTCTTTGGTAGCAGTTGCTGCATTATCTACCTTATCTTACGCTCAAGTTAACGCTATACCAGGAGCTGATTTTGAAGATTGGACTGAGTTTACAAGTGGAGTAAATTCATATGGTTTACAATCTTATGCTGTTCAAGGAGTTGGTAAAGGGGTAGATGGATCTAATTCTTTAAATATTACTACAAATACTAGTAAAAATGATTATGTTTTTACTTCAAGATTAGGAAATACTGTTTCTGCACAACCTAAAGAAATTACGTTTTGGGTGAAAGGGACAGCTGGAAAATCATTGTCATTGAATGTTTATAAAAGTGGATCGGGTTATTATGCGTATAATGTAGGAGATTTAACTTCGGATTTAAAAGTTGTTTCTTCTGCAAATAATCAATATGGTGGTTTAATTGATACAAATGGAAATTGGGTTAAAGTAACATTAGATTTAACGGATAAAACAGATTTAAATATTGCTGATATAGAGAAAGACTTTTTTTCTTTAAAAATAGGTAAAGAAGTTGATTATGCTCTTGATATAGACAATATCCAATTATGGGATGTTAATATGAATGTTTATGATTTAATTTCAACGAAAGCAGTTTCTAATACTTTATGGACAAATACAGCTTCTTTTAATGTAAAAGAAAAATCGGTTGTAGAAGTTTACAACATGAACGGACAATTAGTAAAATCTTTTGAAGTGAAAGGAGTTCAAACAGTTGATGTATCTTCTTTAGCAAAAGGAATTTACATTGTTAAAACAACTTCTAATGGGAAAACAGCTACTCAAAAAGTAGTTAAAAAATAAGAATTCATATTCTTTAATTAATAAAAAAAGGGATTCAGTACTTCACTGAATCCCTTTTTATTTTATTCCTCTATTTTCTGAATTTTAAAACCTGCATCGGTTACAGCTTCCACAATTTCTTCTTCGTCCTCAGTTGTATTTACAGTTAACACTTTTCTTTCGTCAGTCGTATCGACCTTCCAGTTATTTTCTCCAACAGCTTCATCTAAAAAAGGTTTCACAGATTTGATACAACTGTCACAATTTATATTTGTTTTGAATTTTATTTCGTTCATAATTTTACAATTTAAATTCAAATTTATAAAGATTTCATAAGATTAAAAAAACGTTCAAGTAATATTTGATTTGGATATTTAAATAAAAATCTATGAAACGTAATCTTGATGTTGTTGTAATTTCTGATGTACATTTAGGAACTTTTGGTTGTAAGGCTCAAGAATTATTAGCCTACCTTCAATCCATCAACCCAAAAAAAATAATTCTAAATGGTGATATCGTAGACATTTGGAATTTTAAGAAAAGTTATTTTCCTGAATCTCACTTTCAAATTATCAGTTACCTGATAAACCTCTCAGAGAGAGGAATTCCAATTGTTTACATTACAGGAAATCACGATGAATTGTTACGTAAATTTTCGACTATGCATTTTGGGAATATTCTGTTAACTGATAAATTTATATTGAAACAAGGTGATAAAGTAGCGTGGATTTTTCATGGAGATGTGTTTGATGCTTCGATTCAACATTCGAAATGGATTGCGAAATTAGGAGGTTGGGGATATGATAAATTAATACAATTCAATTATTTTATCAATAAATGTTTAGAGTTTTTTGGTCGTGAACGTTATTCTTTGTCACAAAAAATTAAAAATTCAGTTAAAAAAGCAGTTAAACATATCAATGATTTTGAACAAACAGCTGCTGAACTTGCCATAGAAAACGAATATGATTATGTGATTTGTGGACATATTCATCAACCACAAATGCGTCACGTTATAGTAGAAAAAGGTAGTTGTGTTTATATGAATTCGGGTGATTGGATCGAGAATTTATCGGCTTTAGAGTGTGTAGATGGAAACTGGTCTGTATTTTATTTTGAAGAACATCACGATATTTTGATGCAAAATTTAGAAGAAATCGAATTTAATTATTCATTAGATGAGTTGATTGTTTCTATTCTTAATAAGAAGTAAATGAGAATTTTATATGCTTTACAAGGGACAGGAAATGGACATTTGGCTCGTGCGCAAAAAATATTACCCATTCTCGAAGAATACGGAGATTTAGACGTTTTTGTGAGTGGTTCTAATTCGCAATTGCAACTCGAAAATTATCAATTTAAACATCATAAGGGGCTATCGTTGTTTTATAATCAAGTCGGAAAAGTTTCGTATAAAAAAATATTGAAAGAAAATAGCTTTAAATCATTTTGGAAAGAAGTGAATCATTTTCCAATAGAGCAATATGATTTGATTATTAACGATTTTGAGCCAATTACAGCTCATTCAGCTCGTAAGAAAAAGAAAATTTGTATAGGTTTAAGTCATCAAGCGTCATTATTATTTGATGAAACGCCTAAGGTGAAGAATAAAACAGGTGAAACAATTTTGAAATACTATGCACCAACCACTAAACAGTATGGTTTTCATTTCGAAGCATACAATGATTCTATTTTTTTGCCCATTATCCGAGATAAAATTCGAATGCTCAATCCAAAAGTAGAAGATTATTATTTGGTTTATTTACCAAGTTTTCATCCTTCAGAAATCATTGAAAAATTATCGTTTATTAAAGATTCTAAATGGAAAGTGTTTTCACCTTTTATTAGACAAATTTCTAAGCAATTTAATGTTGAAATTTATCCTATTGATGAACGACTTTTTACAAAAGCTCTCGAAAATTGTAAAGGTATTTTGTGCGGTGCTGGCTTCGAATTACCTGCTGAAAGTATCTATTTAAAAAAGAAACTATTTGTAATCCCGATAAAAGGTCAGTACGAACAATTGTGTAATTGTGTAGCATTGAAAAGATTAGAGGTTGATTATTCTTATGATTTGAATATCGAAAAACTTCAGCGTTGGGTTGATTCGAGTAAAATTATTGATATATATTTTCCTGATCAAACAGAAAAGATTATTCAAAATGTTATGTTAGAAGCTATTATTTAATTATTTTTCCAAAATGCAGGTGTGAATAAAATTAAGATGGTATAAAGTTCTAAACGTCCTAAAATCATTAAAAAACAACACAATAATTTTGCACTATCAGACAAAGAATTCATTGAAGTTCCTGGTCCAAATTCGCCGATTCCAGGACCAACGTTTCCTAAAGTGGATGCCGTTAATGTTAATGAAGCTAAGATATCTTGGAAACTCATAGTTATACCATAATTCAAAAGCGCAAATAAAATAGAGCTGACAATCCATGTAAACATAAACATAACGAAGAATGCCATGACGTGGAAAACGATGGATTGATTCAGTGATCGATTGTTGTAACGAACAGGAATAATTGCGTTTGGATGTAAAATACGTTTGAATTCTATCCAACTATTTTTTAATAAAATAACGTGTCGAATAACTGTGATTCCACCTGAAGTAGAACCTGCTGAACCGCCAATAAAGAATAAAGAGAAAAAGATTAACGTGGTTACGGTTAACCAACTGGTATAATCTTCCATAGCTAAAGCAGTTGTGGAAGCGATAGAAACGACGTGGAATAAGGAACTTCTAAATGAGTGTTCTAAGTTGGACCAAGAATAGGTTTCGATGGAATAATTGGGATAAATATTAAAAAATAATACAACGAAAACTATAAATGTTACGACTGCAAGTAAGCCAACCCACCAGCGAAACTCTTCGTTACTCCATACTTTTTTAAATTGTCCTTTGATTAATAAATAGATTAATGCAAAATTAGTTCCGCCCAAAAACATCATGACAATTAGAACATATTGTATAAAAACATTGTCATTCCAATACATTAATCCCTCATTTTTGGTCGAAAAACCCGCTGTTGCAATCACACTCATCGAATGGTTTGCAGCGTCAAATAAATTCATTCCTCCAAAATAAAGCAACAAAGCAAAAAAAGCAGTTAAACCTAAGTATACTAACCATAGGTTTTTAGCAGTTTCAGTAATTCGTGGATGGATTTTATCGGTATAAATTCCGGGTGCTTCTGCCATAAAGAGCTGTCGACCGCCAATTCCAAGAAATGGTAAAATTGCAATTGTCAAAACGATGATTCCCATTCCGCCAATCCAATTGGTTGTACTTCGCCAAAATAAAATGCTTTTAGGCAGATTTTCTACATCATCGTAAATCGAAGTTCCGGTAGCAGTGTAACCTGAAACGGTTTCGTAAATGATGTTGACAAAACTAAAATTTTCGTTGATAATATGATTGTTTGGCAATAATATCAAAGAGGTGACATAAGGTAAACAGCCAGAAAGAATCAAGAAAAGCCATCCCACGCAAACCACAATATAGCCTTCGCGTTTATTGATGTGTTTTCTTCTGTCTCGTGTAAAATACATCATTGCAGTACCTCCTAATCCCACTAAACTTCCCGATAGTAAAAAAGGGTAGATTAAATTGTCATTAAAATAAACACTTACACATGTTGAAATAAACATGAAAAGTGCATTTAATAATAATAAAACACCCGAAAGATTCAGGATTACTTTGATGTTAAGCGATTTCATTATTTAAAATATTTGGTCACTTTTGGAATAAAATTCGCTTGGCTAAAAACAACCACATGATCTTTAGGTTCGATAATGAAATCTTTAGTTGGAATAGACCCTTCATTTCCACGAACAATTCCTGCAATAATAGCACCTTCTTTAAAAGGGAAATCAGAAACGGATTTATTTGCAATTTCAGAATTTTCATGAATTCTAAACTCTAAGACTTCCGCATCTAAATCCGAAATACCTGTTACATCCATCACAGATCCTTGTCTAATATAACGGAAAATGCTATCAGCTGTTAAAAGTTTTTTATTGATAAAAGCATTGATTCCAACTTCTTGACTAAGATGAATATAGTCGATATTTTCGACTAAAGCAATTGTTTTTTTAACACCTTTAGATTTTGCTAATAAACACGACATAATATTGGTTTCAGAACTTCCAGTAACGGCAATAAATGCATCAGAATCTGAAATTCCTTCTTCTAATAACAATTCTCCGTCTCGACCATCACCATTTATAATTAATATATTATTTAAATCGTCGGCTAAATCAAATGCTTTGTTTCGGTTGATTTCCAATAATTTAACATTGTGTTTATTATCTTTTAAAAGTTTAGAAACTTTAACTCCAATACTTCCACCTCCCAGTACAATTACATTTTTGTAATATTCTTGTTTTTTGCCAAGAATTTTATAAGTTTCTAAAATACCTGCTTTTTTGACTATAAAATAGACATGATCATCAATGTAAAATTCAGTTTCAGCTTCTGGAATAATGGTTTTGTATTCGCCACGTTCGTTGCTTCGAATAATAGCAATTGGCATCAAAAGATTGTCTTCACCACCTTTTGTTGTCAAATACATGTCTTTGTATTTTTTGTCCAAAATTTTACAATCCGCATCCAAAACGGTTCCAACCATAAATAATTGACCATTTGCAAATGGATGCATGGCATTAAAAGCAGATTGTTGAACAAGGGAATAAATCTCGTCAGCAGCCAATTTTTCGGGGCTAATAAGCGCATCAATTCCCATACCTTGCACCCAAAATTGATTTTCTTTGTACAAAAATTCGGGATTCGAAATTCGAGCTAAAGTGCGTTTTGCACCTAAATCTTTTGCGATTGAAGCACTTGTAAGATTTGTATTTTGGAGATGAGTAACTGATATAAAAATATCTATTTCATCAATTCCAACTTCTCGTAAAGCTTTGAAAGAAGTGATATCGCCTCGATAAGCCATTACATCCAAACTGTTTTCTATCATCAACAATTTGTCTTTGTCCATGTCCATGATGACGATGTCATTCATTTCGTTGGAAAGTAATTTTGCTAAGTGAAAACCAACTTCTCCAGCACCTCCGATTAATATTTTCATGAAAGAAATTTAGGATATAATTATTTAGACGTTTCTTTTTGTCCCATTAACATAAGGAACGATTTTAAGAATTCGTCAATTTCTCCATTCATTACAGCATCCACGTTACCTGTTTCTGTTCCTGTTCTGACGTCTTTTACTAATTTATATGGATGCATCACATAGTTGCGAATCTGAGAACCCCATTCGATTTTCATTTTATTTGCCTCAATTTCGTTGCGAGCAGCCATTTTTTTGTCTAATTCTATTTTGTATAATTCAGATTTTAACATTTCCATCGCACGTTCACGGTTTGCTAATTGTGAACGCTCAACTTGGCAAACAACTACAATTCCTGTAGGTTTATGGGTTAATTGAACTTTAGTTTCTACTTTATTTACATTTTGACCTCCAGCTCCACCAGAACGAGATGTTTGTAACTCGATATCAGCTGGACTGATTTCAATTTCGATAGAATCATCTACAATCGGTGAAACATAAACCGAAACGAAACTTGTGTGGCGTTTAGCATTACTATCAAAAGGTGAAATACGTACCAATCGATGTACACCATTTTCTCCTTTTAGATAGCCAAATGCAAACTCACCATCAACTTCTAATGTCACTGTTTTTACACCTGCAACATCACCTGATTGGAAGTTTAATTCTTTTACTTTGTACCCATGTTTTTCGGCCCACATCAAATACATACGCATTAACATTGATGCCCAATCGCATGATTCAGTACCACCAGCTCCAGCAGTGATTTGTAAGATAGCTCCAAGATTATCTCCTTCTTCTGAAAGCATATTCTTGAATTCGATATCTTCTAAAAGTTTTGTGACAACATTATACTGTTCCGTCACTTCTTCATCTGTCACTTCACCTTCGCGGTTAAATTCTACTAAAACTTCTACATCGTTTACCGCATTTGCAATGGTTTGGTATTCTTCAATCCATTTCTTTTTTCCACGCAAAATTTTCATAAAAGCTTCCGCTTCTTTGGGATTATTCCAAAATTCAGGTGAAGCTGCATGTTCTTCTTCGTTCTGAACTTCGATTTCTTTTTGCTCGATTTCCAAATATTCGTGCAAATCCTGCGTACGTTTTTGGATGTCTTTTAGTAATTCGTTGTTAAACATAATTGCAAATGTATAAAAATAGGAGATTTTATAGGTACGAGTTTAAGCATTAATCACTTTATCATCTTTTCCATTCCACGAAAGGATTTTATAAGTAAAGCCTTGTTCTGTTTTAATTTCTTGATCTTTTAGAATTAAGAATGTATCGTCCCAATCGTTATCTTCGTAACTGATTACCCAAAATAATACGTTAAATAATAATCCTTCAATAATATACAAAAGTTCTTCAACAGAGTCCACTTCGTATGTTGTAAAAGGAAAAGTAGATCTAATCCAAATTTTATCATCTTCTGAAGTCTGAATATATAAATCTCCAAAGGATGATTTATATTCATTTTCGATATGAAACTCTAATAACTCAGTATCTTTTTTATGAAGTCCTGCCAAATCAGGCATGGTTTCTATAATTTGATTGTATATAGTGGTTGAAAAATCGTTCATCTTTCTAAAATTAGGCTACAAAAATAAACGATATTATCTAATTCTGACACGATATTTACTTTCAATAAATCGGAAAAAGTTAAATAACTTATATTCAAACTCTAATCCATAATCAATTGTAGGATCTAAATCTATACTAACCGCGTATAAATCAGGGTTATAAACAAAAGGTTGCATGTGACGTTGATTCCAAATCATTACATATTGACGATTTTTTTGTTCGTAATATGATTTTGAATAATATTCTTTAGGCAAAGCAACTGTTTTAAGGTAAATGTCGTATTGAGGATCAAAAACTACAATATCATAATCTCCATCTTCATTAGGTTCAAATTTTAGAGAATTTTCATCATTGTTTGCAACAGAATTTTGGGATGTTTGATTGGTAGTGCACGCAAAAAATAGGAGAGGAAGACATATTAATAAAAATAGCTTTTTCATAATTTTTAATTTGATTAAATTTACTAAAAAATAACGAGAATGTATACGATTTTACATAATTCACGCTGTGGAAAAAGTAGAGAAGCGATGAAAGTTTTGGAAGAATCTGGAAAAGATTTTGAAGTGAGAGAGTACTTAAAAGAAGCTCTAACAAAAGAAGAATTAAAAGATATTTTGACGAAGTTAGGTTTGAAACCAATAGACATTGTAAGAACAAATGAAGAGGAATGGAAACTTAATTTTAAAGGCAAAGAATTGTCTGAAGATGAGGTTTTGAACGCAATGATAGAATTTCCAAAGTTAATTCAAAGACCGATTGTAATTGATGAAAAAAGTGGAGTAGTTGGACGACCAAAAGAATTAGTAGAGGATTTTATAAAGTAAATTTGGTTTGATAATTGTTTAGTTTTTATAAAATTAAACAATTAACGATGAATGTTTTAGATAAATTTATAAAAAACCGAAGAGAGAAAAATACCAAAATAGGATTATTAGCAACAGCGGCTACAACTGGTGTTACTGTGGCAAAATTTTTTGGTAAACGGTCGGTATATGGAATAGTTGGTGGAATTGCTGTTACATTAGCTGCCGAATATATTCGCAAGAGATATGAGAAAAAGTTGAACGCTAATCAATAATTTAATTCCTTGGCTGAATAATTAAAAAAATGTATTCATAGCTATTAATTTATTTAATCGGATTATTAAAGTTGATTATGTGTTAACTTATAAAAAAGTGAATAAAATGAAAAAAGGACGTAGTTGCGGTACGTCCTTTTTATTGAAAAGTATGTATTAGAATTGTGCGGTTTCCGTACTTTCGGCCATAGCCGTAGTAGACGAAATACCTTGTTGCACGGTATTTTGTACGTAATCGAAATATTGAGTTCCAACAAAAGATTGATGTTTTACGGCTGCAAAACCTTCTTCTTGTAACGCAAATTCTCGTTCTTGTAATTGCGAGTATCCAGCCATTCCTTTTGCTTTATAAGCTCTTGAAAGTTCGAACATTGATGTGTTCATGGCATGGAATCCTGCTAATGTGATGAATTGGAATTTATATCCCATTTCAGCTAAATCTTCACGGAACGTCTCCATTTTAGCTTCTGTCAAATGTTTAGCCCAGTTGAATGATGGCGAACAGTTGTAAGCTAATAATTGATTAGGATATTTTTCTCGAATTGCTTGAGAAAATTCTCTTGCCATTCCCAAATCTGGATTTGATGTTTCCATCCAAATCAAATCAGCGTATGCTGCATAACTTAATCCGCGATCAATTCCTTGTTCTAAACCATTTTTTACTTTATAAAATCCTTCAGAAGTTCGACTTCCTGTAAGTATAAAACGTTGATCTCTTTCGTCAATGTCAGATGTAATTAAATTAGCTGCTTCCGCATCTGTTCTTGCAACTAATAAAGTTGGCGTTCCGCAAACATCAGCTGCTAAACGTGCAGCAACTAATTTGTTAATTGCTTCTTGGGTAGGAACTAAAACTTTTCCGCCCAAATGCCCACATTTCTTTGCAGAAGACAATTGATCTTCAAAATGTACGCCTGCTGCTCCAGCTTCAATCATTTGCTTCATTAATTCGTAAGCATTTAAATTTCCACCAAAACCAGCTTCTGCATCTGCAACAATTGGAACCATATAATCAATGTTTCCTTGTTCGGTTACGGACTGAATTTCATCGCGACGACGTAAAGCATTGTTGATACGTTTTACAACCATCGGTACAGAATTAGCTGGATAAAGCGATTGATCTGGATACATTTCAGCAGAAAGATTTGCATCTGCTGCTACTTGCCATCCTGATAGATAAATTGCATCTAAGCCAGCTTGAACTTCCTGTATTGCCTGATTACCGTTCAAAGCGCCAAGTCCAGCCATAAACGGTTTAGTGTTTAAACCTTCCCATAGCTTTTTCGCTCCCATAGTTGCTAAAGTGTAATCGATGTCCAAAGAACCTCTCAGGCGAATAACATCTTCTGCCGTATAAGGACGAGTAACGTCTTTCCAACGTGGATTGGTAGCCCAATCTTGCTGAATTTTCTGAATTCTTTCTTGATTGCTCATAATTGTGTTTTTGTGTTTTGTTTGTGTGTGTATGTGTGTTGTGTGTTTCTTGGGTTATAGTGTGCTTTTAGATATACTTATAGGCTTCTAATGTTAAAAATTCTGTAAACTTGTGAGATAAAACTAATTCGTCAAAAATCTGAATTGCTAATTCATATTTTCCGTTTTTATAGTTTTCTTCTCCAACTAATTCTTTTATTTTTTGAACCTCTTCGGCTCTTAATTTTTTATATTTATCACAATTAAATTCGCATCCGTCTTCTAACGTGATGTGTTGACGTAACCATTGCCAAACCTGTGTACGTGATATTTCTGCAGTCGCAGCATCTTCCATTAGGTTGTATAATGCAGCCGCTCCACGACCAGCTAACCAACTCTCAAGGTATAAAATGCCAACATTGATATTTTCTCTAATACCTTGTTCAGTAACTGTTCCTTTAGGAAGTTCTAACAATGCTTCGGCAGTAGTTAAAACGTCTTCACGTTTGTTATCAATTTGGTTTGCTTGAGGCATATATTCATCAAAAACATTTCGTGCAATTTCTACTAATGCAGGATGTGCAACCCATGTTCCATCATGACCATTTTTAACCTCGCGCAGTTTATCATTTTTTACTTTATCGAATGCTGCTTGATTTGCTTCCTCATTATTTTTAATCGGAATTTGAGCAGCCATCCCTCCAATTGCATGTATATTTCGTTTATGACAACGTTGAATTACAGCCTGCGAGTAAGCTGCCATAAAAGGAGAAGTCATGGTAACTTGCGAACGATCTGGAACAATAAAGTTCGGATGTTTTTTGAATTTTTTGATATAAGAAAAGATATAATCCCAACGACCACAATTTAGTCCTGCGATATGATCTTTTAACGCATAAATAATTTCATCTAACTGAAATGCTGCTGTAATCGTTTCAATTAATACAGTTGCTTTAACTGTTCCTTGTTTTAATCCTAAATAATCTTGTGCAAATACAAAAACATCATTCCACCATGCGGCTTCAGCATGATGTTCTAATTTAGGGAGATAGAAATAAGGCCCACTTTGCTTGGAAAGTAACGTGTGTGCATTATGGAAAAAATATAAACCAAAGTCAAATAGTGAGCCTGATATTTCTTGCTTGTTGATTACAACATGTTTCTCATTAAGGTGCAGTCCTCTTGGACGAACCATTAAAACTGCCGTTTTATTATTTAACTGATACATTTTTCCTTTCGATTCGAAAGAAATTGTACCATTTATTGCATCTTTTAAATTTTGTTGTCCTTGAAGGTTATTATCCCATGTAGGAGAATTACTATCTTCAAAATCAGCCATAAAGGTTTTAGCACCAGAATTTAAGGCGTTAATTACCATTTTACGGTCAACAGGACCAGTTATTTCAACGCGACGATCTTGTAAATCTTCAGGAATAGGAGCGGCTGTCCAATCGCTATTTCTGATATCCTTTGTTTCTGAAAGAAAAGATGGGAAATTTCCTAAATCAAAAAAGATTTGTCTTTCGCTTCTTTCAGCCAATAGTTCTAATCGTCTATCGTTAAATTTTTTGTGTAAAGCTGTCAAAAATGTAATAGCTTCATTTGTCAAAATGTCTGGATAACTATCCAGCACTTTGTGCGATAATTTTAATTCACTTGTAATAGTATCCATTTTTTTGTGTTTTTGTTGTAATTTTGGTTTTGGTCATTCGAGCGGAATTTTACTTCCAGCGAACGTTCGCTAAATTATAAAAATTCGTTTACATTTACCAAATATTTTTGAAAAAATTATGCAAGAAGAATACATTAAATTAATTTTTGGATTAAAATTAAAGCAAGTTAGAACTGCTAAAGATTTGTCATTGTTTAAGTTATCTAAGTTAACAGGGCTTTCGAAATCTTATTTAAATGAGATCGAAAAAGGTAAAAAATATCCAAAAACTGATAAAATAGTATTGCTTGCAGAGGCTTTGGAAATACCTTACGATGAGATAGTTTCATTAAAATTAGATAAAAATTTGGCGCCAGTTGCTGAAATTTTACAATCTAATTTGTTACAAGAAATACCATTAGAGTTGTTTGGTATAGAAGAAAGAGACTTAATTGAGATCATTTCGAATGCACCTATGAAGGTGAATGCATTTATATCAACCTTGATCGAAATAGGGAATAATTATAATTTGACACGAGAAAGTTTTTTCTTAGCTTCTTTGCGTTCTTTTCAGGAAGCAAACGACAATTATTTTCCAGATATAGAAAAGGCTGCAAAAAGTTTTTTACAAGAATATTTAGTTGATTATGATGGTTTTGTATCGAATGATACCATGGAAGAAATTCTAAAAGAAGAGTTTAATTATACAATTGTTTATGAAGATTTTGACCATTTTGAAGGAAAAGATTTAGCTAAACTCCGTTCGATTTATATCAAGGATAAAAAATTATTGTATATCAATTCGATTTCGGATAACGATCAGAAACGATTTATTTTAGCAAAAGAATTAGGGTATAATTATTTAGATTTAAAGGAGCGTTTGTATACTTTTTCTTGGGCTAGTTTTGACAATTTTGATCAATTGTTGAATAATTTTTATGCTTCTTATTTTGCGGGAGCGTTATTGTTACCTGAAGATAAACTGTTGGCGGATATGAAAGATCTATTTGCTGTGGAGCACCATGATTTGTCTAAATTTCAAGAAATTTTAGGGAAATATACCGAATCACCAGAAACTGTATATCAACGAATGACTAATTTATTACCGAAGCATTTCAATATTCGCGATTTATTCTTTTTGCGATTATCAACTAAAGCGGGTTCTAATTCGTTTAAATTAACCAAAGAATTACATCTTAATCAACAACAATCGCCTCAAGCAAATGAAACAGATGAACATTATTGTCGACGTTGGGTTTCGTTGAATGTGTTGAAAGAATTAGAAAATAATCCAGAAGATCAGCATACAATTTCTGCTCAGATTTCGTTGTATCCATTCAATAATAATCAAAAATATTATGTAATTTCTTCAGCGACAAAAGATCCATTTAATCCAAGTTATTTACGAAGTGTAACGATAGGTGTTTTATATAAATCGGCTCAACGTAAAATTAAATTTATGAACGATCCTTCTATTCCAGTAAAAGAAGTGGCGGTAACGTGTGAGAACTGTGGAATGAAAGATTGTGCTGAAAGAGCTGCTGAACCAATTCGTTTTGAAAAAGATATTCGTAACAAACGTTTAAATGTTACCATTAATGATTTTATAAAAAAACAAAGTAAATAAAATATGAAAAATAAAAAAAGGAACTTTAAGTTCCTTTTTTTATTCGCTTAATTCTAACCAACGAAATTCTTTTTCTTCAATTTCGTCCACAATTTTTTGTAGTTCATCTCCAATTGTAGCAATTTTATCGTAGCTTAAATTAGGATCTGAAAGTAAATTTGTTAATTCTTCCTTTTTAACCTCAAGAATTGGTAAAGATTTATTAATTTCTTCTAATTCTCGTTGTTCTTTGAACGATAACTTTCGAGGTTTTGTTTCTTTGATCTTTTCTTTAGATTCAATTTTATCTTGAGTTGCGATTACTTTTTCACTTTTATTATCGTCAATTTCAGGTTTATTTTTATTCTCGATATGGTATTCAGTGTATGTTCCCATATAACGAGAAACCTTTCCTTCTCCTTCAAAAATCATTAATTCATCAACCACTTTATCCATAAAATAACGGTCATGGGAAACGACTAATAAACAACCTTGGTAATCTTCTAAGAAACTTTCTAAAACAGTTAATGTCGGTAAATCCAAATCATTTGTAGGCTCATCCAAAATCAAGAAGTTTGGATTTTTGTACAGAATAGCCAGTAATTGAAGGCGTTTTTTCTCTCCTCCACTTAATTTAGAAATATGAGTATGTTGTTGTTCTGGCGTAAATAAAAACATTTCTAAGAATTGTTCAGCACGCATTTCCTTTCCATTTGCAAGAGGAAAGAAATCTGCAATATCTTTTACAAATTCTATAACACGCTCATCTTGTTTAAAGTCGATTCCGTCTTGTTTAAAATGTCCGATATTTAAAGTTTCTCCACGTTCAATAACGCCACTATCAGCAGGTTCAATTCCTTCAAGCATTTTCAAGAAAGTAGTTTTACCTACACCATTTTTACCGACTAAGCCGATTTTTCCACCACGTGCAAAAATATACGAGAAATCATCTAAAATTTTCTTTTGACCAAATGCTTTCGAAACATGTTCCATCTCGATGATTTTTTGACCTAAGCGCGTCATGACCATCTCTAATTTTACTTTTTGATCGACAATTTTATGTTTGGCAACTTTTTCTGTATCATAAAAAGCATCAATACGAGATTTAGATTTTGTTGTTCGCGCTTGTGGCTGACGACGCATCCATTCAATTTCTTTGCGGTAAAGATTTTTTGCTTTATCAATTGTTGCGTTCTGATTTTCGATACGCAATGCTTTGTTTGTAATATAGGTTTCGTAATTTCCTGAATGTACATACAATGTTTTGTCCTCCATTTCTAAAATTTTGGTACATATAGCATCTAAGAAATAACGGTCGTGTGTAACAAGAATCAAGGTTTTGTTTTCTTTGTTTAAGAAATATTCTAACCATTCGACCATTTCGATATCCAAGTGGTTGGTAGGCTCATCTAAAATTAGAAGAACATATCCTGTTTCGAAACTCAAATCAATCAAAAACTTTGCTAAAGAAATACGTTTACGTTGACCACCAGAAAGCTTTCCAATTTTTTGACCCAAGAAATCAATCTTCAATTTTGATAAAATTTCTTTGATTGTCGGTTCAACTTTCCATGCATCTAAGACATCCATTTTTCCCATTAAATCAACTAATTCTGGATTTGTTGGGTCATTCTCAATCATGTTTTCATATTGACGAACAACATCTAATACTTCATTCGAATGATTAAAAATATATTCTTCACCTTTTAAATTTTCGTCGAAATCATCACTTTGGTCTAACATTAAAATTTTGACCCCTTTGTTTGGGCGAACTTCACCAGAATCGGCTGTTTCTAATCCAGCTAAAATTTTAAGTAAAGTAGATTTTCCACTTCCATTTTTGGCTACGAATGCGATTTGGTCTCCTTCGTTGACATGAAAATTAACATCTTTAAATAGTGTTCGGATTCCGTATGATTTGGTTAGATTTTCAACTGTAAGAAAATTCATGGTTTATTATCTGTTTTATGAGTTAAAAAAGAAACTAAATCTTTTCTGTTTCGATTTGCTTGATCGACTGTTTAGCTTTTCTTATTTTAACGATTAAGAGAGCCAAAGATAAGACAAAGCAAATACTTCCTATAATAATTAGATTATTTAAATGTGGTTGAATTAACCTTGGATCTCCTTTTTCGATAAAAAGAATACGAAATATTTTGAGATAATGCGTTAATGGAATGGCATCTGCAATTGTTTGTATCCATTTTGGCATGTGACTCAATGGCCAAGTAAATCCACTTAAAATGAAACTTGGAGTAGCCACGACCATCAAGACTTCTGTAGCTTTTAGTTGGCTTGGAAGTAAGATGCTGACTAAAAATCCCATAAAACAAACAGCTAAAATAAAGGCAAGAGTAGAAGAGAAGAAAGGCCAAAATTCTGTTTCTAATTTCATGTCATAAAACATTCCAAAGCAATAGTATAGTATGAAAATGAAAATCGACATGATTAGATATGGAAATGTTTTGGTAAATAATAGTGTAAATGGATTGGATGATTTTGAAATTAAGGTGTTGAATGTTTTATTTTCAAATTCTGATGCAAAAGAAAGCGCTAATCCTAATAATAAAACTTGTTGCAATACAGTTAGTAATACACCAGGAAGCATAAAATATAAGTAGTTTCCACTGCGTATATTTTGTCGAATCATAGTTGATTTGAATGGTTCGTAACTTTGAGTCGCTATATATTCTGGTACGCCTTGTTTTCGAGCTGTTTCAATTGAAATTCCTGCTTTCATAGTAGATAATACTGTTGTTACAGCAATAGCAGCTGTGTTGGATGTTAAAGTATTTGATCCATTTACGAAATATGTAATTTCGGGCAATTTCTTTTGTTGTACATCGGATTGAAAATTGCGAGGAATCACAACGACTATTTCTGCTCCGATTGCTAATGCTTTATTTTTAGAGTCGAATGTAGATGCTAAAATTTCGGCTACGTGAACCGATTCATTTTCATCTAACATTTGAATAATTTTTTGACTTGTTGTTGTGCGATCTTCATCAACGACAATAATTGGTAAATCAGTTACATTTCCTTTTTTATAGACATTTCCAATCAAAACACCATACATGATAGGCGCACCCAAGAATAAAATGGGTAAAACAGGATTCTTGAAGAAAAGTTTGAACTCTCGTATAATTAAATGAAAAATTGTTTTCATTAGAATTTATTTAGTGTTAAGATCCAAAATAACAGTTGCTTTTGTCAAGAGTTGAGCAGCTTGTTTGTTATCAACAGGAACTACTTTTACTTCATATAGGGATTGTTGCTGATCAATATCTGGATAAGCAGTCGAGATGTTTGCATAGGAATTCAGCGCTTTTATCGAAACAATTTTACCTTTGAGTTCTAAATTATTTTTATAAGGAATCTTTAATTTGACAATTTGATTTTTCTGAAGTTGACTAATTTTATTTTCAGGAATGGTAAATCTAAAAAATGTAGTTTCTTCCAGAATTCCGTTCGCTATAGCATAACCAGCCAATGCTAATTCTCCTATTTTTAGATTAATTGTTTCGATTGTCATATTTTGTGGCGCTTTGATGTATCTTTCTGCTTCTGCAACATCAATTTCTTGCAAAGCACCTAATGCACGTTCTTTTTGTCCCAAAGCCATTTGTTGTTGCTCAACACGAGCTCCATTTTCGGCATCAGCTAATTCGGCTTTTGCGGCTAAATATTGATTTTTTGCACCTTGATATTTTGCATAAACTTCATCGTAACTTTGTTGCGGTACAAGACTATCACGAAGCATATTTTTTAGTCGATGATTCGATTTTTCAGCATAATCTAATTGCTCTTTCAAGCCAGCAACTTTTGCACGTAATTGTTTCAATTGATTATCTGTCGCACCTTTTTTTGCCATTTCATATTGTGCTTCAGCTGAATTTACAGCACCTTCGGCTTGACTTTTTTTGGCATCAACTTCTGGTAATTGTAAAACAAAAAGTGTTTGTCCTTTTTTTACTTCATCGCCTTCGTGAACCAATATTTGATCTATTTTACCTGGTATTTTTGTGACAACTGTAATTTGATCACGTTCAATTTTTCCTTGAAAAACAGTTTCTTCGGTTGATTTATTTTCTTTATCAGTAGATGTGCAATTCGAAAAAAGTATTAGTCCGCTTAATGCAAATATATAGTATAAGGTATTTTTCATGATTTTAATTTGAGATTTGATTAAATAATTCACCAGAAGTTTGTAGTAATTCATAGGTTTTAGAGCGTTGATCTATAATTTGAGCATAATAACCCAGATTGGCTTTGTAATAATCATTTTCAGCAGCCAAACGCTCGGTAACATCTATTAATCCTTCTTGAAATCGTCTTGAAGCAATTTCTAAATTATTTGTTGCAATGGTATTTTGTTGATGGTTTACTTTTAATTTTTCGGAAGAAGTTTCGTAATCAATCTTATTTTTACTTAACAAGAGATTTAATTTTTCTTGCGAATCTTTCAATTTATTTTCATTAATTAAGATATCTGTTTTTGCTTGCACTAATCTATTTTTATGTTGACCACCATCTAATAATTCCCATTTTGCACCAATTCCAATCAAAATATTTGGGAATAACGTAAATTGGTTCATTTTTAAATTGACATCGCCTAATAAATCGACATCTTTTAACTTGAAACGACTTCCAAAAATAGAAGTGTAATTGGTATTTGCGAAAGCGAAAACTTGCGGAAGGTGAGAACCTTTTTCTTTCTTGTACAAAAATTCGTATGCTTTTATTGAATGTTCAAGCGCTTTCAACTCCTTTTTATTTTCTAATGTATACTCAGCCGAAATTATATGGATAGGAGTAAGTTCATACTCTATTTGTTGTAAATCTTCTGTCGATAAATGTGTTAATGTTTCTAATTTCTTGTAAAGTAATTGTCGGCTTCCATTTACTTCAACTTGTCGAGCCTCTAACTCAAGCATTGCTAATTTTATCTTTTCACGATCATATGGTATTGCCAAACCGTTTTGAATAGCTTTCTGAACTTTTAGATGTTCTTTGTCTAAACGCTTTGCAGAATTCGAAATTAATTCTTCTACTTTTTGTATCAACATCAATTGATCATAAGTTTGCAAAATGTCCTTTGTAATAACTTCTTTTTCTGCATCTTTTAAGTAATCTAAAGCTGCGCTTTTTTCTTGAATAGCGTTTAAAGCATTTGGTATTTGCAATCCTGAAAAAATGACTTGAGATGCATTTATACCAATTGTAAATAATCCAGTTGAGGTATTAAATCTTTGATTTCCTGCAAATAATTCGGTCGAAATAAGATCAATAGATTTTGTAGGAATATCAATTGTTCCGTTCGAATTTAAATAACTTCCTAAAGCAATTGCAGACAAACTTGGTTTTTGTTTACCTTTTATTTCATCATATTGAGAGTTGTTTTTATCAACTTCGAGTTGTTTATTTTTTAAATTGTAACTTGATTCAATTGCTTTTTCAACAGGTAATTTTAGTTGAGGGTCAATTAGTTGTTGACCAAAAGAAAATGAAGAGATAAGAACGAAATAACTATAATATCGATGGATAGGCATTGCTCAATTTTGGCATAAAATTAACAAAAAATATACCATGAATAAAAACTAGTATTAGAATATGATTAAAAATAAAAATCCTGAAACTTTTTAAAGGTTCAGGACTTCCAAAATAGCCAAAATAATTGGCGCATAGTTCAATGTATTTAATATTTATTATCAATTATATTTAAGGTCTCGTTTAACGATTCTTTCATCATTTTCTCTAAATAATCTATTGATCCTTGCTTGATTGTCTCCTCAATGTATTTTGTTCCTCCAATTGTTTCGCTATATTTTAACGAATTGTTTTTTAAGTCTAAAATATTGATATAAACATAGGTTTTAGCAATGTATTTTAGTTTGTTTTCGGGATCAAAATCCAAACCAGATTTTACATTGATAACGACTAAATCATCTTGAGATATTACACTTTTTAAGTTGTCAAATTTAACTGAATGAACATTTTCTTGTGTAATTAATTCGTTTGGTACGTTTTTATTGTCAAATTTATCAATTATTTGATAATCATATTGATGATCGTCTAAAATTTTGATTGCTTTTTCACGAATTATTTTAATGATGTCAACTTTCGAATTTAATTGTATCAATTGATTTTGGATTGATTTTGAATCGATATTATGGTTTAATTCTTGAGAATTATGATTAAAAAATCCAACAGTATCAATATTAATTACCACACCAACTTTACTCACAGGAACATCTAAGGCACTCTCGTACGTAGTTGTTGTATTAACAGCTAATTCTTTTGGAGCTTCTTTCTTTTGCTCACAAGATTGCATTATAAACAAGCTTCCTATCGCGAAATAAACTATTTTTTTCATATACCAACCTTTACTCTTTAAATATAGTGATTAATAATGTTTTAGTATGTTTTTTTTTAAAAAATTATTTTTTATTGTACCAAAAAAGGTAGTTATAACGTATGATTTTAGATTTTGAATAGTTAAATTATATTTATTCTTTTAACGGTTTTTCTTTTACAAAAACATGTCCAACTTTCGTGAAATCGTAAGAGATTTCGTACAAATACTCAAGTAAATCTTCAATCAACTCAGAGTCATTTTGTAAAGCCTCCGTTTCGATTTCAGTATATGCAATTGTTTTTTCTTTAAACTCGATTGTTTTGGGTAAATTTTCGGTTTCATATTCACCATAAAGTCGAATATTTTGAAGTAATAATTGCAATATTTTTTTCATTAATCGTATGTGTTCGGAAGTTAAAATAACCGAGTTGTTTTTCTTTAGAATTTTCACTAATCCAAGTGAATAGGATACAAATGATTGATTGAAAATGGTAAATTTATTCAAATCATCTGCATTTTCTTGTTTATCTTTTGGTTCTGAAATGACACGTTGAAAAACTGAATTGATATTTGCCATTGCAATAAACACGTCTTTACGCGCTAATTTATAATCTGTTGTGGTAACGTCATTATCAGCTAATTTTTTAAAAATAAGAAAAACAAATTCGTAATTAGCAATTAACGCTTTTTGAATATATTCATTCATGTTATTTTTTTCCCAAGAAGGTAAAATAATGTAGCATGAAATAAAGGCCATTAAACCACCAACTAATGTATCTATTGTTCGTTCTTGTATGATATAAAGTGAATCTTTTTGCGAATAAAAACTAAACGAAATCAAGATGTAAGCTGTTAAATAAAAGGTGCCAACAGCATATTTGTGACGTATGAATGTATATGCCATTAACATAAAGAATAACATCATTACAAATCGTACAGATAGTTGTGGAAAAATAAGTAGGATTAAAATTCCGATTAATCCACCAAAAATAGTTCCTTTTAAACGCTGTAAGTTTCTCTTTTTTGTCACGCTAAAACCAGGTTTTAAGATAACAAGAACAGTCATTAATAGCCAATAACTGTGATAGGTCATGGGAATAATAAATGTTATACAATATGCTAAAAGCATGACAATAGAGGAACGAATAGCATGTCTGAAAATAGAAGATTTTAGGTTGAGATGATCTTTTATTTTTCCGAACGAATAATCGACTGTTGGTTGAAAATGCTCTGCATGATCCAACGGATTTTTCTTTTTTTCGGTAAAAGAATCATCGTAAAAGAATTTATGAATAAATTCTATTTTATAAACAACTTGTTTTAGATTGATATAAATTTTGGATAAAACGATAGGTTTTTTGCCTTCAGCATACAATTCTTTTATTGCGTCATCAATCTTTTTTAATTCAGCATCAAAATCAAAAGAAGGTTTTTTAGGACGTTTGTTCGAATTGATATGATAAGCAATCATTTTTAGTTCGTGCGCTAATTTATTCATCATATTATAAATTTTGCGCATCGCCTTTGTATCGCCATATACTTCCCTAATTTTGACATAATCGTATTGAGTTGCAGTAATATTTTCGAAAATATCCATTAAATCTGAGAACATAAAAACAATCGATCGTCCGATTGGTGTTTGGTCTTTTACCAATTTTTTATTGGTAAAAACTAAGTCTCTGACCAAATTTTGCTTTTCATTAATGACAACATGTTCGTCAATAAGTTTTTGGACAATGTCATCATAATTAGAATCTTTATCAAACATAGAAGCTTTAATTCGGATGTATTCCGAAATATGAATCATGGCATCAGCAAGATTTTGTTGCGCCATTCTGTAGGGACGAAATGTACTAATAGCTAAACTAAAAATAGTGTACCATGCCGCACCAGCAGTAACGAATAAGGCAGTATGTAATGGAGTTAATTCTTGTCTCAAGTCGTTCATATTCATCACCATCGACATCATGATGACCATTCCGAGTGCACTTAGACGTTGTCCCCAAACGGTTAACATATTAGAAAAGAATACGATAATCGTTAAACAAATTCCTAATAAAATTGGAAAATTATTAATCGTTTTTGTTAAATATGAAACAATAAAAATTAATAAAACGGAAAGCCACATCAAGTTTCGACGTTCTTTGAATGGACCAGGAGTGTCTGTCATGTGCGCTAAAACTGCGCCAAGACTTATGGTAACACCAGCATACAAATCGCCAAAAAAACTTGCGACTATAGGAGGTATGATAATCGCCAAAGAGGTTTTTAAACCATCAGAAAGCGCTTCTCCATATATAAAGTTTTCGATTTTATTCTTAAGTTTCAAATGCAAAATTATAGGGTTGTAAAATTGTTGTATAAAATTAGCACAACTTTTCTCGAAACCCAACTAAACACGCGAAGTTTTTAGAATATGAAAACCATCTATACTTTGTGTAAAAATTAATGTTGTTTCACCACCATCTGTTATTTTAAATTTCTTTTTGACAATATCTATTGCTTGGTTATAGTTTTTTACCAAAAGATTAGCTTTAGATTTTATAATTTCTTTTTTAGCATGATTGATGTGTTTTTCCACTGAATATATTTTTCCAGGAAATTCGTTCAAAAGTTCATTAGACGTATATAAATGGGTGTTTTGATGTAATTTATGCAAATTAAATTTTTCGCTCAATAATTTGAAAGCGCCCGTTTTTAGAATAGCAACATTTGGTTCGTAAATATACTGTTGTACTGTTCCAAAATTTGCATTAGAATTGTATTCGTCTTCAAAGTTGAATGAAAATTCAGGTTGATTACTTTCTAAATTAATTGCTTTAATCAAAGGATTTTTAGTGGAGCAATTTTTATCAATAATCAGTAGAAAATCTTTTACTTCATTTTTTAAAGCAACGATATGTATTTCTGAAATGGAATCAATTTGCTGTAGGGTAGAAGTGATGTCCAATAATGGAGAAAGCTTGATGATGATTTTATTAGATTTCTCGAAAAAAGTTGGCATCCATTCTAAAATATTTGGCTCTAAATCTTCTAAAATAAATTTTCTTCCACTCGAATTTCTTCGGGCTGGATCAAGATAAATAACATCAAACTTAGATTCAGGATTGGTTTCAAAAAATGATTGAAAAGTACCAGTGTATGTTTCTAAATTTGGAGCTAAAATTTGTGCATTATGTTGTACAATTTCACTTAATTCTGGATTTTGTTCGATATGATATACTTTTTCGAAATTTTTAGCAAAAGCCATGGTGTCAATTCCAAAACCCGCGGTCAAATCGATTAATGTTTTTCCTTTAACCAAACTCGATTTATAATTTGCAGCAGCTTCAGAGCTTGCTTGTTCTAAATTGATAGATGGTGGAAAATAAATGTTTTTTGTCGAATAAAGTGTTGGAAATTTATGTTTTGCTACTTGAATTCCTTTTAATTGTTGTGCAATTTCTGCCGAAGAAATACCATCAAATAACGATTTTTTTAAACCAATAGATTTGAAATCTTCTTGCTCGATTATTTTTAAATAATCTTGAAATTCTTGTGTTAAAATACTTAGATTCAAAACGATTTTTTTAGAAATAAGCTAATGTTTTATCAAAAACAAGACTTCAGTAACACAAGGATACTGAAGTCTTATTATTATTTTGTTCGGAATGAATTTGACAAGCAATTTCATTTGCGAAATTTATTTATTTTCTTCTTTTTCTGCTAAACGAGTTGGTACAATAGGAATAAAAAGAGCTGGTTTAACTATTTTTTCTTTTGGCATTTTTTCAATGACATCAGAAGGGTTTCTAAACTTATTTACACCAATCAATTTGATATTCTGTTCATCAAAATCTTTTTGTTCTTTTTTCGCACTTGTATAAATAAAATCTTGAATGGTTTCGCTTTGTAAGGCTTTAATAAAACCACCTGCAGTTTGAATTGTTTTGAATAATTCTAATGCATTTTCTGCCATTTGATTTGTTAAGGTTTCAATATAATAAGAACCTGCAGCAGGATCGGCAAATTGATTTAAATAAGATTCTTTTTGCAATAACAATTGTTGTTTTGCTGCTAATTCTAACCCAAAATCAGATTCGTTATTTAATTCATCATAAGCACCTACAAAAACAGCATCACTCGAACCAAAAATAGCAGAAGAAGCTTCTACAGTAGAACGAATAACATTGTTGTAAATATCTAATTTAGATTTATTACGATCAGAAGTTGAGGTGAAAACAAAGGCTTCACTTTCTTTATTGTATTGTTCTAAAATCATTTTCCACAAAAAACGGAACGCTCTTAATTTTGCCACTTCGAAGAAATAATTACTTCCTACAGCAAATTTAAAATAGATTTTATCAGCAACATCAGCACCAAAGTTCTCTAAATATTCGACAGCATGTGCAAGTGTAATCGCAATTTGTTGTACATGATTTGCTCCTGCATTTTGATAAATATCTCCTTGAATTGAAATTACTTTTTCGAAATTTTCTAAAGCTAAAGCTTCTTTTATCAATTCTTTTGTTGCATTCTCAGAATCATTTTGCCACAAGCCATTTTGAGCCAAATAACCATAAGGATCTATATCCAAATATTTTAAATTCGGAAGTTTTTCAAGAGATTTTAAAGCTGATGAGCCATCATACTGAATAAATAAATCCAAGTAATTAGGAAGATCTAACGTAGAATTTGCTTCTTTTTGATTGATCAAATAACCATATAAAAAGCTATAATCTTGATTTTTATTTCCCGTATATTTTGAAATTATTTTCCAATCTTTAGAAGATTTTGGTAATGGTTGAATAGTTGAATAATCAACATCATCTTTTGTATACAATGGTTTAACATTAATTTGATCATTTGTTCCCCAAACCAACGTTTCATTATATTCTAATCCTTTCAGTTCTACTTGAACTTTATTTTTCCATTCTTTTTCAGAAATCGTATCGAAATCTTGAAATAATTTATTCATTTTCTTTATTTTGTGGCTTCTCAATTTTCTCTTGCTGAATGATAAAAATATCTTCATCATCTTTTTTCAAGAAATGTTTTTCTCTTGCGATGCGTTCTATTTCAGCAGGATTACTATTTAATTGATTTAATTTCTCTGTTTCTTTATCCAAATGTTCTTGGTAATATTGTTCATCAACTTCTAATAATTTGATTTGTTTATCTAACTCGCGATGTACGAAAAAAGAGTTTTGATCGAAAAAAATCATCCAAATTGCAAACGATACCGTTAATATAAAGTAACGATTCCAAACAAATTTGAAGACAAAAGTATCTTTAATTTTTCTTTTCGGCACTTCTGGTATTAGCTCTTCGTCAAAGATTTCTTCCGATTTTTCTTTCATTATACAGCAGTTTTTGAGTTAAGTTTTTCTTTAATTACAGTTGATAAAACTTTTACTGCGACAGAATTTTTCTTTTTCATATTTGGAATAATAATGTCTGCATAGTTTTTAGAAGGTTCGATAAATTGTTGATGCATTGGTTTCAGTGTTTTTTGATAACGCGTTAAAACTTCATCCAAATCTCGACCGCGTTCTTGTATGTCACGGCGTACACGGCGAATTAATCTTTCGTCAGAATCTGCGTGAACAAAGATTTTTACATCAAACAAATCGCGTAATTCTGGATCTGTAAGCACCAAAATTCCTTCTACGATAATAACAGACTGAGGATGTGTCAATATTGTTTCCTCTTTGCGACTATGCGTAATGAACGAATAAACAGGTTGCTCGATTGAAACTCCATTTTTAAGTAAAGCAACATGTTCTTTTAACAATTCAAAATCAATAGATCTTGGATGATCAAAATTTATTTTAGAACGTTCATCAAATGATAATTCAGGATGATCTTTATAATAATTATCTTGAGAAATAACGATGACACTTTCAGCGTTAAGATCTCTCAAAATATTGTTTACAACGGTCGTTTTTCCCGATCCTGTACCTCCTGCAATTCCTATTACCAGCATTTTTGTTTTATTATTATTTTTTATTTCGTTTGATATTTCCATTGCAAGAGTTCTCATAAAATTTCCTTAAAGATAAAATTTTCTTATTAGAAATTAAAATAAAAAGAAATGGATTCTTGCAAAATATTAAAGGGTGTCGTGAAAAAGTTTTGGTTGATTGATTTTGTGAAAAGAAATAATGATCAATCCACTTCAATATAGGTTGAGTTATTAATCGATTATTTAGATGTACTTCAAACATTTAGACTTAATTACAAAATAAAAGTACTTTGTAGCACTTGGTTTTTCTTAATCGAATGCAAAGGAAAGAAAAAAAATAAAAACTTTATCTTTTTTATTGTTATATTTATTAAATCAGAACTATATAAAATACTATACTATGAATGATTTATTATCAATGACTACTGTTTTCTCTTTATTTCTCGGAATTGGATTGGCTGCTGCAGCTGGTTTTAGGATTTTTTTACCATTATTTGTTTTAAGTTTAGTGGTGAAATTTGGCGGAAGTTTTATTAATCTTGATGATAGTTGGATGTGGATAGGAAGTACACCAGCGTTGATTACGCTTGGTGTAGCGATGTTGGTTGAAATTGGGGCTTATTATATTCCAATTATTGATAATCTTTTAGATACCGTAGCGGTACCTTTGGCAGGGATTGCAGGAACGATTGCGGTTGGCATAACGTTACCAGAAATGAATGAGGTAGCAACTTGGGCTTTAGCAATTATAGCTGGTGGTGGAACTGCGGCAGCGATTAGCGGAACTACTGCTGCTGCACGAGCAGTTTCAACTACTACAACTGCTGGTGCTGGTAATTTTTTGGTTAATACAGGTGAAACTTTTAGTTCTATTGTATTAAGTATTACAGCAATTGTATTAGCGCCATTAGCGTTTATTTTTGTATTGTTTATATTATATGTTTGTTATAGAGCATATAAAAGTGTTCAAAAAAAAGGAGATCAATTATTAGCAGAAGAATTGTAAAATAAATATTAAGGAATAAAAAAAGGTCTATTCAAAATTTTGAGTAAACCTTTTTAGTTTATTTTAATCAATAGGTTAAACTATTTTATATTTTTCTTTGTAACCTTCAAACGCTTGCATTAGGTTTTCTTCAATTACTTTAGGCATTCTTCTTGTCGCTTCAAACTCGTTTGAAGAAAGTGATTTGAATTTTGAAAGGGTCGGAATTATTTCAATCGAATTTATTAACATTTCAATTTCGATTTCATATTGACGATAAGCAACCGAATGAAAAGTATCATTTTCATAAACCGGAATATGCTGTTGTTCAATCAAAAAACCTGCATCTGCTTCTGTATCGACAAAGTGGGTAGTTACACCAATTTCTACACCTTTTGTAATTGCCCATTTTAGTGAATCTAAACCTCTTGTCAAAGGTAAAAAACCGGGATGTGTATTGATGATTTTATGATTTTCGACCAATTCATCTGGTAATAAACCTGCACCAGCTATGATGACAAAGTTAGCTTCAAAATCATTTAATTGGCGATTTAAGGTATCAGCAGTTGTTAAATCAAATTCGTATCCGAAATTTTTGCAAAATTCAATTGGATCTACCTGTATAGCCTTACTTGGACGATGTTGGTAAATGGGTTTGAAGGGATTTTCGCGTTGTACAAATGGTAGTGCAAATACTTTTATATTTTGATAACCTTTTGCTTTCAGGCCAGTTAAAACATCTTGCGTTTTACGATGAGGCGTGTTGTAAGAAATTATCGCAATTTTTGGTTGAGAAATCATTTATTTAATTAAATATTTTTTGTGATAATCCACAACGTTGTCAATCGGTTTTCTAATGATATGTCCTACAGTTAAGTGATATTCAGCAGCAACAGAACGTATAACATCTTCGTATATGTGAGCGATAGAACCAATAAAATTTAATTCGGAATGACGTGCTTCTTCATAAGGCATAATTTGATATTCAATAAAAGAAGACATTGCATCATAAATAATTTTCTGAATAAATGGGTCATTTTTATGCTCAACCACAAATTTATTGAAGGAAGCTAAATAGGTATTTGCAAATTTGTTTTGATATACATTTTTATTTAGTTCCTCTACAGATAATTTGTAATAATCATCAAACGCTTTAGCCAAATGTGGTGGCATTTTTTTTGTATAGAAAGCGCGTAATACTCGTTTACCTAAGTCATTTCCAGAACCTTCGTCTCCTAAGATGTAAGCCAAAGATTTTGTTTCTTCACGTAAAGTTGTTCCATCAAAATAACATGAATTAGATCCTGTTCCTAAGATACAAACCATTGCAGGTTTTCCCATGTACGTAGCATAACAAGCAGCTAATAAATCATGGTCAACAACCAGTTCTGCATTAGGGAAGAAATTATTTAATCCGTTTTTTACGACTTCGTACATCGCTTCACTCGAAGTTCCAGCTCCGTAAAAAAAGACTTTCGTAAACTCATTTGCAACAGGTGCAAAATCTTCATTTTTTTGTAATTCAGCAGTAATATCTTCAGCTGTTACAAAATATGGGTTAAATCCGATTGTATTTGTTCTAAACACTTCATTCAGGTTACTATCTAAAATCACCCAATCTGTTTTAGTAGAACCGCTATCCGCTATTGCAATCATTTTTTAGTTTTGATATAATTGAGGATTGCTAAAGTAACATTCTTTTAACAATAGACATAAAAAAACGCTCGAAATTTCGAGCGTTTCTAAAATTATTTTAATGTTCGTGATCGTGATCTTCACTTACAACGATTTCGATAAAGGATTGTGTTTGATTTCCGGCGCGATCAATTAAGAATAATCCTAAGTGATAATGCCCTTCTGTAATTCCTTCTGCAGGAATATTTACTTGATGACTTAATGTGTGCTCGGTTTTTCCTGCCGGAATAGCCTCTTCCGCATCATACGTCCAATTAACATTTGCTGTTCTATGTTCATGTCCGTCTTCCGCAGAATGAATTTCAATTTTTACAGCACCTAATTCTATATTATCTTTCAAAATAGCATCAATTGTAAAGGTTTCCCCTAAATGAAATTCATCATGATCTTTTGGAGCAATCAAATTAATTTCTGGTTTTGTTGTATCTAATGAAGAGTCATCTGATGAACAAGACGTAATGAATAATGCGACGATTGAAACGAATATGTATTTTAAAATTGTATTTTTCATTGTTTTATTTTTTTGATTTGAATAGTTATTTTAAGATTTTAGTTGATTTATTTATAAACAAAATCTTGAGGCGGTCCTCGTGTAAAATGATATTCAATTGTAGAAATTTCAATTTTTTCTACTTGTTCAAAACTTTCTTTTTTGTAAAATTCTTTGTTAAGTTTTACTTCAACTTTAGGATCATCATGAGTATCAATAAAAATTGTATAAAATATAAAATGATTACACTGATGATGAATAATTTCTTTCTTTTGATTCGAAATTTCTGGCGAATGATCGATTAAAGAAAAATGTAATTGATTAAAAATCGGTATCGAAAAAAGAATAATACTAAAGAAAAGTCCGAAAATTGACTGTCTCTTTTTCATGTATCAACTATTTTCCGAACGGAATTCCGACCATAATTTGTATGTTTCGAGCTTGTTCTGGTAATTGTAAAGCACGATAAAAACTAGTGTGATTGTAATAATTTTTATTGAATAAATTAGAAACTTGAACACTTAAATTTGCATGAAAATTATTGAATTTAAGTTTCGTTTTTCCTCCAATGCCAACTAAAAAATAACTTGGAGTAAGATCTTCGTTTTGTGCAATTTTATCTTGCTTAAAGGTATATTTTCCATTTACAAAAAAGCTCAACTCATCTAAAAATCCGATATTTTGATTGACTTTATAATTAACTTGTCCAAACACATTATTCGCAGGCGTAAAAGGAAGATAATTTCCTAACTTGTTATTCTCAGTAATTTGTCGGTTATACAAATATTCGTAGACAACATTTGCATCAAAGTTTTCGTTGATTTTTTTACTAACTTCAAATTCAAAACCAGTTAATAAAGCTTTGCTTTGCGTATATTGATAAATTTGTCCGCCATGAGGAAGTATAGAAAATTGTCCCGAAGGTTTCAAGAAAATGTAATTACTGAAATAATATAAATAAGGACTTACCGATATATCCCAATCGTTTTTATGAAAAACGGATTTAAAGTCGAATGCAATTCCTTTTTCAACATCCAAATTGTCATCACCGCGCTCGTGTCTAAAACTTCCGTGATGAATTCCATTAGAACCTAATTCGATAGCTGTTGGTAAACGGAAATTTGTTCCAATATTTAAATTGAAATCCCATTGTTGATTAGGTTGAAAAGTTGCACCAATCATTCCATTCAAATTGCTAAAATTACGATCGATGGACTTACTACGATTGGCATAATAATCTGCTATGCCTGTTGAGTTTCCTTTTTCGATTAAATAATTGTATAAAAATTCATCAAAATAGCCTTCAGATTTAAAAGTAGAATAATCATAACGTAAACCAGCAGTTACTTTCCATGTATTTCCTTTTTTGAATTCTTCAATCAGAAATCCACTAAAAATGTTTCGATCATATTTTGGTAATAAATAATTGTATCCACTAATATTATTTACCTGAATTTGCGCTTTAGCACCAATTATCGTCTTGAAATTTTTACTGTGATTATGTTCAAATTTTAATTGAGAATCGTAAGTAGAAAGATTAAAATCTAATTCTAAATTCGGATTTAATAAAGGAGCTGGTTGATTTGCGTAATGTGTATGAAAAGCACTTACTTCTTGTCGACGATTATTTTGGTAGCTACCCAGAAATTTCAGAACATCTTTCGAGTTTAAGCGGAATTCATTTTCAGAAATTACTTTGAAATGATTTACTTTTTGATAAGGAAATTCGATATTTCGGTTATTTCCATCATCTTTTAAGCGATCAATAGATGGAATTCCGTGCGAACCAGGGAAAAACCCAATCTTTTGGTTAACATTAGAAACAGTTAAAATCGAGCGAAATTTTTCGCCAATATAACCAGTTTGTATTTCTGAATTAAAATCTTGTCCAGCCGTATTTTTTACTCGTTTGTTGTAAATTGGTAAATACCGATTGAGGTAATAAATGCGATCTGTTGTTGTTTTGTAATCGGCATAATCTGAATAAGAACCTTTTATTTTGTAGAAAAAATGATTTCCACGAGATTTTAAATTAAATCCAATTCCAATATTATCATTAATCGATTGATACAATGCTTTTGTTTCTCCAGAAAGCGAATGTTTTGCGGGTAAATTATTGTTATTTATTTTGATAACTCCTGCAATAGCTTCATTTCCGTACTCCAATGCAGCAGGTCCTTTTATGACTTCAATATCTTCAATATTTAGCGCATCAATCTCTAAACCATGATCGGCTCCCCATTGTTGACCTTCTTGTTTAACTCCATTTTCAGCAACAATTAATCGGTTGAAACCAAGTCCTCGTATGATTGGTTTTGACGCTGAAGACCCAATTCCAGAAGCGTTAATTCCAGCCATATTTTCTAATGATTTGGCTAAAGATCCTGCATAGTTTTCTTGAATATAGGATTGATCGACACGTTGAATATTTGCAGTCGAAAAATCGTGATGATGTCCCAAAACAGTTACTTCATCTAAATTGTATGCTTTGTGAAATGTAAGGGTAAAGACAAATTTTTGATTTTTATCAAATGTGATGTTTTGCGAAAAAGGTTCGTAACCTTGTTCATCAATTTGCACTTGGTATTGCCCTTGATATAAATTTTCTATTTTGAATTTTCCTTCAGCATTTGCATGATATTCATCGTTGTTAATATATAAGGTTGCGAAAGGAATTGGTTGTTGGTTTTTATCAATAATTTGACCTTCGAAAATATTTTGCGCAAACACAGATCCGCACAAAAATGTAGCTACAATACTACATTGTATGTTGATTGACATAAATACAATAATTTAATAACGTTAAAAAAATAAGGATGGTTTTTTACTGAAATTAAATTATATAGGGTGGTGCTCGAAGGCTTTTTTGAGTAAGTAATACTGTTTGTTTTACACGAGTTGTGTAAAGTGTTTTATCTTTTTGAATGAATGATATCGACCATTGAAATAATTCGATTTCTGAATCATTTTCGATAAAATGCTGATTGAAATGACAGACTGTACAGCTGTGATCGTGTACGTTAGAGAATTGCTCTTTTAATTCTTTGTGCTCTTCATTAAAAGCGTGTTCCAATATATGCGCAGATTGATACACTGTCATAAACAGTGAAATCATTAGCATGGTATATTGGATGAATTTTTTCATTTCTCTTGCAAAAATACTATTTTATTTCATTTCTCTCAATTCTTTTAAGTTTTGTTGAAGTTTTCTTAAAAATAGAAAATAAATAATTCCATAATAAATAGCCCCTATAATTACGATAAATGTAACAGCTGTTATGATAGCAATCCATCCGTAAAGAGAGGCGTTATCTGTAAGAGGTTGAATGTCATTTACATGTTTTGCTAAATAAATAGATTGACCTAATTCGTAATAAAACGGTGCAGAGGAAACAATCAAACTCAAAACGGTAAAAAGAATAAATAAATTGACTAATCGACGGAAAGAGATGATGTTTTTCATTAAATCAACAACAGATTGATTTAGATTTATTTTCTTGTAGTAACGATAAGCCATGACCAAAAATCCGAATGTAATGACTATACTAAAAACTGATGCAATTTCATAATTGGTAATCGTTTTCTCTTCAACTAATGATTTGACATCATTATTAAAAAAATTTTTCCCCGAAATTAAGACATAGGCATTGTAAACAAGAAAAAGGATGAATTCACAAAACGTGAAAATAAACAACCATTTTATTGTTGTTGATGATTTCTTTTTTAACATTTGAAAAATTTGATTTTGATCAAATTTTTCTTCTTCCTTGATGGAACCCCAAATTGATTTTAAGTCATCTAACTCCATTATTGTTCCATTTTAGACATTATTTCTTTCAATTTAATCTTCACACGATTCATTTTTACACGCGCATTCACTTCTGAAATTCCTAAAGTTTCGGCAATATCTTTATAAGGTAAATCTTCTAAAAAGAGGAGAACTAAAGCTCTTTCTACATCATTTAATAGACGAATAGCAGCATACAATAGGGTGATGCGTTCTTCTAAGAATTCGTCTTTTTCTTCTGACTTTAGATGAATAAAATGCGTTTCGTTTAGGTCAGTTTCGTTTGATTTTGATTTCTTTCTAATTAAAGTAATAGCGGTATTCAAACTAACTCGATACATCCATGTGCTAAATTTAGAATCGCCTTTAAATGAATCGTATGAACGCCATAATTGCAAAACAATCTCTTGAAATAAATCGTCATGAGAGTCTTTGTCGTCTGTATAAATACGACAAACCTTGTGGATTATTCCTTGATTTTTCTCGACTAATTCAGTGAAAATTTTTGCTTTATTGTCCAAACTATTGCTTTGTTGACTTTATATGTAGTATAAAAAATTGAAATGTTACAACCAAAAATAAAAAATCCTCTTATATTGCTATAAGAGGATTAACCTAACTAACTTAAACCTATGAAAAGTTGTTCTACTTTTCTATTGCAAGTATAGAGAATAATTATTGATTACACAATATTTTTTTTCAATTGTTAAAAATTTACTAAATAACTAAGAATGATTCTAAACTAACTATTATGTTAATGAAATGATATATTTCATTGTGATTAGAGTAGAGGGATGATTAAATTTGTAGAAATATCTAAAAAATTAAACGAATTGCTTTATGGCAAATGAATCATTACTAAAATCGTCGATTGGTAGGAAGTTCGCGATGGCGCTTTCAGCGTTATTTTTGATCGTGTTCTTGTTACAGCATTTCGTGATTAATGCGTTATCTGTAATTAATCCGAATGGGTTCAATGAAGTTTCGGCTTTCATGAGTAACAACCCTTTTATTCAGTACTTAATGCAACCTATCTTATTAATTGGTGTAGTTTACCACTTTGTAATGGGGTTTGTATTAGAGGCTCAAAACAAAAAAGCTCGTGGACCAGTTGCTTATCAAAAGTATAATGGTGCTGCAAATGCAACTTGGATGTCAAGAAATATGATTATTTCTGGATCTGTAATTTTAGTTTTCTTATTATTACACTTGTATGATTTTTGGGTTCCAACAATCATGGATCACTACATTACTCCAAATCCAGAGTTCGCGCAAGGAAATTACTTTATGAATCATTTAGGTCACGTATTCTCATTAGAAGGTGCTTTAGGATTTGTAAGATTAGTAATTTACATTGTTGCTTTTGTATTTTTATCATTACACTTACAACATGGTTTTGCTTCTGCATTCCAATCTATTGGTGCAAAACATAGCAAATATACACCTGTAATTGTAGCTTTCGGGAAATGGTATTCTATTTTAATTCCAGCTGGTTTCATTATCATCGCTGTTTACCATTTTTTTGTTAAATAATTAAATAATATCAAGAATGAGTATATTAGATTCTAAATCTCCACAAGGAGATATCGCAAAACAATGGAGCGAACACAAAGCTCACTTAAACTTAGTGGCTCCAAATAACCGTGATAAAATTGATGTTATTGTAGTTGGTACAGGTTTAGCTGGAGGTTCTGCTGCTGCTACTTTAGCAGAATTAGGATACAAAGTTAAAGCTTTTTGTTATCAAGATTCTCCACGTCGTGCTCACTCTATTGCTGCACAAGGAGGGATCAATGCTGCTAAAAACTATAAAGGAGATAACGACTCTATCTACCGTTTATTTTACGATACAATCAAAGGAGGTGATTACCGTGCTCGTGAGTCTAACGTTTATCGTTTAGCAGAGGTTTCAGGTAATATCATCGACCAATGTGTAATGCAAGGGGTACCTTTTGCACGTGATTACGGTGGTTTATTAGATAATCGTTCTTTTGGTGGGGTACAAGTATCTCGTACTTTCTATGCGAAAGGTCAAACAGGACAACAATTATTATTAGGTGCTTATTCAGCAATGAATCAGCAAATTCACTTAGGGCACATCCAAATGTATAATCGTCACGAAATGTTAGACATTGTACTTGTAGATGGAAAAGCTCGTGGTATTATTGCTCGTAATTTAATTACTGGTGAAATCGAAAGACATTCTGCACACGCAGTAGTTATTGCAACTGGTGGATATGGAAACGTATATTTCTTGTCTTCTAATGCAATGGGATCTAACGTAACTTCTGCTTGGAAAATTCATAAAAAAGGTGCTTTGTTTGCTAACCCATGTTATGTACAAATTCACCCTACTTGTATTCCAATTCACGGTACAAATCAATCAAAATTAACGTTGATGTCTGAATCTTTGCGTAACTCTGGTCGTATCTGGGTTCCTAAAAAGAAAGAAGACGCTGAGGCGATTCGTGCTGGTAAGAAGAAAGCAGTCGATATCAAAGAAGAAGATAGAGATTACTACTTAGAAAGACGTTATCCTGCATTCGGTAACTTAGTTCCTCGTGACGTTGCTTCTCGTGCTGCTAAAGAGCGTTGTGATGCTGGTTACGGTATTGAAGCAAACGAAACAGGAGAAGGAGTTTACTTAGATTTTACAGATGAAATTAAGAAAAAAGGTCGTGAAGTTGCATTTGCAAACGGTGATCAAAATCCATCAGATGCTGAAATTGAAAAATTAGGTAAAAAATGGATTGAAGAGAAATATGGTAACTTATTTCAAATGTATTATAAAATTACAGATGAGAATCCATATGAGAATCCAATGCGTATCTATCCTGCAATTCACTATACAATGGGTGGTGTTTGGGTTGATTACAACCTACAATCAACAATACCAGGATGTTTCGTAGCAGGAGAGGCTAACTTCTCTGATCACGGAGCTAACCGTTTAGGAGCTTCTGCCTTAATGCAAGGTTTAGCAGATGGTTATTTCGTTTTACCTTACACTATAGCAGATTATTTATCAGCTGATATCCGTACAGGTAAAATCCCAACAGATACACCTGAATTTGATGAAGCAGAGAAAGCTGTAAAAGATCAAATTCAACACTTCTTAAACAATAAAGGAACTAAAACAGTAGATAGTTTCCACAAACGTTTAGGAATCATTATGTGGAACAAAGTAGGTATGGCTCGTAACGCAGAAGGTTTAAAAGAAGCGATTGCTGAAATTGCTGCTTTGCGTGAAGAATTCTACCGTGACGTGAAAGTGCCTGGTGAGGCTAACGAAATGAATACTGAGTTAGAAAAAGCAGGACGTGTAGCTGACTTCCTTGAATTAGGACAGTTAATGGCTATTGACGCACTTAACCGTAACGAATCTTGTGGTGGACACTTCCGTGAGGAGTATCAAACAGAAGAAGGAGAGGCTATGCGTGATGATGCAAACTATGCTTATGTTGCTGCTTGGGAATACAAAGGAAGCGACATTAACGCAGAGGTTTTACACAAAGAAGAGTTGAATTACAAATATATCGAGCTTAAAACTCGTAGTTATAAATAATAAAATCATTTTGCTTGATAGTTTACGATCAAGCAAAATGTCAAAATATCATATAGAATTATGGCATCATCAAAAACAATCAGCATCACGCTGAAAATTTGGCGTCAAAAAAACGCTAATGCTCAAGGAAAAATGGAAACATATTCCTTAAAAGATGTTTCTACAGATTCTTCTTTCTTAGAAATGCTTGATTTATTAAACGAGCAATTAGTAGAGGAAGGAAAAGAGCCAGTTGCTTTCGACCACGATTGTCGTGAAGGTATTTGTGGTATGTGTTCTTTATTCATTAACGGTGAAGCACACGGACCAGATAGAGGTGTTACAACTTGTCAATTACACATGCGTAAGTTCAAAGATGGTGAAACGATATACATCGAACCATGGAGATCTGCTGCATTCCCAGTAATCAAAGATTTAATTGTAGACCGTACATCTTTTGATCGTATTCAACAAGCTGGAGGTTACATTTCTATTAACACATCAGGACGTACAGTAGACGCAAACAATATTCCTGTAAACAAAATGAATGCAGATGAAGCGTTTGACGCTGCAACATGTATTGGTTGTGGAGCATGTGTTGCAACTTGTAAAAATGGATCAGCAATGTTATTCGTAGGAGCAAAAGTTTCTCAATTCGCATTGTTACCTCAAGGACAAGTAGAAGCTGCTCGTCGTGCTCAGAAAATGGTTGCTCAGATGGACTTAGAAGGTTTTGGTAACTGTACAAATACAGGTGCTTGTGAAGTTGAATGTCCTAAAGGAATTTCTTTAGATAACATCGCACGTATGAACCGTGAGTATTTATCTGCTAAAATTGTATCACAAGAATAATACATTCTGATATATATTTATAAAAGAGAGGCATATGTCTCTCTTTTTTTGTGCTTTAAAAAAGCATAAAAAAAGGATTTCAATTGCTTGAAATCCTTCCCAATGTCAAATTCTTTCCTTTGAATAAGTCCATTGTAATTTGTCCTTTCTAAATGATTATAAAAAAAGAATTTTATAAATAGAACAAATATCTATTTTTAATAATAAATGATATACACTCATATATGACTAATAATAAAGTCTTATATAAACTATGAGCCGAAATCAATTAAAAAGAACGTCTGGTTTAAAAAGGATTTCAATTGCTTGAAATCCTTCCCGAAATTTTTGATAATGATTTGAATTAACTTCCACCTTTAAATGGAAATTCTCTGTCGGCTTAAAAATTTCGTTATTTTCATGGGAAAAACAATTATTGATTTTAATGTTCTGTTTTAAAACAACTCAAGTATTCTAAAGTCCTGAACGAATAATTATTAATTCCTTGATGTAAAATTAATGACAAAAATCATGTTCAGCAAATTATTTTGCATTAATTTAAAAAGTTTAACACATCAATAATGGATAAGATAAATAAAAATCCAGCACATTATGTGCTGGATTTTAAGCTTAAGACGACTAAAATATAGTGTTCTGAGATTATTTAATGTTCTTAAAACTTCTATTGATAAAATTTGTTAATTCTTTACCTTTTAACAATCCTTGTGATAATTTTGCTAAATCTAATGCTTGATTAATCAATGCATCTTTTTCTTCCTTCGATTCTTTTGCTAAAATTTCTGTTGCTAATTCTGAGTTTGCATTTACGACAACATTATACATTTCTGGAAAATTACCCATTCCAAACACTCCTGCACCACCAGAAGTTTGCATATCTTTCATTCTGCGCATAAATTCTGATTGTGTAATGATGAATGGTGCATCTGTTCCAGATAAATCTTCTAATTGAATGGTGTATGATTTGTTGTTGATAGAGGCTGTGATATCCGTTTTCAATTTTTCTTTGTCTTCATCCGATAATTTAGAAATTTTTACTTCATCTTTTTCAATCAAATTATTGATATGATCTGCATCAACTCGAACAAAAGTTACATTTTCTTTTGTTGATTCTAATTTCTGAATCAAATGAGAAGAAATAGGAGAGTCTAATAAAATAATTTCGTAACCTTTCTCTTTTGCAATTTGAATATATTGATCTTGCCCATCAACATCAGAAGAATAAAGTACAACTAATTTTCCATCTTTGTTGGTTTGATTATCTTTTATCGAAGCATTCAATTCTTCCCATGTAAAGTATTTACCATCTACAGTTGGATACAATGCAAATTTGTCCGATTTTTCGAAGAATTTATCTTCCGAAATCATTCCATATTCAATCACAACTTTAATGTCGTTCCATTTTTGTTCATAATCTTCACGATTCTGATTCATTAATGAAGACATTTTATCTGCTACTTTTTTCGTGATATGTGCCGAAATTTTCTTCACAGCACCGTCTGCTTGTAAGTAAGAACGAGAAACATTCAACGGGATGTCTGGAGAATCTATCACACCACGTAATAGCATCAAGAAATCAGGAACAATTCCTTTTACTTCATCTGTTACAAACACTTGATTTTGGTATAACTGAATACGATCTTTATCGATATTAATGTTGTTTCCTAATTTAGGGAAGAATAAAATTCCAGTTAAATTAAACGGATAATCAACATTTAGGTGAATGTGAAACAATGGCTCTTCGAATTGCATTGGATACAATTCTCTGTAGAAATTTTGGTAATCTTCGTCTGACAGTTCAGATGGCGTTTTAGTCCAAGCTGGATTTGTATTATTGATGATATCATCTACTTCAATTTCTTCTGGTTTTGCATCTTCTGCAGCACCTTCTGGTAAAGGAAGTGTTTCTTTTTTTGTTCCAAATTTGATTGGAATTGGCATGAATTTATTGTACTTTGTCAATAATTCACGGATTTTCCATTCATCTAAAAATTCTTTCGAATCTTCAGCAATATGTAAAATAATTTCTGTTCCACGCTCTGTTTTATCCGAATTTTCTAATGTAAATTCAGGCGATCCATCACATGTCCAATGCACTGCGGGGTCATCTTTGTACGATTTTGTGATAATTTCTACTTTATCAGCAACCATAAAAGCAGAATAGAAACCTAAACCAAAATGTCCAATAATTCCATCCGCATCTTTATGTTGATTGATAAATTCTTCAGCACCAGAAAACGCCACTTGATTGATGTATTTTTCCACTTCATCAGCTGTCATTCCAAGTCCTTGATCAATAATGTGTAAAGTGTTATCTTCTTTATTGATTTTTACTTCAATTTTTGGATTTCCGTATTCTACTTTTGCATCACCAATACTTGTTAAGTGTTTTAACTTCAATGTTGCATCAGAAGCATTCGAAATTAACTCACGCAAAAATATTTCGTGATCACTGTATAAAAACTTCTTAATTAATGGAAAAATATTCTCTACCGAAACATTAATACTTCCTTTATTCATCATTATTGTATTTTTTATTTTTAATAATTAGTTTTTCTTGCAAATTGTCTGAATCATCAGATTTGTTGATTGGTTTTTAAATTTCAAAAGACATTCCAAAGGAAAGGTTTATGACATTTTGTCTTAAAATAGATCTTGTAAAATGCTGATATTTGCTTAATTTTCGGTTAAAATTTAGAAAGATGAAATTCGGAAAAGTAGAAAATCCAGAATTGGTAGATTTTACATTGCCAAAAACACCAAAAGAAACAATTGACTTATTAAATAAAATTGATAAAACTGATGATTTTGAGGTCTATGTAGGCTGTGCAAAATGGAATAAACAAGATTTGAAGAATTTTTATCCGCCTAAAACAAAAGATGAATTAACTTATTATTCAACGCAATTTAATAGTATTGAACTGAACGCAACTTATTATCGTTCTCCAACTAAAGAAGTTGTAGAAACTTGGACAAATAAAACGCCGAATGATTTCAAATTCTTTCCGAAAATTCCGCAAAGTATAAGTCATTATGGAAGATTGCAAAATGTGACGGATAAATTGAATCAATATTTGGACGCTGTTGCGTTGTTTGAAGAAAAGTTAGGCATGATTTTCTTGCAAATGCACGAAAACTTTGCACCAAAAGATTTTGATAAACTTCAAAATTTCATTGAAAACTTTCCGAAAGGTTATCCGTTAGCGGTTGAACTCCGTCATGAAGAGTGGTTTTCGAACGAAGAAAATTTTAATCGATTAGTAACATTATTAGAAGAACATAATATTTCGAATATTATTGTTGATACAGCGGGTAGGCGAGATATGGTGCATATGCGACTGACTTCCTCAGAAGCTTTTGTGCGTTTTGTTGGAGCTAATATACCGTCCGATTATGATCGTTTAGATGAATGGATTGAAACAATTAAACTTTGGAAAGCCGAAGGATTAGAAAAATTATATTTCTTTATTCATCAAAATTTGGAACTTGAATCTCCAATGTTAGCTAAATATTTCATCAAGAAATTAAACAATGATTTAGATTTGGATATTCGTGGACCACAAGATGAATTGACGTTGTTTTGATCGAAAAATTATTGTAGAATAAGCGCATTTTATAAATTGTTTCCATTAATTTTGTAGGACAAATAAAATCAAAAGATTCTTCTTATTTATGAAACAATTCACTTCGGTTTATGATGTAGCAAACATCGACGAATTACTAAAAACAGCCTTAGAAATTAAAGCAAATCCTTTTGCTCAACAAGAAGTTGGAAAAAACAAAACAGTTGGTTTAATATTTTTTAATCCAAGTTTACGAACTCGTTTAAGCTCAATTAAAGCAGCATATAATTTAGGTGCAAATGCTTGGGTTTTGAATGCAGGAGCAGATTCTTGGACGTTAGAAATGGCAGATGGAGCTGTGATGAACGGAGATTCACAAGAACATATTAAGGAAGCAATTCAGGTAATGAGTGCATATTGTGATGTTTTGGGAGTTCGTACATTCCCAAAATTAGTAGATCGTGACGAAGATTATAACGAAATCATGTTTAATAAAGTAAAAGAATTGTCTTCTGTGCCAGTTGTTTCTTTGGAAAGTGCAACGTTACATCCATTGCAATCTTTTGCAGATTTAATTACAATTGCAGAAAAAACAGGTTATACACCAGGAACTCAATCTGCAAAAAAAGTAAAAGTAGTGATGACTTGGGCACCACATCCACGTCGTTTACCACAAGCTGTTCCAAATTCTTTTGCACAATGGTTTTCTAAAGTAGATTGGGTTGATTTTACAATTGTTCAACCAAAAGGTTTAGAATTAGATCCGAAATTCACAGAAGGAGCGACAATTGCTTATGATCAAGATGAAGCATTAAAAGATGCTGATTTTGTTTATGCAAAAAACTGGTCATCTTATGAGAATTATGGTCAAGCAAATGGAGGAGATAAAGATTGGGAAATTACGATGGATAAAATGAGTTTGACGAACAACGGTAAGTTCATGCATTGTTTGCCAGTTCGTCGTAATGTTGTTGTTTCTGATGAAGTATTAGATTCTGATCATTCTATTGTGATTGATGAAGCAACAAACCGTATTTATTCGGCTCAAACTGTATTTCACGAGATTTTGAAAAATAATTAGATTATTTTTTTTTATAAATTAAGCCACTCATTATGAGTGGCTTTTGTATTTATTTTTTTATTATTTTCTTTGTAGCTTCTTTACCATCAATAAGTGTTTTTAAAATATAAATTCCATTTGGTAAATGTGATACATCGATTTCATTCTTAGTTGACTTTAATACTATTTGTCCTTGTAAATTATAGACGACAGAAGAAGTTAAATTACCTTTTGTTTTAATTTGTATAATATCTGTAGTTGGATTTGGGAATACTTCAAATTTAGTATTAATAACTTCGGAAGTTCCTAAATCAGAATCGGGTAGAGTAATTAGAAATGAAACTAAAGCATCGTCTGTTCTTCCCAAACCAACGATATGTTTTCCATTTGTAGACATACCTAATGGTAAAGCGAATGTTATTCCTAAGTCATCGTAACCTAAATTCTCTTTTACGTATGTATTCAGATTAACTAAACCTGTTTTTTCTGTCCAAATAAACCCTTCACCCATTGCAGCTGATCCAGGCCATCCTCTATAATAACCAACGATTGTACTACCATCATTATTCGTCGCAGTAGAAGCTCCTCTAAAGAAGATGTTTTCGTTAGGGTGATTAATTGTAATTAGACTTCTTCTTTGCTCCATTTTGAAGCAGAAAATCCAAATGCACCAATCATCCATTTTCCATCTCCAGAAACACCAGAAAACTCTGTTACAAATTCATCATTTGGTCCTTTAACAATTGTTTGTTTATTATCTTCCCAATATGCGGCCTGTCTATTGCCATCTTCTCCATCTTGCCATCCAACGTATATTTTACCGTCATTACTTACCGCATTGATACGGGAAAACCTTTCTTCAACTGTTGAACCTAAATCTACTAAACCTTCTTCTTTTGTCCATACAGCAGCATGCGCATTGTTATCCTTTGATTGTATTAAACCTACAACTTTACTACCATCTGGCTGAAAATCCCAAACAGATCCTGCAACTTTATCTAAATGTTGTCCAAATGAACCTAAATATTGCCATGTAGCCGTTGCTAAATTATATAAACCCATTTCGACAATATCTGTTGCAGGATTAGCAACCGAAGCAGCAATTAGACTACCATCTTTAGAAACTTTTGGAGAACCTACATTGTATACATTTTCAGGCATTTCATTTAAGACTTGGATTCCTTTATCTTTACTCCAAAAGAAATTAGCTTCCGAAGTGTTTAATGTAATAATGTTTCCATCATCAGTTACATCCGTTGCTGTTTGTCCAGAACCAATCGCATAAACTTGTGCATTTGCATGATTAGTATATAATGAGAGTGCTAAGGCTCCTATAAATAATAATTTTGAATAAAAATTATTCATATAACTTTGTGTTAATTGTTTATTACTAAGTTATTTATAACATTGATATGTTTTATAAAATAATTCAATAATCATAAAAATTCTGATTTTATAAAACTTAAAATATTGAAGATTAGTTAATTAAATTTTATTATGTGTTTTTGAAATTCTTGAATTTTAAATTAACAAAGACGTTGGTTATTTTAAAATACGTAATTTACATTGATTAATTCAATCGGTGAATAAAAAACAAGAATCTATACAAGAATTGATTTGTTGTCAATTTTGTATCTTTGGATAAAGATTTACAAATGGCAGATTATATCCGAATTCATCCAGAAAATCCACAAGAAAAATCAATTGATCAAGTGGTTAAAATTTTACAAAATGGAGGTTTAATTATCTATCCTTCCGATACAGTGTATGGATTAGGTTGTGATATTACAAATCTTAAAGCAATGGAAAAATTAGCGCGATTGAAAGGCGTTAAACTCGAAAAGTCGCATTTCTCTATTGTTTGCAATGATTTGAGCCATTTATCTCAATACACATTACCAATTGACAATAGTACGTTCAAAATCTTAAAACGTGCATTGCCAGGTCCGTTTACCTTTGTTATGAATGCCTCACGCAGTTTACCTGTCGCTTATAAAGGTAAGAAAACAGTAGGTATTCGTGTGCCGAATCATGCTGTTCCGCAATTGATTGTCGAAAAATTAGGAAATCCTATTGCATCAACATCTATTTATGATGAAGATGAAATTGTGGAATATACTACTGATCCCGAATTAATTTTTGAGAAATGGGAAAAGTTAGTAGATGCTGTAATTGATAGCGGTTACGGTGATAATGTTGCTTCGACAGTTGTTGATATGACAGATGGCGTAGAAGTTTTGCGTGAAGGTAAAGGTGATATTGAAGATTATTTATAATTTATTTGAAGAAAAGAAAACATGAAAATATTATTATCTCCAGCAAAGATGATGAATCTTGAAACGAATGCAAAATGGAGAGCGACTACACCACAATTTTTAGCACAATCACAAGAAATTATGGATGTAATGAAAGAAATGAGTGCAAAGGATCTTGAAAAATTGATGAAAATTTCGAAAGATATTTCTGCTATGAATGTAGAACGTAATCAAAATTGGACGATAAAGCCAACAGCTAAACAAGCTATTCCCGCAGCTTTAGCTTTTAAAGGCGAGGTTTATAGAGGATTAAATGCAGAAACGTTAAACGAAGAAGCATTAGATTATTTCAATAAAAATGCTTTTTTACTTTCTGGTTTATATGGTATGTTGAGACCTTCTGATAAAGTAATGTTGTATCGTTTAGAAATGGGGTCCAAATTAGATGTGCATGGTTCTAAGAATTTATATGGTTTTTGGAAAGAAATTTTAACGTCATTTTTTAATTCAAAATTAAAGAAGGGAGAGTTTATCCTAAATTTAGCGAGTAATGAATATGCGAAAGTTCTGGATAAAAAATCACTAAAAGCATCAATGATCGATGTAGAATTTCAGGATTACAAAAACGGTGAATTGAAAAAAATCATGATGTATTTTAAACATGCTCGTGGAGCAATGGCGCGTTATTGTGCAGAAAATAATGTTGAAACATTGGATCAAGTAAAAGCATTTGATGTAGATGGGTATCGTTTTGATGAGAATTTATCTACCGAAGAAAAATTGGTTTTTACACGATAATTTACAAATAATATGTATAACTTAAAGACTGCTAAAAAGTAGTCTTTTGTTATTTTTGAGAAATATATGGAACAGCCTTTTATTGATAATTTACCTATAAAAATTATTTATTCGTTCGAGACTTTATTCAAGGAACTCGAAGCGTCTGAATATAATTTTGGAGAGTTTAATGCCTTTTTAGAATACCTAAAAGTAACTCGTCCAGAATTGATTGATGGAGTGGAAACATTTGAAGATTTTGAAAAATTAATTCATAATGTAGAACCAATTATCGATAAAATTATTCCAAAACCTTTTATTAAATATAACCTGAAAGCAATAACTTTCCCGTTTTCGGATAAATTTATATTTGCAACCGATCGATTAAAGGAATTCATAGAGAATAAGACATCAAGCTTAAAATTTAATTATGAACACCTTGATTATGAAACACTCTATAAGTTTTGTTGTTGTTTTATTTTATCAAAATATTACCATAAAAATTTAGAATTCAATTTATCCAATCAATTGGTTATAGAAAATGAAAATGGTTACAAAACCTATTTGGGAACGGATATTAATCATGATTATTTTAAAATATTTCCTTCTGAAAACAAATTCGAATTGTCTGAAGATGAAATTGATGACTTGTTGAATAATTACGAAGACACTTCCTTGTGGATGAAAAAATTTCCGATTGGTTCGTGGATTGCCAAAGGGTTTAACTTGGTATCATTTTTTGATAACACAACCGAAATCGCACTTTCTAACTTGAAGTCAAAACTTTTATCTTACGGAGAACCTTTTGATATTGTGAGATCTGATATTATTTCGGCTTTAAAATCAATATTTCGAATCAATGAACTTGAGGTTGGTTTTTCTGCTTACAATTCAGATAAAAATCAATTGGAGATTAGCCATCTTTTGCAATTAAATAATAGTTTGTTGATGGATCATCGTAAAAAATTGAAATTAACTGATATCGCTTGTACTGATTTACAAAATAAAATTTCGAAAGCTGATTACTATGTTGTTTCAAGTGTTGATGCAGCTTTCACGAAATTTCCTCAAGACAAAATGTTGAAAATTGCTAAAAATTCAGGAATCAAGAGTTTAATTCTTTATCCACTTAAAAATGGAAATTCATGTCTTGGTGTTTTAGAAATTGCTTCAAAAGAAGCTGGAGTTTTTAATCGAATTAATGCGAATCTTTTACGCGAAATTACACCGCTTTTAGAAGAATCTATTTACCGCTATTCGGTAGAATTTGAAAATCAAATTAATGCTTATATCCAAACCGAATATACTTCATTGCACCCAAGTGTTGATTGGAAATTTAGAGAAAAAGCTAAGGAACATCTATTAAATCGAGGAAATTCGAAACAAAAATCTCAAATTTCTTTTCAAAATGTTTATCCAATTTACGGTGAATTGGATGTGCGAAATTCATCCAATATTCGCAATGAATGTCTGAAAATGGATTATATCAATCAATTAAATTATTTGATCTTGATTTGTAAAGAATTGAATAAACGCTCGAATAAAGTGAAATTCTTGAGTTATATTGAAGATTTGCAAAATTTTTTAGAACGAATTGATAATGTCGATAAAATCTATTTTGAAAGTGAATTATTTGATTATATTTCTTTTCAAATACATCCCGAAATTCCGAAATATGTCAAAGAAGATGAGAAATCAATTATAGAAGAATATCTAAAAAAATTAGATTCGACCACAGGTTTATATTATGTGGAACGCAAAAAGTTTGATCAGTCTATTGCCATTACAAATTCTCTTTTGTCGAATAAATTGGATGCTTTTCAGAAGGATGCGCAAGAGATTTTTCCTCATTATTATGAACGATTTAAAACGGATGGAATTGATTATAATTTATACGTTGGTCGAAGTATAGCGCCTTTAAATAAATTTTCGTACCAAAATATTCGAGAAATAAGGTATTGGCAATTGCAAGCGATGATTGCTTTGGAGCAAGGTTACAAAAATATTCAGAAAAAAAATCCGTTAAAATTGGAAGTTGCTTCGTTACTATATGCAACCAATACGACGCTTGATATTTTGTTTAAATTAGACGAAAAACGCTTTGATGTTAATGGATACAACAATGCAAAATACGAAATCGTAAAGAAAAGATTGAGTAAGGCTTTTGTTAAAGGTTCAAATGAACGCATCAATCAGCCACATAAAATTTGTATTATTTATACCGAAGATATTTTGAGAGAAGAATACACAAATTATATTAATTTATTGATAAAAAAGGGATTTCTAAAAAATGATATCGAATATCTTGAAATAGATGATTTACAAGGATTAAGTGGGTTATTGGCAATTAGAGTTTCGGTGAATTATAAAAATAAATTGGAAGAATATAAAAAATTAGAAGAATAAAGAATGGAAAAAGATGAAGTGTTGCTAAATATTTCGATAGATAGTTCTGCCGAAAATATTTGGAAAGTATTGACAAATGAAGATTCATTTAGTGCGTGTTTTGACGATATGAAAATGAGTTGTAACGAGTGGAAAGTAGGAGAGAAGATTATTTTTGAAACGCATAAGAATAATGAAAAAATTGTAGATGAGGCACTCATAACGTCTATTTTAGAGAATGAAAGATTGCGTTACAATTACAAAAAACAAAACTCTGATCATGAAATTGAAGTGATTTTCAATCTAAAATCTGTGGGTAATTTTACGTATTTATCAATTGAAGGTAAAGATTTCGCTGATGAGTTTGAACGATCATATTCAGAAAATGCTTGGATAAATATGATGCAAAACATAAAGAAATATGTGCAAACAAAATAACCTTCAAATTTTTGAAGGTTATTTTGTTATATGATTTCATCTATTTTATAAAAGAAAAATATCCTCTCAAAATAGCATCATTCGATGCGTTTCGCGTATCAATTTCTAAAATTTTAGGACGACTACTTTCTGCATAAAAATTGTTGAAAGAATTTTCTAAATCAGTTAAATTTGAAATGACTTCATATTCAAAATCATACATTTTAGCTAAATGTTCTGCTGTGAAATGATGTTTGGTTTCGAAATAATCTTCGACAACATCTGTTTCGGAAGGACCAGGAATAAATTTGAAAATATTTCCACCACCATTATTGATCAAAATAATTCTGAAATTAGAAGGTAAATTAACATTCCATAACGCATTCGAATCATAAAAGAATGAAATATCGCCTGTTATCATTACTGTATTTTGTTCAGAAGCGATGCAAGCACCAATTGCGGTAGAAGTAGAGCCATCAATTCCACTTGTTCCACGATTACAGAAAACAGGATTCGAATCGTTGTGATCAAATAATAATCCATAACGAATAACAGTAGAATTTCCATATTGAATTTGCCAATTTTCAGGATAATTTCGAATAATAGAATCGAAGGCTTTCAAATCACAAAACGGAATCATATTGATATATTCTTTGTGTTTGATATTATTTGCTTCTCTAATCGAATTCCACGTTGTATAATAATCCGATTCTTTTGGATTGACAAATGGCACAAATTGCTCTAAAAAGAATTCAGGTTTTGTTTCAATTTTGTCCGTTAAAGCCTGAAATGTATCTGGTTGCCAATATTCATCTAAATGCCAATGTTGCGTTGGTTGTTTTTCACGCAAGAACTTTTTGATCTTTTTAGACACTATATTTTGTCCAATCGTCAAAAGAATATCTGGTTTCAAAGCTTCTAATTCTTCCTCTGAATAGGGAAAAATAACCTGATCTATTTTATTAAAATAACGATCATTATGAAGATTTGAAGTAACTTCTGTTAGTACAACAACCGAATCATCTTGTGCTAATTGCTTAAGCAAATAATCAAATTTGGCATTTGGATGATGCAAACCAACCAAAATCATTTTACGATTCGAAGAATTCCAACGTTTCATAAAATCAATAACATCAATTTTAGGATATACTTTTTCATCAATTGTGATGTTATCAATTTCTATATCGGGCGTAGAAACAGATTCGTATAAAGGCTCAGAAAATGGCATGTTGATATGAATTGGTGCCGATTTATGCATACAATCAATCAATGCATATTTCGTCAACAACATATTTCGTGTCAAATCATCTGTTTCCTCACTTTCTGATAATTGAACGTTGTGAACAGAATGTTTTTCGAATAAATTATTTTGACGAATGGTTTGTCCATCAAAATTATCTACCAAATGTTCAGGACGGTCAGCAGATAGGACAATTAGAGGAATATTCTGAAAAAAAGCTTCTGTAATCGCTGGGTAATAATTTGCAGTTGCCGAACCCGAAGTACAACAAACGACAACAGGTTTCTGAAGTTGCTGTGCCATTCCCAACGCAACAAATCCAGCCGAACGCTCGTCGATAACACTATAAGTTTTGAAACGTTTGTCATTGGCAAACTGCATCGTTAATGCTCCATTTCGAGATCCCGGCGATAATACGATATGATCAATTCCAAAAGCCAAAAATGTTTCGGCAATCAATTGAACATTTAATTTATTTGATATTTTTCTCAACGTAGTTGTCTTAAATTATAAAAGGTTTTGAGTAGCAAATTTACTAAACAAAACCTTTCAAAAAGTATGATATTTTTAAGAATTAAGTATGTAAACCACCGTCTACACTTAAAACTTGTCCTGTTACATAACTTGATAAATCTGAAGCTAAAAATAAACATGCATTAGCCACATCTTCTGGTTGTCCACCTCGTTTTAATGGAATACCATTACGCCATTCTTCAACTACTTTTTGGTCTAAAACTTCAGTCATTTCTGTTTCGATAAAACCTGGTGCAATTGCATTGCAACGAATGTTGCGAGAACCTAATTCTAAAGCAACTGATTTAGAAAAACCAATTAATCCTGCTTTAGAAGCTGCATAATTTGCTTGACCAGCATTTCCTTTGATTCCAACAATAGAAGACATATTTACGATAGATCCTGAACGTTGTTTCATCATTGGTTTGATAACTGCTTTAGTTAAGTTGAAAGCAGAATTAAGATTCGTTTGAATCACTTTCTCAAAATCTTCTACAGACATTCTCATCAATAAATTATCCTTTGTAATTCCAGCATTATTGATTACGATATCAATTTGACCAAACTCTGCAATTACATCTTCAACTAATTTTTGAGCCGCTTCGTAATCAGAAGCATCAGACTGATAACCTTTAACTTTACCAAATTGTCCCAATTCTTCTTCCAAAGCTTTAGCTTTTTCTACAGAAGAAGCATAAGTAAAGGCAACGTTTGCGCCATTTTTCACAAAAACTTCAGCAATACTTTTTCCAATACCGCGAGTTGCGCCTGTAACGATTGCTGTTTTACCTTGCAATAAATTCATGTTTATAGGTATTATATATTGTTCCAAAAGTACGATTTTTTGCGAGAGTTAAAAATGTTAAAATTTACTTTATTGATTTTCTTTAACATTTAATGGTATTATAATTGAAAATATCAATCATATAAAACCCAAAAAAATATAAAACATGAAGAATCTATTGAAATTATTAGCGGTAACATTTTTCGCTTTATTCATTTTTGCAGCTTGTAGTGATGACGATGATCCAGCAAATAATGATTTTTTTGCAGGAACTTATAAAGGAAGTATTAGTTATACTGACGGAGATAATCGACTAAGTTCTGATAATGGTAGTGTATTTGTAACGAAAATTGCAAGTGGTACAAAATACAATTTTGCTTTTTCGGATAAAATTCCTGATTTAAATGGAGTTGAATTTGAGAAAAAAGGTGATAATACTTTAGTGAGTATTAGTGCTGATGAGACTTCGTACATTAGAATTGATAGTGATAAACTAACGATTTTTTATACAAGAGATGGAAAAGTTTGGACTGCTAATGCAACAAGATAACTACCGAATTAATGTAGAAGGAAAGACGTTTAAAACAGAACGTCTTTTTTTGTGCAATATTTTTTGCTGAAAAGAGTTAAATGTATAAAGAAGAGTTGAATGAGAACGAGTATATTTTTGATGACCATTTTGACGACTTTATTTTCGTGTTCAAATGAAGATGATAGCCAAAATACAGTTTACAAAGAAAAATATGAAAGACGATTTATTATTTTTCGAGATTCTTTGGGAATAGAAGAAAAGGACAGCGGTACTGTAAGAGTGTCAAAAAATAATACGTTATACAGTTTTAATTTTGAAACAGCAAATAACAAACATGTTGATCCTATTGAGGATATTGAGATGGAAATGACAGGTTCTAATTCACTTCGAAATGTAAACTGGTCACCAACGAAATTCATTGTAATGACAAAAGATAGTATCAATATATCTTATCAAATTGGTGATTCGTATTGGTTGGTTAATGGAATAAAGTAATAATAATCATAAAAAAAATCCACTCATTGAGTGGATTTTTTATGGGTATAAAAATTTCAGCTTATAAGCCAAAAGCTTCTTTTATTTGATCTACAAAGTCTAATTTTTCCCAAGTAAATAATTCAACTTCAACTTCAACAACATCTTGTCCGTTAGCTGATTCAAAACGTTTTGTAACTGTTTTAGGTTCACGACCTAAATGTCCATAAGAAGCAGTTTCTTTGTAAATAGGGTTTCTTAATTTCAATCTTTGTTCGATAGCGAAAGGCTTCATGTCAAAGATTTCAGAAACTTTTTTAGAAATTTCTCCTTCTGTTAAATTAACTTTTTCAGTTCCGAAAGTATTAACCAATAATGAAACTGGAGCAGCAACACCAATAGCATAAGAAACTTGAACTAATACTTCGTCTGCAACACCAGCAGCAACTAAGTTTTTAGCAATGTGACGAGCCGCATAAGCTGCAGAACGGTCTACTTTTGATGGGTCTTTTCCAGAAAATGCACCACCTCCGTGTGCACCTTTACCACCGTAAGTATCAACAATGATTTTACGACCAGTTAAACCTGTATCTCCGTGAGGTCCTCCAATAACGAATTTCCCTGTAGGATTGATGTGATAAGTGATATTATCTGTAAATAAATCGCGTAAATGAACTGGTAATTGTGCTTTAACTCGAGGAATTAAAATACTAACTAAATCATTTGTAATTTTATCTCTCATCGCTTCTTCGTTAGCGAAGTCATCGTGTTGAGTAGAAATAACAATTGTATCAATACGAACTGGTTTATTGTCGTTATCATACTCAATTGTTACTTGAGATTTAGCATCTGGGCGTAAATATGGTAATAAATCCTTTTCGTATTTACGAATATGAGCCAATTCTTTTAATAATCTGTGCGATAAATCCAATGCCAAAGGCATATAGTTTTCTGTTTCGCTTGTTGCGTAACCAAACATCATTCCTTGGTCACCTGCACCTTGTTCTTCATCAGAATTTCTGTCAACACCTTGATTAATATCTGGAGATTGTTCGTGAATTGCAGAAAAAATTCCACAAGAGTTTGCATCAAACATATACTCACTTTTAGTGTAACCAATTTCAGAGATAGTTTCTCTTGCTACACGTTGTAAATCAATATAAGAATTTGATTTTACTTCTCCTGCTAATACAACTTGTCCAGTTGTTACTAAGGTTTCACAAGCTACTTTACTTTTAGCATCAAATGCTAAAAAATGATCAAGAATTGAATCAGAAATTTGATCGGCAATTTTATCAGGATGCCCCTCAGAAACTGATTCTGATGTAAATAAATATGACATTTCTATATTTTTTTAAGATATATGAGGGGAGGAAAAAACTGAAGTCCTGTTTTAGCAATTATTTTATGAGGTTGCAATCAGTCAAATCTTTCCTCTCGATTTTTTCGAGTTCAAATATACAATGAATAAAATGAATTAGAAAAGAAAAAGATGAATTGTTATTCTATTAATTTAGTAGACTATTATGAGGATTGAATTGAATTTCAGAATACAAATAATGAAAACGAATAATTTTAGAATATATTTTCTAAGGATGATAACTTTTTGTTGTTTTTTTAGATTATTTTTCAATTAATATTGTTACTTTAGAAAAAAAATAATTGTACAATGAAATTTGACACTCTCGATCAACAACTACTGATGTATTTGCAGGAAAATAGTAAAATTACTTACAAAGAATTATCTGATAAGTTGAACTTGTCATCAACTGCTATTCATGAAAGAATAAAAAAATTAGAGAAATCAGGAATTATTTCTAAATACGTAGCTTTAGTTAATAGAAGGTTGATAAGTAAAGAGTTACTTGTTTTTAGTCACATCAAATTACAGCAACATTCGGCAGATAATATTCGAATTTTTGAAACTGAAATTCAAAATTTGAAAGAAGTTCAAGCTTGTTTTCATGTTAGTGGGGATTATGATTACATTGTAAAAATGTCTTTCGAGAATATGGACGAATACAGAGATTTTATGGTGAATAAACTAACAACGATCAAAGTTATTGGAAGTTCTCATAGTACGTTTGTTATTAGTGATGTAAAAGATGTCACAGCTTATCAATTGGTCTAATCAGTTATAAATTTAAAATGAAAAAAGAGGAATTTTGGTTCCTCTTTTATTATTTTAGAATATAATTGTTTTTAAGTTATTGCTCTAAATTAGAAGACCATTTCGACCCAAAGGTTACATTTCCTTCTTTGAGAACAATATCCGAATGCAGAAATTTTGCAGCTTCTGCCGATTTTTTGACTTTCACACTACTACGCTCAATCATTTCTTTTTCGTAAGGTTGTAAAATATCGTTACGCAAATCATGATTTTTTCCTTGATTTTGACAAACGGATTTAATCTTTTTTGCTAATAACAACGCATCCAACAATGCCTGATTAGCACCTTGTCCTTTAAAAGGACTCATGGGATGCGCAGCATCGCCAAGTAAAGTGACTGGCCCCGTATTTTTTAATAAATCTTGTTCTAATAGATTTCTGTCATACACAGGATATCCTGTGATTTTTTCGGTTTCAGTTGCAGCAATAATTTGGGGAATAGGAGAATGCCATTGTGTTCTTTTTACGACTTCAGCTTTTAATTCTTTAGCTCCTTTTTTACTTAATTCCATTGCTTCTTCCTCTGAAATAGGAAAACTAAATTGCCACATTACTGCATTTTCATCATAAGGCATCATATACATACGTTCTGTTCCGTTAGCCGTCTGAAATACAGTTGAGCCATCTAATAAGGGATTATTTAAATTTTCTAAAGAAGATAATTGACATATTCCTAAAATAACAATACAGCCCAAATAACGTAAAGGATTTATTTCTTCTTTGATCAATGTTCGACGAACCGAACTTCGGATTCCATCTGCACCAACTAATAAATCGGCATTAAAATGTTGTTGAATACCATCAACATCAAAGGTTAATTCAATCTTGTCATTTAGTTTATAATCAATTAATTGATGGTTCCATAAAACGTGACTATTTCCTCCTAATTGATTTAAGAAAGCTAAACGCAAAGATTGTCTGGCGATGTGAATATTAGTAGGTTTATTCTTGTTTCTTGCTTCTACAGATTCTTTATGAATTAGTTTTCTTAATCCCCATTCACCAATCACATTACCATCAATTGTATGCGCCAAGTGTAAAGTAGAAATCAAGCCTTTATCTAAAGTAGGAATACCAAACTTTTTCATCTCTTTACTCGCTTGTTGTAATGTTAAACCATATCCTTGCGAACGATCATTAAACGTGCGATCTCTTTCAAAAAGAGTAAAAGGAATTTGTCGATGCAAACAGGCTAAAGCCAACGCAATACCACCAATTCCAGCACCTATTATCGCAACATGTGGATACTTGTTTTCATCCGCTACAGGACGTTCATTGTGAATGGTCAATCCAGTACCTGAACATGAAGTACAAATTTGCATAGATTTTTTGGGCTTTACCGGAGCAGAGCGAGTATTCTTATCTTTATTATATTGAGCGAGAGCAAATTCATAGCGTAAAAGTTTTTTTTTCGAAACGCCTTGACTTTTTGTTCCATGACCGTTACAAGCTTTACAACTTATCCAATTGACTATATTACTCAAATTTATATTTTTTTAAAGACAAAATTATTTTGCAAAAATAAGATTAATAAAGAAATTTCACGATTTCTTTTGGCTGAAAAGTGCGTTTATAAAATTAAAAAAAATGAGTGAAGTAGTGTTGAATTTATGACAATCAATACCAGGATTTACAGTTATTTTTTTTGACTTTATTTATTGAAAATAGTAGTTAAAAGGAAAAAAAAATAATCAAATACAAGATAGATTTAAAAGTTTTAAGTCAAAAATAATTGTACGATAAATTATTAGTTGTTACTTTTGCGAGTGAATACTAACTAACCACCAATAGAAACGATTAATTCAGATGGAAAATTTTACAGATCGACAGATCGAAATCATGGAAGCAGCAACAGCTCGTATTGATAAATATGGGATTCAAAACCTAACCATCAAAACTTTGGCAGCTGATATTGGTTTGTCGGAGCCTGCTTTGTATCGTCATTTCAAAAGTAAGAATGAAATTTTACTTTGTCTACTTCATTATTTCATCACGAAAATGAAGAAGCGTATCAGTACCATTATCATGAATCATAATGCAACAGCAGAAGAAGAACTTAGAATTATTTTTAATTCTCAATTGCAAACATTTACAGAAAAACCAGCAATTGTAAGTGTCATTTTCGCAGAAAGTATTTTTCATTTTGACGGAAGTTTAAGCAATAAAGTTTCTGAAATAATAGAATTAATGCAACAATTTGTGCAGTCTAATATTGAAAGAGGGCAAAGAGAAGGTCAGTATAATAAACGAATTAATGCTTCTACTCTTACAACTATTATTCTTGGGTCAATACGAATGACTGTACTGAAATGGAAAATTTCGGGGCATTCAACAGATTTGGTAAATGATGGAAAAATAGTTTTAGAAACTCTATTAGAAATGATTGAAAATAAGAAACAATAAATATTTTAGGACATGAAAAAAACAATTGTAGTAGCAATGAGTGTCATGCTCTTTTGGAGTTGTAACACTACATCAGAAAAAAATGCAATGCAATCAGAAGTTCAAGATGAGACAGCTCATCAGCACAACGAAAATTCTGATATTATCGAGCTAAACAATGGCGAAAAATGGAAAGTGAATGAAGAAATGAAACCTTTTGTATCGAAGGGTGAAGAATTAGTCAATACTTATATCCAAAAGAATGGTACAGATTATAAGTTACTTGCAGAAGAAATTAAATCTGAAAACAGTAAACTCATAAAAAGTTGTACAATGAAAGGAAAGAGTCACGATGAATTGCACAAATGGTTACTTCCACACTTGGAAATAGTTAAAACATTAGAAGCAGAAACCGATTCAGCAAAAGCAACGCATGCGGTTACAAATTTGCAACAATCATATCAAGATTATCATAAAAATTTCAAATGAATTTAGAAGAATTACATCAACAGGAAAAAGAAGTTTCAGCAACTTTATTATTTAAAGGAGAAATGGGAACTTCGACGGCTATTCGATTAGAAGAAAAAGCTATTTTAAAAGAACATATTACAAAAACAGCAGCACTTCTTGTATGCGTTAGTGGGATAACAACTTACGAAGATGAAAAAGGGCAACAAATTACTTTAAAACAAGGCGATTATATTTCTATAGAACCTCATGTGAAACATTGGTTAAATGCAACTTGTAAATCACATTTAATTCTTTTAAAATAAAAAAAATTACTCCAAAATGTTAGTGAACGCTCGCAAACTATTGATCATTCCGCTCTTTTTTATCGGATGGCATACAGTTCAGGCACAAGAAGTTTGGACATTAAAGCAATGCATTGATTCGGCAATTTTGCATAATAAAACGTTGAAAGTCAATCAAAACAACATCAATATCAGTACGTACAAGGAAAAAGAAGCAAAAGCTAATTTGCTTCCGAAAATTGCAGCAAATGTTGATTATAATTATTTTATAGAATTGCCTACACAATTGATGCCAATGAATGTCTTTAATCCGCAAGTGCCCGAAGGACAATTCAGAAATATACAATTTGGCGTACCGCATAATATCAATGCAAATGTCCGATTGACAATGCCTTTGTATAATCCACAGGTTTATGGAGCAATTGAGAATGCTAAAATCGCCAATGAACTTAGTCAGCTTCAATTTCAAAAATCGGAAGAACAAGTTTTATACGACATTACGACCTTGTATTACAATGCTCAAATTCTTAAAAATCAACTTTATTTTTTGGATAGTAATTGGATAAATACACAAAAGCTATTAAAGAATATGCAACTTTTGAAAGAACAACTTTTGGCAAAAGGAACAGATGTTAGTAAAATACAATTGCAAGCTGATCAACTTAGTACACAAAAGGAAAATGTATCGAATAAATACAGTTCAATATTAAATATGTTGAAATTGAATATCGGAATTCCTATGGAACAAGATGTGGACGTAATTGCTGAATTGGAAGAACAACAGCTGAACCATTATACAAGAGAAAATACAGTTGATTTTGAAATTGTCAAAACTCAGAATAGGTTATTAAACAATGAATTAACTGTTTTAAATCGATCAAAAACTCTTCCGACAATTAATTTGGTTGCTTCGTATGGAACAACAGGTTTTGGTTATGATAAAGCACCGGATAATTTTCTTAAATTTTATCCCATTGGCTTTGTAGGTTTACAACTCAATTATCCAATTTTCAACGGAACGGTTACTCTTCAAAAGATCAATCAGAAAAAATTAGAAATTAGTAATAACGAACTGCAAGCGCAATTGATTGATGATAAAAATAGAGTAGAGATAGAGAATAGTAAACGACAAAAAACGATGGCACAACAAACAATCATTAACACTAAAAATCAAATAAATTTAGCCCAGTCAATTTACGAACAATCAATTCTACAACAGAAACAAGGTGTTGCAACATTAACGGATATTTTGTTGGCAGACAATGCACTTAGAGAAGCGCAGCAAAATTATTTATTGGCTATAATGGATTATTTAAAAGCTGATTTAGAAATAAAAAAACTGAAAGGAATCATTAAAAACTAAACGTAGTAAACTAAATGCGCTACTCAATTTTTAGCGCTTAGTTATACATCGTTAATTTAGGTAATATGAAAAAGATAAGTTGGATAATAGTGGGGATTATTCTCATCGGATTGGTTGTTTTTAGACTTACAAGCAATAAGAAAACTACCGAAAGTAAGGTTTATCAATTCAATAAAGAAAAACCGATTGTTGTAAGTGTAGACAGTATTCGTTTGCGATCGATAGATACAGACAATTCCTATACAGGAATTTTTGAACCGAATAAAGAATCTAAAATTAGTTCGGATATTCAAGGAAAAATTAATGCTGTTTTAGTAGATGTGGGAAGCCAAGTAAGGAAAGGGCAAACCCTTGTACAATTGGATAACTCGTTGTTAAAATATCAGTTACAAACAATTGAAGTTCAGATTGAAGGTTTAGAAAATGATGTAAAACGTTATACAATTTTAGCAGAAGCCGATGCAGTACAAGGTATTCAGTTGGAAAAAACGAAATTAAATCTAAAATCAGCCAAAATACAGCAAGCAAGTTTAGTAGAACAAATTAGAAAAACAGCTATTAAGGCTCCGTTCAATGGAGTGATTACAGCTAAATTAAATGAGGTTGGTGGTTTTGCAGCGCCTGCAGTTCCTTTATTGCAGATTACAGATATAAGCAGTTTACGTTTTACAATCAATATTCCAGAGAATGATTTGATTTATTTTCAAACCAATCAAGCTTATAAAATTAGTGCGGATCTTTATCCCGATTTTCCACTTGTAGTAACGACTAAAATGATTGGAAGTAAAGCCAATAGTGGTAACAGTTTTCCTATACAATTCCATGTAAATAACATTAATAATTTATCTATAAAAGCAGGAATGTTTGGTAAATTAAGTCTTTCTGATAGCAAACAGAATCAAGGTATTGTTATTCCCTCTTCGGCAATTATCAAAGAAAAAGACAAGCTAAAAGTGTATTTGATAAAAAATGGAAAAGCAATCATACAACCAATTACTGTAGGAGAAAATGTAGGTAATTCAGCAGTTGTATCAAGCGGTTTAAACCAAGGAGATGTAATTGTAACCAATGGATTTATCAACCTTTTTGATGGAGCGAATATCACAATAAAATAAAATCAGTTATAATGAACATTTCAGAAATTTCCATTAAAAGGCCTTCATTGATCATTGTACTTTTTAGTGTATTTACGCTTTTAGGAATCATTGGTTTTAAGAATTTGAGCTACGAACTGATGCCCGATTTTAATCAACCTGTTGTGGTTATCCGTACTGCTTATCCCGGAGCAGAACCCAATGAAGTTGAAACTTCTGTTTCCCGAAAAATAGAAGATGCACTTTCTAATTTAGAAGGTGTAGATTATTTGATTACAAAATCATTGCCCAACGCTTCTGTGATTATTGCCAATCTTAAATACGGAACAGATTTGGACAAAACAATGCAGGATGCGCAACGTTATATTGATAATATTCGAAAGGATTTACCAAAGGATATTCAGAGTCCTGTGATGAGCAAAGTGTCACCTAATGATTTGCCTATAATGTCGGTGAGTGCAACAAGCGATTTAGAATCGACTGTATTTTACCAGAAAATGAAAGACGATTTTCTACCGCAAATTCAACAATTAAAAGGAGTGGCCGAAATTACCATTTTAGGTGGAGAAGAACGAGAAATTCAAGTAAAAGTAGATAAAGAAAAACTGAATCTTTACAAAATTTCTATGAATCAAATAGTGGAAGCCATTAATCGTTCTGGAATTGATATTCCTGTTGGTAAATTGCAAACTGACCAAGAAAATAACTCGGTTCGATTAGTTGGGAAATTTAATACACTTTCAGAAATTCAACATGTACAAATTGCAATGCCTTTTCCAAATAGTCCGATTTACGTTAAAGATATTGCATCTGTAGAAGAGGGAGTGAAAGAAATTACTTCTTACAGTCGTTACAATGGTAAAAATGGGATAGGTTTATTGATTAAGAAACAAGGAGATGCCAATGCCGTAGATGTTTCGAAATTGATAAGAGAACAATTCCAATCGATTGAAGAACAAAATTCAAGCTCTAATGTACAATTTATAGTCACTGACGATAGTACGGATACAACTATTGCAGCTGTTAATTCGGTGATGTATGATTTGATTTTAGCTGTTATTTTAGTTGCATTGGTCATGTTACTTTTCTTGCGTAGTTTCAGAAATGCATTGATTGTCTTGGTCGCTATTCCAACTTCTTTAATTACTTCTTTTGCAGTGATGTGGCTATTAGGTTATACGCTTAATTTGATGACTTTACTTGCCATGTCTTTAATTATTGGTATTTTGGTGGATGATGCAACTGTTGTTTTAGAAAACATTCAACGTCATTTGGATAAAGGAAAGGATAAAACAACTGCAGCTTTGGACGGACGAATGGAAATTGGTTTTTCAGCACTTTCTATTACATTGGTGGATGTAGTGGTATTTTTACCCATCTTATTTTTACAAGTTTTTGTAGGCGATATGCTCAAACAGTTTTCGGTAGTAGTGATTACTTCTACGTTAACAAGTTTATTGGTAGGGTTTACGTTAACTCCTTGGTTAGCTTCACGCATTGGAAAAAAAGAAGATTTACAACCTACGACTATTTTTAATCGTTTTTTACTTTGGTTTGAACATCAGTTAGACAAATTTATCAATTGGTATGGCAAAACTTTAAATTGGGTTTTAGGTCATAAATTGCTTTTTACAGGATTTGTTTTGTTACTATTTGTAGGAACTGCGGTAATGATGAAACAAGGAATTATAGGAAAAGAATTAATCGCTACCGGCGATCAAGGAAAGTTTCGATTGGCATTGGAGTTTGATAAAAGTACCTCTATTCAACAAAATAATTTAGTGTCACAAAAAATAGAAAATTATATTCTAAATCAACCCGAAGTTTCAGCTGTTTTTAGTAATGTAGGTGGACCAAGTACAGGTATAGGAAGCATTGGAGTTGGTGCTGTCAACAAAACCGAATTGAATATTCAGTTAAAGCCTAAAAATCAAATTAATAACCTCTCTACAGAACAATTTATGCAAAATTTAAGGGAAGATTTGCAAAAAGAATATACAGGTATTAGTTTTTCTATTACAGTTATTGGTTTAGTCCCTAAAACAGAACCGATAGAAATTACTTTGAGTGGAAGCGACTTGGAGCAAGTTTTACAATCAGGTCATGATTTAAAAGCTATGATTGAAAAGATTCCTGGCGCAGATAATGTTCGATTATCAGTCGAGACAGGAAGTCCAGAGTTGAAAATAATTCCAGATAAAGATAAAATGCAACGTTTAGGCTTAACGACAGCTTATGTGGGTACAAATTTGCGCACAGCTTTTACGGGGAATGACGATGCTATTTTAACTGAAAATGGAACAGAATATCCTGTTCGTATTTGGTTGGATAAATTTAGTCGAGAAAATTATGATGACCTTAACCAACTTCATATAATTAATCCAATGGGTATTCCGATCGAGGTTTCTCAGTTTGCAGCAATTGAAAGAGATAATTCGCATTCACTTTTAGAACGAAAAGACAGACAAGCAGCAGTAACCTTAACGGCAGATGCTTTAGGTAGACCTTCTGGAACAGTGGCAGATGACGTTGTCGCTTATCTTGAAAATAACCCTTTACCTGCAAATATGGAACTCACTTGGGGAAGCGAAATTAAACGACAAAATGATAGTTTTGGAGCATTGAGTTCGGTTTTATTGATTTCATTTTTACTTATCTATTTGATTATGGTAGCCTTATATGATAGCTTTATTTATCCTTTTGTGGCGCTATTTGCAATACCTGTTGCAATTATTGGTGCATTTTTAGCATTGAATTTGTCTCTAAATAACATGAGTTTATTTGCTTTACTTGGATTGATTATGCTAATGGGATTAGTCACAAAAAACGCAATTTTAATCGTAGATTTTACAAATCAACTAAAAAGCAGTGGAATACATTACAAAGAAGCTTTGATTTTAGCAGGAAAAGAACGTTTGCGACCAATTTTGATGACAACTTTATCTATGGCGATTGGGATGTTGCCTATTGCATTGGCGAGTGGAACAGCATCAGAATGGAAAAATGGCTTGGCGTGGATAATTATCGGAGGTTTACTTTCATCATTGGCATTGACAGTTTTTTTAGTACCTATGGTGTATTATGTTGTAGATTCAATAAAAGAAAAAATGAATTAATTTCGTTTTTAAGCACTATATTTTTAACTATCATATCCGGAGAAATTATTACTTCTTCGGATTTTTTTTATAAGTCTTTTAATCATAATTGTACTTCTGGTGATATATTTCATATAATCGCTTTATTTTTTCAAATTTAGATCAATTGTTTTATTAATATCACATCAAATTTATCTATCAAGACATTTCAACACTGTCATTTATATCTCTTTATAAAACTGAAACTAATACACGTTCACCACTCATTTTAACAGCTAATTCAACCATGGTCGTAATTAAAAATATCAACATGTTTTTATGATTGCAGTCATAGAAGCACTATAAATTGTCAGCCTAAATTTGCCGCACAATTATATAATTAATTATGCTTACAGATCAAAATAAACAAATAATTTTAGCAACTGTTCCTTTATTAAGAGAAGGCGGAGTGACACTTACCAAACATTTTTATAAGAGAATGTTTACACATCATCCTGAATTGAAAAACCTGTTTAATATGGGAAATCAGCATTCGGGAAAACAACAAACAGCTTTAGCAATGGCGGTTTTGGCTTATGCCGAAAATATTGCAAATCCAGGAGTATTAATGCCTGTTATAGATATGATTGGGCACAAACATAGCAGTTTAAATATACAACCTGAACAATATGAGATCGTAGGTACACATTTGTTGGCTTCGATTAAAGAAGTTTTACAGGACGCAGCTACAGAGGAAGTACTTGAAGCATGGACTATAGCGTATAATCAATTGGCAGATTTGATGATTGGGCACTAACAGAAAATGTATCAAAACAAAAAAAAAGAAACGGGTAACTGGGTAGGTTGGCGTACATTTATTGTGAAAAGTAAAGTAGAAGAATCTGCCGAAATCACTTCTTTTTACTTAAAACCAAAAGACGGAAAAGCAATTCCAAATCATTTACCAGGGCAATATTTAAGTATCAAAGTGTTTTTACCTGAAATGAATTTGGAACAAATTCGTCAATATAGCATTTCTTGTGCGTCAAATGCTGAGTATTTCCGTATTTCTGTAAAACGTGAACAAGGGCCAAACATTGCAGTAAATGGTATGATTAGTAATTTTTTGCACGATCATATTGTTGAAGGTAGTGAAGTTGAACTGAGCGCTCCTGCAGGTAATTTTGTGTTACAAGAAAATACAAACAAAAAAGTATTTATCAGCGGTGGAATTGGTCAAACGCCTTTGTTGTCTATGTTAGAAACTTTAGATTTGAACGAAGAAGCGCAACAAGATGTGGTTTGGATACATGCGTGTCGTAACAAAGAAGTACATGCATTTGCTGATAAAATCAAAAATATTCAAAACAATCATCCCAACGTTCGTAAATATCAATTTTACGATATAGTAGAAGAGTCGGTAGCAGATGCAAGTGTTTTGAAAGGCCATATCGATTTTACAAAAATAGAAGATTGGAAATTTGATAGCGACGCTGAATATTATGTATGCGGACCTCGTCCATTTATCGAAAAAATGATTGGCGATTTAAAAACGAACCAAGTTAATGAGGAACAAATTTTCTTTGAAGAATTTGGGCCAAAATCTTTATAATAAAGTTTAATTAAGTAGGGAGGAGCTAAGCTTCTCCTTTTGTATTTATGAATTTTAAAACGCACGTATCCAGAAAAAATTACCAATGGGTAAAATGGAGTCGTATTGCTTTGTGTTCTGCATTGGTAGGTATAGTAGTAGGTTTGCTAACGTTAATGTTTAAAACTTTGGTGGAACAATACGAACATTTATTGCTACACAAAGCAAAAGATTTTCAATTGTTTTTTATTGTTTTTCCTTTTATTGGTTTAGCCTTGATTTATGTTTTACGTCAATTTGTATTTAATAAAAAGAAGAATAAAGGAATTTCAGAAGTATTAGAAGCAGTTCAATCAAAGAAAAAGATTCCTTCATATAAAGTGTTGTCACATTTCTTTAATGGATTTCTTACCGTTGTTTTTGGTGGAACCACAGGAATAGAAGTTTCAACCGTTGTGGCAACAGCAACTTTGGGTGATATGGCATCGCGAAAAGATGTGATTTTTAAAAAATACAGAAAAGAATTTATGGGAGCCGCTATTGCCAGTGGTGTCACTATTTTGTTTTGTAGTCCGTTGGCAGGTTTGTTTTTTTCGTATGAAACCATAAGGAAACAGAAAACAAAAGTGTTTTGGATTACACATATTCTTAGCGTGGCTTTTGCAACCGCCATACTTTTCTTAATGAATGTTCATCCGTTGGTCGATCTCAGTCAGTATGTTCACGATTGGAAGTATGAAGCTCTACCATTTTTTATTGTATTAAGTATGTTATCGGGAGTTTACGGTGTATATATGACAAAGGTTGTGACATATTCAAAGAAGGCTTCTTTTTTTGAACACAGACCATTATTGCAATTACTTATCGGTTCTATTTTCTTGGGAAGTATTTTGTATTTCTTACCCGAATTATATGGATCAGGATATCACACCATTATTCAATTTACACAAGAAAAAAGCTATATACTTAGCATAGCGTTGCTTGCGTTAATTTTGGTCATTGTAAAACCTTTTACAACTGGTTTAACACTGAAGTTAGGTGGTGATGGTGGCGTTTTTGCGCCAAGTATTTTTGCAGGTGCTTGCTTAGGTTTAATTGTGGGAATGTTGACTAAAATGTATTTTGTGCCTGATGTATTGGTTTTAAACTTTGTAATATTAGGCGTAGCATTAACAGTAGGAGCTACATTGCACGCTCCTTTCACTGCTATATTTTTAACCTTCGGAATTTTTAATTCGTATGTACTTTGGTTGCCTTTAATTGCCTTAACTTTTGTCAGTTATTTTTTATCAAAAAGGATTTTTCCCTATACAGTTTATACACTTTCAGTAAGAAAATAATCATTAATCATGTAAAACGTAAATTTTGTGGCAGAAACTTATCGCTTATGGATTTAAAATTTTCATTGAATTAGAAGCTAAATTATAATGAAAATAGTTCTATAATAAACGTGAAATAATCTATTGAAAATAGTTTAATTCTATTCCATCAAATGATGCAAAAACCATTGTTGGAAAGCTATCTTGATGAAAAATAATTCCATTGCGATCTATACCAATTGCACCTGCAAATCCATTCACATGTTTTAGTTCATCAAAACTTTTGGCAAATGCATCTTCCATACTCATGCCATCCGTTACGCGGGTAACAATTTTTGCAGCCATTGCGCCACTTACAATATCTTCTCCAACGCCAGTCATGCTAATACCACAATATTGATTGGCGTAATTTCCAGCAACAGTTGCAGAATCTGAAACACGACCAGGTAGTTCAAAACCTTTTCCTCCAGTTGAGGTTGCAACAGCAATATTATTTTTGGCATCTAAACAGACACATCCAACAGTACTTGTTTTAGCTGAATTTAATTTTTCTTCGTATTCTTTTTTACGTTGTTCAATTTCAGGATCAAAATAATCAAATCCAATTTTACGAGCAAATTCAGTTGCTTCGTTAGCTGCTAAAATGCGATCTTCATAAGACATCAATTTTTCGGCCACCAAAATAGGATGTTCTACATTTTCTATATTGATAACACCAGACATTTTAAGTGTTTTTCCATCCATTAAAGCTGCACTCAATCTTATTTTACCATCAGATTGTATTTGAGACCCTAATCCTGCATTAAATAACGGATCATCTTCTAATAAACTGACTGTATAAACGACTGTTTCTGTAGCGGTATGAGTGGTTAAATAATCATAGCCTTTTTGAACTATTTTAATTAATGCCTTTTGTTTTTGAAATTTGGTTTCAGGATCTGTCAATGATTCGGAAAAGAAACCACCGTGAATAATTAACTTCATAGTTATTGATTGTTGTATTGAGAATCTTTGATTGAAATTTTATTTTGATCAAAATGAAAAACGTCATTTCGCGTCATCACATGGCAAATAATATGACTGATCGAAATCGGATACCCAATCTCAATTTGAGAAAGACTGGTGTCTAAAATTTCTCGTCCATCAACCAGTATGATAGATCCAGAACCTATTGCTGTCATTTTGTTGTTATTTTCGCTAATGATTAGCCCTGTATCTTCACTTAGACCAATCCCAATTTTCATTGGATTTCCAGTTACAGCTTGAAATAAACGTCCAATTCTTCCTCTTTGAATAAAATGTGTGTCCACTAAAATGGAATCAATTAATCCAAGACCGCTATTCATTTCTACAGCTCCTTTCAGTAATGCGTCTGAACTCACTCCTTGATAAATCATGCTGGAAGAAACAGCCGCAGCACCAGCAGAAGTACCTGCGTAAATAAATTCTTCATGGTAATATTTTTGAAGTAATTTTTGTTGAAAAGGGGTACCGCCTATGGTAGAAGTTAATCGGAGTTGATCGCCACCACTAAATAAAACAACATCCGCTTCGTCTAATCGTTTCAGTGATTCAGGATGAATAGCATCTAAACGTGTATTGATGTCTAAATGTTCAACATTGTGTGCGTCCAAAAGACTGAAAGCTTTAATATACGACTCAGCTGCAATTTTAGGCGTTTGTGAAGCTGTTGTAATAATCTCAATTCGCGAATTTTCTTTATGTTTAGATTCTTCTATAATTTTTTTTAGAATACCATTTTGATAAAAGAAATCATTCAGTACTTCTTGTTTTGGTAAATGAGGTGGAATGTTCTCAGCTGTATTAATACCACCACCAACAATAATTAATTTTCCTTTTATACTCATTATAAAAAATTTTATATTCAATTTAATTAATATAAAACAGACAGGTAGAGATTATATCATAAAAAAATGATAAAGTCGTGTTAATAGGACAAATAGGTCTAGTTATTGTAATGATTTATTAAATTTTTTAACACTTACCACAAATGAAAATAGAGAACATATCAATACTTAGAGGTCCAAATTATTGGAGCATAGAACGAGATAAACTAATCCAAATGCGATTAAATTTGGGTCATTTAGAACAATTTCCCACCAATAAAATTAATGGTTTTGCAGATCGCATACAATCATGGTTACCCTCCATGCACTCACACCGTTGTTCGGAAGGGGTTGCGGGTGGATTTTTTACTCGCGTAAAAGAAGGTACTTGGATGGGGCATGTGATTGAGCATATCGCATTGGAAATACAAACTTTGGCAGGAATGGATACGGGATTTGGAAGAACACGCGAAACTAACACATCAGGAACGTACAATGTTGTTTTTGCATATCAAGATGAACAAGTAGGGGTATATGCTGCAAAAGCAGCCGTAAGAATAGCCGAAGCATTAATTTCTAATTCATCTTACTCCATTTCAGCAGATGTTGAAACAATGGCTAAAATATGGAATGCAAATAAATTGGGTCCTTCTACACAAAGTATTATTAATGAAGCAGAGAAGAGAAAAATTCCTTGGTCAAGACTAAATCAACATTCATATATACAGTTAGGATATGGAAAAAATCAAGTTAGATTAGAAGCAACGATTACAGAAAACACCAATTACATGGCTGTAGAAATTGCATGTAATAAATTTCGAACCAAGCAGTTGTTGAAAGATGCATTTGTCCCTATTGCAGACGGAGGATTATGTGAAAATCAAGAAGAGTTAAAAAGTATAATCGAAGAAATAGGCTATCCTATTGTCATCAAACCTTACAACTGCAATCATGGAAGAGGCGTAACCACCAATATCAATCTCTTAGAAACTGCTGAAAAAGCATTGCAATACGCACAAGAATTTAGTCAAAAAGTCATCGTAGAAAAATTTGTAGAAGGTCACGATTTTAGAGTATTGGTCATCAATAAAAAAGTAGTGGCTGCAGCGAAGAGGATACCAGCTCATGTCATAGGAGATGGTAAACTGTCCATCAACGAATTGATTCTGATTGAAAATAACAATCCTAATAGAGGAGAAGGCCATGAACAAGTCTTAACAAAAATAAAAGTTGATCAACATACGATTTCATTATTAAAATCAAAAAACTACGATTTACAATCTATTCCAAAAAAGGATGAAATCATTTATCTAAAATCAACCGCTAACCTTAGTACAGGCGGAACATCAATTGATGTAACAGATGAACTTCATCCAGATAATATTCTTTTAGCCGAACGAATTGCTAAGGTTATTAATTTAGATATATGCGGAATAGATATTATTGCTTCCAATTTATCAGCATCTTTGTATTCATCCGGAGGAGTTGTAATTGAAGTAAATGCAGCGCCAGGTTTTAGAATGCATCTATCTCCAACAAAAGGGATTGCTCGAAATGTAGCTTCTTCGGTTGTAGATATGCTTTTCCCTCCTCAAAAATCCACCACTATTCCCATAATTGCAGTTACTGGCACCAACGGTAAAACTACGACTACACGACTAATCGCTCATTTATTTAAACAACATAAAAAAAATGTCGGTTATACAACTTCAGACGGTATTTATATACAAAATAAGCTGATGGAAAAAGGGGATACAACAGGACCGATTAGTGCACGAAAAATTCTAAATGATCCAACCATAGATATTGCAGTTTTAGAAACAGCAAGAGGAGGAATTCTTAGAGAAGGACTTGCATTTCGCACTTGCGATATAGGAATCATTACCAATATTACCGAAGATCATTTGGGGTTAAAGGATATTCATTCTTTAGAACAATTAGCGAGAGTAAAGTCTGTGGTAGTAGAAAGTGTTAAAAAAGAGGGCTGGGCCATTTTAAATGCTGAAGATCAGTATTCGATGAAGATTTCTAAAAAATTAGAATGTCAAATTGCGTATTTTTCTTTGGATGAAAAAAATATAGAGATTCAAAACAATATAAGAAATGGAAGTACAGTTGCATTTTATACAGAAGATGCCATTGTAATCCAAACCAAAACAGAACGAATATGTATTGCAGACGTAAGTAATATTCCATTGACGATGAATGGCAAAGCTGCATTTATGATTCAGAATGTGCTGGCAGCTGTATTGGCAGCGTATTTATCAGGTATAGATATTTCTACGATTAGAACAGCTTTGGAGACTTTTTTTCCAAGCCCAAAATTAACTCCTGGTAGAATGAATATTTTTCAATTTAAAGAGTTTAAAATTTTAATTGATTTCGCCCATAATCCTGCCGGATATATCGCTATAAAAGATTATCTATCGAATGTAAAAGCGAATAAAAAAATTGGTATTATTTCTGGGGTAGGCGATCGCAGAGATGAAGATATCCAATCTTGTGGAAGAATTGCTGCCGAAATGTTTGATTATATCATTATTAGACAAGAACGACACCTAAGAGGGCGAACAGAAAAAGAAATAATACAGTTGCTTGTAAAAGGGATCAACGAAGTTCAACAGGATTTTCCTTACGAAATCATACCCAACGAAATTGAAGCCATTGAACATACCATAAAAAAAGCCGAAAAAGGTGATTTTATTGTCGCATTAAGTGATGCTGTTTCTAACGCTATTGATGTCGTCCAATTTCATTTAGATAAAGATTCTTAATCATCTCATTTTAAGTTGATTAATGATTACCTTGAAAATGAAGTAATTTTATAAAGATCTACTTTTTAGATGATCGATTAAAGCCAAACGTTTTTAATCGCTCATCTTTTTTGTTAAGAATACTATTTTTTAGAACTTCTGCTGCAATCATAGAAAAAGTAATTCCATTTCCACCGTAGCCTAAAGCAAACAAAGTACGATCTCCCTTTTTCCAAGGACCTATATAAGGCAAACCGTCATCAGTAGAACTAAAAGTTCCGCACCAAGCCATCTCTGTTTTAAATTCAATTTCAGGATATAAATGCTTAAATTTTCGTTCCAGAACCTTGATTTTTGAACGAAGTAAATCATCTCGTTTTTCAGGATTTTGAAAATCTTCGTCTTCCCCTCCAACAATCAAACGATTATCTTTTGTTGTTCTCATATACAAATAAGGATCAGCTGTTTCCCAAATTAAACTACGATTTGGCCACACCATTTTTTCATCAACAGGCGAGGAAATTATCGCATAAGTAGAAAGTAAATTCATCACTTTTTTAGGAAGAAACTGACCAGCCTCAAAACCAGTTGCCACAATTACATATCGACAAGAAATAATGTGCCCATGCTCTGTTAAAAGCTTACAACCATTTTTTGATTCCTGTATATTTTCCACTTTTGTATGCGTATAGATTGTTAAGCTGTGTTTTTGTTGATGGTATTTTAGCAAGCTAATTGCAGCTTTGTAAGCATCCATTTGGGCAGAAGTATCATTCTGTAACGCAGCAATTCCATCTATATTTTGATATGTTTTTAATTGTTGTGCATCCAAATAGTTAATCGGTAATCCCACTTCTTTTCTAAGGGCAAACTCTCTGTCTAACAACTCTACACTCGCTTTATTACTTGCCAGCAAAACAGTCGGAACTCTTGTGAAATCAGCATCAATTTTGGTGTTTTTAAAAATATTTTCAATACTTGTAATGGATTGTAAACAATCAAAATAAGCATTTATAGCATGTTTTTCGGGAACTTTTTTAATTAATTCGCACAAAGGTGTATCAATTTCATATTGTAATTGAGCTGTACTTGCGGCAGAACTTCCTGTAGAAATTGTTCGTTTATCAATCAATGCACATTCTATTCCAGCTTCACACAATTCGTGAGCAACTAAAGCACCTGTAATACCAGAACCAATTATCGCAACATCAATGCTATAATGATTTCGAAGTGGTTGATATAAATCAAAGAATTCATTTTTCACAATCCAATAAGGTAATCCAGAATGTAAATCCATTGTTGCGAGCTTGTTTGGTTTGAAATCATTTACCGAAAAAATCGAGCCAAAATATTTCGGGTACAAAAGTACTTTAACATTTAGTTTTTTATAATTGGCTTAATGCTTGCGATGTAGTAAATAAGAAGTTGTCGGTTAGATTGTTAATTATAAATCACTTAAAAATAAAATTATGGCTAAATTAAAACGAAAAGATTATAAACTGAATTATATTGATTACGGTGATAAACTCGCACAGCCTGTTATTTTGATACATGGTTGGCCGCTTAGTTTACAATCATGGGAATATCAAATTCCGAAAATTGTAGAAGCTGGTTTCCGTTGTATCGCCTATGATCGAAAAGGATTTGGGAAATCTTGTGCTACTTGGGATCGTTACGATTATGATGCGTTGACAGAAGATTTACATGCACTTATAGACGAATTACAACTAAAAAATGTTGTGTTGGTAGGTTTTTCGATGGGAGGAGGAGAAGTTGTACGCTATATTGCGAATTATGGAAATCAGAATATTTCGAAGATTGCATTAATCAGTTCAATCATTCCGCTTGTAAAACAAACACCCGATAATGAACATGGTGTTCCACAAAAGGATTTGGATGAGATTGTGGTGCAACTTGAAACAAATCGATTAGAGTTTTTAGAAGGTTTTCATAAAGGATTTTACAATTATGGATTACTTAAAAAATCGGTTCATAAAGAACAATTAGAGTTTGATTTTTCTGTTGCTTCGCACGCTTCACCTATTGCAACGTTGAAAGCTGCACGCGCTTGGATGGACACTGATTTTAGAACGGAATGTAAAATGATTGAGGTGGCAACGTTAATCATTCATGGTAAAGAAGACCAAACTGTTCCCATTAAAACGGCGGGTGATCAAGCGGCAAAACTGATTTCGAATTCAACTTATATCGTGTATGACGATGCACCGCATGGACTGAATATTACGCATAAAGAACAGTTGAATATGGATTTGATAGAATTTCTTTTAAGTATCGAACATAAGAAACATTAGAAATGAGAAAAATAAATAAAACGATTGTTTCTGGGGTAGCAATAGCAGGAATAGGAGGACTTTGTTATGCATGGTTAAATTGTAGAAAAGTAAAAATACCAGATTTTGTTGAGGTCGTAGAGAATTTTGATCCACAACAATACATGGGAAAATGGTACGAAATGGCTCGTTTGGATTTTAAGTATGAAAAAAATCTAAGTCAAGTTACAGCAACTTATTTTCTGAGTAAAAATGGAAAAATTGAAGTTCATAATCGTGGGTATGATGCTAAAGAAGAGAAGTGGAAAGAAGCACACGGAAAAGCAACTTTTAACGGAGAAGAAGGAAGAGGAGCATTGAAGGTTTCTTTTTTTGGTCCGTTTTATTCAGGCTACAATATTGTGATGATGGATCCAGCGTACGAAACAGCTTTAGTTTTTGGTGAAAGCCACGAGTATATGTGGATATTATCCCGAAAGAAAAGCATACCAGAAAATATAAAACAAAATTACCTGAGATATGCAGAAGAAAAAGGTTATGATGTTTCCCAATTAACGTGGACAAAACAAGATTGATTTTCTATTCATTTGTTTATAAAATACCCTCTGTGTTTAAAAATGAAACAGAGGGTATTTTTGACTTAACTGGAAAACTGATTCAAGTTATTCAAAATCAAAATACATTAACTGTTCAGCATTTAACGCCAGGAAATTATATTGTAAAAATTGATTATTTAAACGCTACATCAGAAACCCTAAAATTGATAAAAAAATAGCTATTCGTCCAGAGCTCAAATGAATGGTAAAACAACCAATTTCTGAATACTAAAAATCATAAAAGAGCTTTCGTTATAAATTAGATAATAGCTTGTTAAAAATAATGAAGGTTAAGAATATATTGAATAAAAAAAGGCTGAATTCTTGTTAAGAATCAGCCTTATATAATTAAATTATTTTTTCAAATTGAAGTTTACTTATTTAAATGTATACTATAGAAATGATAAAATAAATAAGAATTACATTTTTCTAACTTGAGTAGCCATAATCCCTTTTTGACCTTGCTCTACTTTAAAAGAAACTTTGTCATTTTCTTTTATATGATCAATTAAATTAGATGTGTGTACAAAGATTTCATTTCCTGTTGTTTGTACTGTAATGAAACCAAATCCTTTAGCATCATTAAAAAATTTTACTATACCTTCTTGCATAATTTATATTTTTAAAAAGTAGAGAATAAATAAATAATTATTACCTTATATCAAAAGGAACTAATTTTTTCTTTAGTAAAAATTATTTCATTATTCTCTATAATTTATCAACTTAACGCGTGATAATTAACGGTAATATTGGAGATTAAAACAATTTAAAAATTGTAAATAATAAAAAGTATAAATTAAAAGGAAAAAATTACAGTAGTCTTAAAGGAATTTAGCAAAAAGCTAAAAATAATAAAAATGTAAATCAAACTATTTAGTTTGTAACTAATAATATCTCATCTCTGATATTTGTACAAATGTATACTAAAATAGTTGAAAATAAAAATATATTAATAAAATTAAATAATATTTATTTAAATAGCAGTAAATTTTAAATATTATTGCAAATATTTAAAATCTAAAAAGTGTAAGGAGCTAATTATTTTATAATCCATCTTACTATATAGTGCACAATAGTAGTAGCTATTAACGTCATAAATTTAGTTTAATTGTTCAGTTAATTTTGTCATATTTTTATATACTATAAATCCAATAACTTTTGCTTCAGGATATAATTGACAATTTTTCGGGCGGTATCATCCAAAATAATCTATCATTTATACTAATGAATTTATGGATTTACACTACATTTGAAGATATATTATATGCATATAATTAAATTCGATAATTCTTATTCCAATTTATTTTTTCAAAGATTGTTCAATGTTTTTTTCTGGTTTTTCTAGACTTTTATTCACTTACCACTTTGATTTTAATACTTTAATCTAAGATGTGTAGAACTATATAAGTTTAGTTCATTCCTCCTGTTTCTAAATGAAAGTTTCTTATCGTTTGTGTATATGAAATGAAACAATAGATTCATTTTTAATTTCTTAAAATGAACAAAAACAACACTGTTAACCTCTATGAAGAAAAAAATATATCTTTTAGTATGGACCATCCTTATTCCTATATTTGGCTGGTTGGCTTATTTTGGTCACTACTATTTTTCTGGAACATTTTATTCGTTTATTTTATCTTTCATGCTTATAGGAAGTGTACTTGCTGCCGTGCACCATTCTGAAGTTATTGCTTATCGGGTAGGGGAACCATTTGGTACGCTTCTCTTGGCATTTGCCATTACTGTAATCGAAGTTGCTTTGATTATTTCAATTATGCTGGGAGCAAAAGGTTTGGAAACCATCACACTTGCCAGAGATACTGTGTATGCAGCTGTAATGATTATCATTACTGGAATTATAGGTGGATGTCTTATTATAGGTTCTATAAAGTTCAAGGTACAAAATTTTACACTTCAAGGTGTGAGTACCGCTTTAATTACGCTTACTTCTATTCTTATTTTTGTGCTTATTTTACCTAATTATACGATTAGTCATAATGGAGGTGAATATACATCTACCCAATTAATTTTTGTGTCTATTATAAGTTTAGGCTTATATCTTGGTTTTACAATGATGCAGACGATTCGACACCGTAGTTATTTTGTCTCTCCAGAGAACAAATTATCTGAAAATATGGTGTTACCTAAACTTCCTGAAAAACCATCTCGTAAAGAAATGTACATCAGTATTGTATTTTTAATTTTATGTCTTGGTATTGTGGTATTATTAGCAAAATTACTCTCAAAAGATGTGGAACATATGGTAAAATGGGCAGGTGCACCAAAATCTCTTGTAGGTGTAATAATAGCGGGTATTGTACTTCTTCCAGAATGTTTGGCTGCATTTAGGGCTGCGAAAAATAATCAAATTCAAACATCGTTGAATTTAGCTTTCGGTTCTGCTTTGGCAAGTATTGGGCTTAGTATTCCTGTAATAGCAATAACATCTGTTGTTACAGGAATAAGAATGAGTTTGGGAATTGATACTAAATCTACTATTTTATTGGGATTATCATTATTTATTATTACAATCTCTTTGGCAACAGGAAAAACCAATATTATGCAAGGATTTGTATTGATTTCAATTTTTCTAATTTATCTTTTTACAATAGTATTTCCTTAAAATATAGTTGCATATTTATCTAAATTTTAACCACTCTGAGAAGTATTTTATGTTCACAATCCTCACAATATGCCGAATCACCATCTCTTATTAATCGGTTTTCTAAATTAATCTCTATACTACAAATAGGGCAATAGATGTAGTGATCTGCAAATTTTAGATCAATAGGTTGCTCCAGAACTGTAGGTATTTCTAAGACGGAGACACTTTCGTTTTTTGTGTTTTGTTTATTGTCTGCCATAATTCTTAAATTAATTGTAGTATAAATTTAACTCATATTTATAATTGTTTACTTAGGTTACTAATATGATACATATACTTGTTTATAGTCGTTAGTTTATATAAATTTGACCTTTTTGGTCAATCAAATATTCAACAAATGGATATAGGTACAATAATTAAAGAAGCAAGGTTGAAAATAGGAATGTCACAAAAAGATTTAGCGACACAAATTGGCTGCGATGTTTCTTTTCTTTGCAAAGTTGAAAAAAACGAAAAGAAGTTAAGTTTAGAAAAGTTGGAATTAGTATCATCTATTCTAAATTTAGACTTCTTAAAATATAAAAATGAATATTATTATGATAAAGTTGATTCAATTTTTGAAAATGAAAAAGAGGATTATAAAGTCATGATAATTAATAATATAATTAATAAAAAGAATGTATAGTTTTATTGATTTATTCGCTGGTTGTGGAGGATTAAGTGAGGGATTTTTAAGTACAAATAAATATAAGGGTATAGCACATGTGGAATGGGAATTACCTATGGTAAGTACACTTAGAAATAGATTAGTAACTAAATGGAATCATTCTTTAGAAGATGCAGAAAAAAGAGTTATTCATTTTGATATACAAAAAACAGAAGAATTAATTAAAGGAAATTGGTCTGAAGAGTCGAGAAAAGAATTTTTAAATACCAATCATGTAGATATTGTAGACAAAGGTATTAATGGTTTAGTAGATGAAAAATCTATTGATATAATAATTGGAGGACCTCCATGTCAAGCATATTCTATTCATGGTAGAGCAAAAGATAAAAATTCAATGAAAGATGATTATCGAAATTATTTATTTGAATCTTTTGTTAAATTAGTAGATCAATACAAGCCAAAGATTTTTGTTTTTGAAAATGTTCCTGGAATATTAACGGCAAAGCCCGGAGGGGTAAATATTACTGAAAGAATATTTGAAGCTTTTGATAATATAGATTACAAAATATTAAATCCTAGTGAATTATCTACTGCTGTTTTTGATGTAGTAAATTATGGTGTAGCACAATCTAGGAAGAGAGTTATAATAATTGGTGTAAACAAGAATTCTAACTTTGATTTAGAAGAAATTTATTCATTAATCAGAAGTAAACAAGATTTAAATAATAAAAAAACTGTATTAGATTCTATTGCTGATTTACCGAAGTTGTATCCCCTAAAGGAAATTATAAAAGTTAAGGGTAAAAATATTTCTCATAATTGTGATAAGGAATCTGAAGATATACAACATATTCCTAGATTTCATAATTTAAGGGATTTAAATATTTTTAAAGAATGGATTACTAATGCAATGAATTACTATTCTCAAAAGGATAAAATTGAATATTATTATAGTAAAACAGGTAAAACAACTTTGTATGCCAAGTATAAAAACTTAGAATGGAATAAACCTTCACATACTATAGTAGCTCATTTGGAAAAAGATGGTTTAATGTTTATTCATCCAGATCCAGATCAATCGAGAAGTATTACAATTAGAGAAGCAGCACGTTTAATGAGTTTTCCTGATGATTATAAATTCATAGGAAGTAATGCAAAATGCTATAAAATGATTGGTAATGCAGTACCGGTTAAATTTTCAAAAATAATTGCTGAATCAATTTCAGAATATTTGACAAATAAAATTAAATAAATTACAAAATGAATGTTTTAATAGCTTGCGAAGAGAGTCAGGCAGTATGTAAAGAGTTTAGAAAGCTAGGAATACAAGCATATAGTTGTGATATATTACCTTCAAGTGGAGGTCATCCAGAATGGCATTTTAATGAAGATGTTTTTAAAATTATAGAGAATAATGGTGGTATTACAGAAAATGGAGACATTGTAAATGTTGAAAAATGGGATTTAATGGTTGCTCATCCCCCATGTACATACTTAGCTGTAAGTGGTGCTAGATGGTTTTATCATCCTGATGATAAGGAATTACCTTTTTCTGAGAGACGTCCACATCCTCGATTCCCTAATAGAGCACAAGATAGAGAAGATGCTTTAAATTTTTTTATAAAACTATTTGAGGCACCTATTGAACGAATAGCAATTGAGAATCCAGTTGGTATTGTAAGTTCAAGATATAGAAAACCAGACCAAACTGTTCATCCATGGATGTTTGGCGATGAAGCATCAAAAGCAACATGTTTATGGCTAAAAAATTTACCACACCTAGAACCAACTAAAATTGTTGGTAAAGGAGAAAGAGTGGTATTATCAAGTGGCAAATCATTACCGAAATGGTACTCAGACTCATTTAACACAAAAATATCAACCGAGCAAAGAAGAACACTAAGAAGTAAAACATTTGAAGGTTTTGCGAAAGCTATAGCCGAACAATGGTCAAAATTATGATTTTATGATAAAAATATTTAAGTTTAGGAAGAATGATTTGAATCCGTCTTTAGGAAAACAAATTGAATTTAATCAAAATGTAGTATCAACTTTTTTTGGCTTCTCAAAAGATGAAGTTGAAATATATATTACATATAAGTCACTTTCGCCGAAAGATACTTTTAATAATAAAAAATTTAAAAATTTTTTAAAGTTATCTCCATCTAGAGGAGATTATAAAGTATATTCAAATTCTGATGAAACTGAAAATATTAAAGATCTATTTATTAATATCTTAAAATTAAACGAAACAAATAACCTAGATGATTATTTCGCTTTAATTAAAAAGGATGCTATAAATTATGATTTATATTTCTTACCAAAAGAAACTAGTATATCTAGCTTTTTAAGTTCAATTAATAATAGTGTTTTTGAATATGATACAACAAATGTTAATACTGTTGTAAATTCTAATATTAACACCAATATACCTATTATATTATTTACTGATAAATCTTTAAGGGGAATTATTCTTAAAACTTTTAAAGTTATTTTATCAAAAGTAAATGAAAATGATTTATTACAATTATCACAAAAAAAGGAATCTAAATTAGATGAAAGTATAATAAGTGTATTATCATTTCCTAATTATTTCAATACTGATGCAATAATAAGCTATTTCAATGAGCCACAAAATAAGGAGCAATTAAAATCCGGTGGAATACAACGTTATTTTGATGAGAACTTAAATTTAGTAAAATATCCAAATTCTTATTTGATAAATCAGTGGTACGATAATGATAAAAACAATACTAGTTTGTTTAATTTTAATAAGTTTTTATCGGATTTGACAGAAGGTTGTTTTAAAATTATTAAAGAAGATGATGTTTTTAAACTTGTCAGTTTTAATGATGAAATAACATTTGAAATTAAAAATAGGATACTAGGCTTCAACAAAATATATTTTGGCCCTCCAGGTACAGGTAAATCACATGCAATTAAGGAGGAATTAAAAAAACTTGGAGCAAAAGGCGATAATTATTCAAGAGTAACATTTCATCCAGATTATGATTACCATTCATTTGTAGGTGGATATAAACCATTTACAGATACAGAAGATGACGATAAAATTAAATACAAATTTGTACCACAGGTATTTACAGATTTATATGTAAAAGCTTGGAGTAATACAAGTGAAGATTATTACTTAGTAATTGAAGAAATAAACAGAGGAAATTGTGCAGAAATTTTTGGTGATATTTTCCAATTACTAGACCGTAATCCTGAATATAATATTGAGCCATCATCTGAATTAAAGGCATATTTAAAAGAACAGGAAAATGAATTAAATAAGGATAAAACTGAGGAGGATGCTAAAGTAAATTTATTATTTGACGGTAAATTACAAATGCCTAATAATTTATCAATATTAGCTTCTATGAATACATCTGACCAATCATTATATCCTATGGATTCTGCTTTCAAACGTAGATGGGATTGGCATTATGTACCTATTGATTTAAAATGTACTGAATCTAATTTTACTATCAAAATTGATGACACTCATCAATATTCTTGGCTGGAATTCTTAGCTAAAGTCAATGATAAAATTTATAAAGTAAACAAATCCGAAGATAAACAGATCGGGAATTGGTTTATCAATGCTTCTAAATCTGAAAATAGTATCTCAAAAGAATTATTCATTAACAAAGTATTGTTCTATTTATGGAATGATGTATTTAAAGATGAGGTGTTTAACCCAGATAATATTTTTATAGAAAGAAATACTGATGGTACTAAGAATAGAGATATTTCATTCAATAATTTTTATAATAAAGAAGAACAAGATAGATTGTTAATTCATTTATTGTCAACTATTTTAAATGTTCCAGTAGTAAAGTCAGAAGATAAAGAAATAGTAGAATATAGCCAAGAAAATCAAGTGGTGAATGAAGCTGCCGAGCCTAACGGAGAAGTATATAACGAAAAGAAATCTGAATCTGAAGAATAATGAGAATATTATTTGAAGGTGCAAAATACAATATCAATGATTTAGAAAAATGCTTTGGTGATAAATTTTATCATCAAATAGGTAGTCATGGATATATAGACGTGGTTGGTTATTATCATTCCAATGATAACCAACTGTACTATTTTTTGCCCAAATTATTCATTACAGATAACGATGAATTTTTAGACACTAATATTTCTTATTTAAGTTTATTCAACGAAAATATAGAATCGCTTTTAAAAGAGGATATAACTTTATTGAATTGGTTTCGAAAATTCTTAATCTTGTTTTATAAATCATTAGCAGAATATAAAAATAGGGTTGATAGTAAAATCATTCAATTAGGAGATACACTACAATTAAGTACGAATGTAGGTACGAACGAATTTACATTTTTAGATTTAGTATTAACGATATTAAACTTCTACAAGAAGAATAAAGACTTTTTTATTTTTCATTCTAAAGAACAACAATCATTAAAACATAAAAAAGTTAGCTGGAATAAGACCATAAGAAAGCAACAACCTATATTTGTTGGTAATACTCCAATTTACGATAACCTAAATACAAAGGTTAAAAAAATAAATGATGACGAAGTATTAATGACTTATTTCTATTCGGTTTTAAATCATTTAAAAGACGAATATAAAGTAGATGTAATAATAGATTGTCCATATAACTTAATCAAAGGAGAGCGTTTTAAAATCTTTTTAGAAACAGGTTTATATAAAATCAAGAAGATTAAAAACAACTACTATTCAGATAAATTAAAAGCTATCTATAACTTATTAGTATTGTTTTTTGAGAAGTCTTTTGTTGGAAGTGTTAAAAATAAAAGTGATGATTTTATCATTGTAAAACAATACCATAATGTATTCGAGGATATGATTGATAAACTTTTATCAGACAAATTTTCAGATAGAAAAACATCTAATGGTATTTCTTTAAACTATCTTAAAAACAATCAAGATGGTAAAATCTTAGACCATCTATTCGAATTTGATAGCATATTAGATACAGACGAAAGTATTTTCTATATAGGGGATTCGAAATATTATAAGCATAATTCTAGTGTAAGTGATAATTCTATTTATAAGCAATTCACTTATGCAAAGAATGTGATACAATATAATATTGATTTGCTACAGGAAAATGCTAAAATACCTTCTTTAATTAATAAAAACATACGTTATAGAGATGATATTACAGAAGGTTATAGTATATCTCCAAATTTCTTTATTCAAGGTGTTATAAAGAATATAAATGATTATGATACAAACGGTTTAGTGCAAAATATTGAAAAAGGTACTGAGAAAAATGCTCACTTTAAAGAGCGGCTATTCGATAGAGATACCTTATTCATAAATTACTATGAAATCAATTTTTTATTTGTATTAAATAGCTATACTAATTATTCTCCTGATAAAATATTGGAAACAAGACAATTATTTAAAAATACATTTAAAACACATTTTAGATCGTATTTTAAAAACCATAGTGGTTTTGATTTCTATGAATTTAATTTTAATTCAGAGCAAGAACTTAAAGAGTTTGTCGATGTAGAATTTAGGCATATTACAGGTAGAGTTATAAGAACAATTACTAATCCAAATAAATTGATACTAGCAGTAAATCCAAGTAGAGAAAATAAACTAAAAGATAAGAGTTTACTAAATAGATTTATCGTAACTAATAATCCAATTACTAAACAAAAAGAATTTGTATATAACACCAATAGCGCTATTAAACCAGCTATTAACGATTATGAATTTTAAAATTATTACAACATACAAGGAGCAAAAATTTGCTCCTTTTTTATTTCCTTAAAATATTGTAAGTTAGTTGTATTGTAAATCCCCCATTTATCCAAATCAACCAAATTTGCCAAACACTTTTATACGCAACAGCTATTGCGTTATATCTCGCCATTGGTAGATGCAGTAAAGCTAAACTTTGTAAAAGACATCGAAGTTTGGATGAAGAACACCCAACTATCTAAAACAGAGTACACCACTTACGATAAATACACGTTAAAAATAGAATATTCATACCTTATCAATAGCCTAGCGTTATTAATAGCGTATGATGGCGTATCTAAGGTGGCTACACAATCCATCAACACATTTAATATTCCAACCCATCATTTCAAAAAAGTAATATTCAGAAACGAGATTTTAAGTTTCGATAAGCTACATAACGAAGCTAAATTACATTTGGAGGAAGTATATCAAGTGTTAAACATCGAATCGTTAAACTAAATTAAATTCAATTTCTCATTAGCATTAATCAGAGTAATGTTTGTAAAACGTTGAATCGAAGACTTAGACGATGATAACGAACGACAAAATTCATTGCTAAAAACGAATTTGAATATTGAAAAAGGCTGAAGAAAGTGTCATATGATAGAATTATTATTACTTTTTATTCATGATTTTTTATTGTTTTCAATTGAATTCATATGCCCTTCGGGTAAGTCTTGATCAAAAAGTAATCAAAAAATCAAGACTTCGATTTTCGCCGTTCAATTATCATATTACTCACTAAAAAGATTAAATGATTCGCATAGGCTCACTAATCTTTTTTACGTTCGTTTCAATGGATTGAAGCTCATCTGCAAATCGTATGTCGACTCTAAAATTCGTTGTTAAAAATGATTGAGGTTAAGGTTAAAGATAGAATTGGTATAGAAAGAGGAAGTCTAAGAATGATAAAATAAATTGTAAGGTTAATAAATGGGGAATAAAGTAGAGGGAAAATCAGTTTTTTTTCAAAAGAAAAAGTATATTTATAAAAACTTAAATTGATGTGTCAAGTTTATTCTGATATTACGTTTTGTACTTGTTCTGATTTTGATATCGATCAAGTGGAAGCCTTACACCATCATTGGGTATTGTATCGTTACAATGAAATGCTAAACGTTGTTATTGTTGGCGAAATAATCTTAGATGATTTTCTTAAAACAATTCACCCAAATAATATAGTCGAAATTGTACTTACCAAACTGAATAACAATACTTTGTTTGATAAGGTGATCGATGTTGTAGATAAAGATCGGTTGAAAGTTTCGATAACCTACGATCAAGTTCATTTAAACTATGGTTTCGAATTTGAGAATGGGATTTGGTCAGCAATTGCGTATGATTATTTTACTTGGGCGAATAAACTTGAAGCGATTAATGGCGGTAAAATAAAATTAATGGAAAATGAATCGTAGTATGCTTCTGTTGGTAACTTTTAAGACTTCAATATAGAAAATTGAATGAGTAACAATTGATTACGTAAATTTGCACTATGCAACTGAATGATAGATTGAAAAAGTTAGTGAACGAAGTACCAAAAAATAGTTGTGGCGTGTATTATTTATACAATGACAAGCATGACATTATCTACATTGGTAAAAGTATTGATATCAGAAAACGACTGATTCAGCATTTCAAATCGACTGATAAAAAGGAAGTTAAGTTGCAACATTTCACTCATTCTATTCGTTTTGAAAATACAGGAAATGAACTAATTGCTTTGTTGAGAGAATCTGAATTAATTAAACAAAATCTACCAATTTTTAATCGAGCTCAACGCAAGATTAAGTTTTTTTATGCCTTATACAAAGAAATAAATTCGGATGGTTATCAAGCATTAATCATAAAGAAAATAGATAATTCAGGAAACGAAATCATTTCTTTTACATCGCTCAATGAAGCCAAGAATTATCTATTTTATATCACAGATAAGTATAAACTTTGTCAAAAAATAAATGGATTATACAAAACAAAATCAAGTTGTTTTCAATATAGTTTAGACGAATGTAATGGCGCTTGCATAAACCAAGAAGATGCGAAACTTTACAACAAAAGAGTTCGTCAGTATTTGAAAACGGTTCATTTGCCTAAAAAAGATATTTTACTTGAATTAGAGGGGCGTACAGAACATGAAAAAGGAATTGTATTGATTGAAAAAGGTGTGTACAAAGGCTTTGGTTATTGTGATAAATTACTTAAAAACATTGATGAAATAAAATCTTGTATCGAATTAAAACAGGATAATAAAGATGTACGAAAAATATTATTTCGACACCTTAAAGCTGAATTAACTCGATAAGCGCACTTATTTTTCTTTAGATTTTTATAATCTTTATCTTAAAAACAGGTTATAAATATAAAATTTAAAGAAAGGATTTGCGATATTCCAATGGCGTTACTTGAGTTTTGGATTTGAATAGTTTATTGAAAGACTGCGAATGTTCAAAACCCAATTCGTAGGCTATTTCACTTACGGACAAATCTGTTGTAGATAGCTTTTCTTTGGCTATTTCAATAATCTTTTTATGAATATGTTGTTGCGTGTTTTGTCCGGTGTACTTTCGGAGCAAATCGCTTAAATAATGTGTGGAAATATGGAGCTGGTCCGAAAAATATTGTACGTTGGGCAATTCACCATAATGTTCTTCAAAATACGCTGAAAGTACCGTTTCAAAATTAGCAATTATCGACTGGCTGGCATTTTTACGGGTAATGAATTGACGGCTATAATATCGGTTGGTATAGTTAAATAAGAGTTCCAATTGCGAAATCATCACATATTGACTATGCGCATCGATAGAATGGTGGTATTCATTTTCGATATTCTGAAATATACTTTCCAACAAACGTTCTTCCTGCGCAGATACGTGCAAAGCCTCGTGCACGGCATACGAAAAAAAGCCATACTTTTTGATCGATTGTGCCAGCGGATAGCCTTGTATAAAGTCTGGATGAAAAACAAGTCCCCATCCAGTGGCTTCATACTGATCGTCTAATTTCATCACTTGTCCCGGACCATTCATTCCCAATACTCCTTCATCAAAATCGTAATAATCTTGACCATATTTAAACTTACCTTTTACATTTTTCTTCAAAAATAAACTGTAGAGATTAAAAATAGCCTTTACACCTTGTGCTTCTTCAGGAATAGCCATTTCCTCGAATTTAATAACGCTCACCATAGGATGCAAAGGTTTTTCTAAATTTGCCAACCGATGAAGTTCTGAAATCGTATTGATAACAATGGGTTTGTCGTTTTTCATAATCAAATATACTAAAACAAGAGCTTATAATTTGCACGATCATCTCTTTCCATTGTCCAGAATACAGGATCTGCAACGCCCTTCAAATCCATATAGCCCAATACGGTATTGTCATCAATTTTCACAAAATGATCATAAATCGCTTTGTCATCATACAGCATTGTAGCGGTAAGTTTTCCTCTGTGTTCTACCATACGCAAGCGCGCTTTTGGTTTGCGGGTCTGGAAAAATGGACGAGACAAAGTGGTTAAAATTCCCATTAATTTTGATTTTGGAAATTTCAAATGCAAAGGGATATTTCGAGGATTGATCGAATACAACGATGTTTTATCCGATCCGAAAAACACCAAAGGATGCACTTCTTCTTCTGAATTAAATATTTTCCCGTACCAACCGCCATCTTTCAGCATACCATTCATTTGATGATTGGATTCTATCTCGGTACCTTTCCAACGTCCGATCATAAAATCTGCGGTTACCGCTGGCAAACTGTCGTATATGCTTAGCATTTCTTCTGTAGTTGCAGTTTGCGTTTTCATTACTTCTTCTAATGTTTTCATTTTAATATGTATTTATTTACAGGACAAAATTAGAGAAGCTTGAACGACTTAATGTATCTGAAACGAAGCGTTTTGTAGCTAAAATGAAGTGATGAAAAAAAGTATTGGAAGAGGTGAATTCAGTGGAGATAGAAGCGAGCTGGATTAGCCTGAAACATTATGTTTTTAACATAAAAAAATATCTCAAGGTATTTTGATATTTTCTGTTGTGCGGGATTTAGTAAGCTGAATGTTTTCAACTTGCGTTTCATCCCGCATTATTCAATTTATACAATTCCTAAACCAATACTTAATCTGATTAATCCAAAAATAATAGCAATTGCACACATAGCAATTCCAGCTTTTGCATTTCCTTTTGGTTCGTCATCATTTCTCGTATAGGCCACAATACTAATAATTAATCCCAAAATTGCGAATGGAATATTTATCCAATTGAATGCTCCAAGGCATGGAATAAAGGCTAAAAACATGCCACATATTGATAAAATTCCCATTACTAAGCTTGCTGTTTTCATAATTTTTTAAAGTTTGTTGTAATTATTAAAATGTTGATTAATAGAGCTAAAAATAAAAATGGACTAAATTTATTTAGTTCATATGCTTTTAGAAAATTAAACTCTTTTATTTGGTAAAATGCACGTGTTGTTCCACACAAGAAACATTCTTTATTTAAAAGTTTATATTCACAAGTTGGTATTTTTTCGAACATTAATGTAGAAGGGATAAACAATAGGGTAAATACTAATAATATAGAAATCAAACCGCTTAAAACCCAGATGATTTTAAGAGCATTTTTTAAGTCTTTATTTTTAGAAAGTAGTTTCGATACCATGTTTTTCCAATGGAATTAAGTCATAAAAAAATATAGAATTTAAAAAGGAGTGAAGGATAAGTGTTTCAAATCGTTTAACTTAGGATTTTTCCTTCCATCTTACAAATTCTATGTGATTAATACACAACATTAGTAACGTAAAAATAATTAACTTATTATGATACAAGCACGAAAAGATGCAACCGGCAGTGTTCCAAATGTGTTGGTGAATCATAAAAAACACATAAACAATAAATTAACCATAAAGTAACTTTACCCAATGGTGGACTGTTGTCTACTATTGGGTATTTTTATGCTCTTAAAAACAGCTAAAATCAATTCATTTGATAACCTTGTGTATCAGATGTGTTGGTGACTCGTAAAAAACACACAAACAATACTTTAACTATAAAAAAAACTTTACTCAATAGTGGACTAATCCCTACTATTGGATAATTTAATTACAATATTCTAGTTTTTACTACATTAAGATTTAACATATCCGCATACTTAAAATATTTTTAAAGTGGCATTCAAAGGTGGTATTTGGCTCTTATTTGCCGATACAGAAAGTGTAAAAGTCTTTATTTATCAATGGTGTAAGGGGGTGTGGTGTAGTTTTGGTTTTGTGTATTTTATAAAAAGTTTAACACTTATGCCCGAATATCAGTTGATAAAATTATAAAATAAAATAAGAAATGCTTAATTTATTTAACAATTTTAATAATTAGAACTAAATAATTTATTAAATATAGTATTCAATGTTAAACTAATTGGTTTCGAATTCAAATTATTTAAATAAAATCACTGATGTAAAAATTATTAATTTTTAAATATAATAAAACGTATTATGAATTCAGTGAATGTTTTTATATCTCATAATTTGTACGTATATTTGTACATAATAAAATACATGATTATGTTAATAGCAAGTGTTTCAGATTTCAGAAAAGATTTAAAATCTTATTTAGATAGAGTTTCAAAAAATTTTGAAACTTTAATCATCAACAGAGGAAAAGATTCTGGTATTGTTGTAATGTCTCTTGAAGAATACAATTCATTAATGGCGACAAACTATGAATTATCTTCTCGTATCAACGAATCAAGACTTGATTCAGCCATTGAAAAATTAAAAAGTAATCAATCTTTCGAAAAAGAATTAATCGAAGAATAAATGAAATACATATTCGTAGATGAATCTTGGGAAGATTATTTGTTTTGGCAAAAAACAGACAAAAAAAAAGTCAAACGAATCAATGATCTATTAAAAGACATCTCTAGAACACCTTTTACAGGAATAGGGAAGCCAGAGCCTTTAAAACATAAGTATTCGGGGTTTTGGTCACGAAGAATAGATGATGAACATCGTTTAATATATAAATATGAAGACGGACAAATACTTATTGCTAAATGCCGTTTTTATTATGATTAAAATATAAAATCCATGCGAATATGTATGGATTTTTTTATGTATAATAATGTTTTTGTTAAGTTTATAAAAAATATTCTATTGTCTACGAAGTGATGAAGTACGACAAAGAACCATAATCAATAAAGTCATCCAATAAAAATATTTCGCCAAAACGAGATTTTAAAACTTTTGTTTCTATTTGAATTTTAGATGAATACAATATTTAATGATTTTTACTTTGTCACAAATTTCATTGATTTTTGTGACAATATTTAATTTAAAAATGTAATTATAGTAATTCTATATCTTGTAATTTTCGCCCAAAACCCGATCGTGCGGATTTGCAATCCGTGCTACATAAAAATAGAAAATAAGTTCATTGAAATAAAAGTGTAGTATGTCAACAAAATACAAAGCAACCGATAGTAGCAGTGTATATTTTATAACCATAACAACAGTAGAATTGTATAGATAAAGTCACGGATTGCAAATCCGCGACATCGGGCTTTTAAGAGCATTTTTTAAGTCTTTATTTTTAGAAAGTAGTTTCGATACCATGTTTTTCCAATGGAATTAAGTCATAAAAAAATATATAATTTAAAAAGGAGTTAAGGATAAGTATTTCAAATCGTTTAACTTAGGAGTTTTCCTTCCATCTTACAAATTCTATGTGATTAATACACAACATTAGTAACGTAAAAATAATTAACTTATTATGATACAAGCACGAAAAGATGCAACCGGCAGTGTTTCAAATATGTTGTTATTACACAACTAACACAAAGACAATTATTTAACCATTAAATAACTTAACCCAATAGTGGATAATCTCTACTATTGGGTATTTTTATGCTCTTAAAACAGCTAAAATCAATTCATTTGATAACCTTGTGTATCAGATGTGTTGGTGACTCGTAAAAAACACACAAACAATACTTTAACTATAAAAAAAACTTTACTCAATAGTGGGCTAATCCCTACTATTGGATAATTTAATTACAATATTCTAGTTTTTACTACATTAAGATTTAACATATCCGCATACTTAAAATATTTTTAAAGTGGCATTCAAAGGCGGTATTTGGCTCTTATTTGCCGATACAGAAAGTGTAAAAGTCTTTATTTGTCAATGGTGTAAGGGGGTGTAGTGTAGTTTTGGTGTAGTTAAGTTTATTAAAAATTTAACATATTGAAATAAAATATCTTTACTAATTTTTATAAAAAATGTTTGACTTACTAATAAAATAATAGTGCTTGAGCTTCTAACTTGATTTTTTTTTCTTTTAAATCTATGGAATTTTAATTGAGACATCAAATAAAAAAGTGAAACTATGTATTCCTTTCTTAATTATAAACTTTTAACGATTATTTAAATTATAATGTTAATACCGACTTCACAAAAATAAATCTTTAAAATAAATTAGAATTATAATTATAAAATGACATAGTTTTTTAATAAGCTCGGATATTATTTTTAATATTTAGTATAATATTATTCTTTATTTGTTTTAAAATGGTATATTTGTAAACTAAATACAAGAAATGAATTTCAAATTAATCAAAGATGTAGTTGATTTAATAGAAGAATTTGAAAAAGAAAATAAGTTTATTTCTAATGCTTCTATTGATGATTTTAAAAAGTGGATTATTTTAAATAATCATCTAGAAAGTTCTTGTGATGTACCTCATTGGATTGGAAAAGAAAAAATGAGATCGGCTGAAAGTGTTATAAGTACATTACTTGTTCATATGAATAGATATGCAAAAAGTTATTCAAAGTCTGCTATTATAGGATCAGATTTTTCTTCTCAAGAAGATTTTATTTACTTAATTAATTTAAAGGCATTTGGAGAAATGTCTAAGATGGATTTGATTAAGAAAAATGTACATGAAAAACCTGTAGGGATGCAAATTATAAATCGTTTAATTGCTAAGGGTTGGGTTGATCAAGCTTCTTCTGAGCTTGATAAAAGAAGCAAAGTTATTAAGATTAGTCCCGTAGGTTTAGAAATTTTAGAAGAACAAATGGAAAAAATTAGACTAGCAACACAAATTGTAGCAGGTAATTTAACTTATGCTGAAAAAATAGAATTAATAAATCTACTCAACAAACTTGAAGCTTTTCATCAAGATATTTATCAAAAGAATTTTGATACAGAAGATTTATTAGATGAGGCTTACAAATATATTAATTAAAAAAATAACTACTATGAAAAAGAGTGTATTTTTCTTTCTAATTTTCTGTTGTTCTTTGTACTGTTTTTCACAAACGAAAACATATCAATTGTCCAGTCATATTTTAGATAATTCTACTGGAGAGCCTGCACCATCTGTTTCAGTTACATTACAGAAAATGAATGTGGACAATTCGTGGACTAAGGTAAGTACACAAATTACAGATAAAGATGGTAGAATAGGGAATTTTTTACCTTATGGTCAGAATAATGACGGTGTTTATAAACTCGTATTTCATATTGAATCTTATTTTGATAGAAAAAAATTGCAAACATTTTATCCTTTTATCGAGATTGTTTTCCATATTAAAGGGGATAAGCATTTTCATGTACCATTGACTGTATCTCCTTATGGTTATTCTACATATAAAGGAAGTTAAAAACGAGATATGAAAAAAAGAATTGCCATTATTGGATCTGGATTTTCTGGTTTATCAGCTGCTGCTTATACAGCAAAAGAAGGACACGAAGTACATGTATTTGAGAAACATAATCAGCCAGGCGGAAGAGCAAGACAATTAAAAACAGAAGAAGGTTATGTATTTGATATGGGACCTAGTTGGTATTGGATGCCAGATGTTATACAAGATTTCTTTGAGGATTTTGGTTATAGTACTTCTTCTTTTTTTGAATTGATATCGTTAAATCCTCAATTTGAGATGATTTTTTCTGATGAAAAAATAGATGTACCTGAAAATTTTGAAGCACTAAAAGCAACCTTCGAAAAAATAGAGAAAGGTGCTGGCTTTCAATTAGAAAAATTTATGAAATCTGCCAAATTCAAATATGAAGTAGGAATGAAGGATTTTGTACATAAACCTTGTGTAAATTGGAGTGAATTTATTTCTCTTAAAATTGCTAAAAGTGCATTGAGATTAGATTTACTATCTAATTTTAGAGCCTATGTTGCACGGTATTTTAAAGATAAGAAATTGAGAGCTTTAATGGAGTTCCCCGTAATATTTTTGGGCGCATCTCCTGAAAAGATTCCAGCCTTGTATAGTTTGATGAATTATGGCGGTTATGTACTAGGTACTTATTATCCTAAAGGAGGTTTTTACCAACTGGTATTAGCAATGAAAAAAGTAGCAGAAGAACAAGGGGCGAACTTTCATTTTAATTCGAATGTTGAAAAAATAAATGTAAAAAATCAAAAAGTAAGTTCCCTTCTTATAAATGGTAAAATCCATGAATTTGATGAAGTAATTGCTTCTTCTGATTATCATCATACTGAAACACTTTTGAACGAAGAGTACAGAAATTATACCGCTGATTATTGGAGAGAAAGGACTTTTGCACCGTCTTGTCTTATTTTTTATCTAGGTTTTAACGAAACCATTCCGCATTTAAAACATCATACACTATTCTTTGAACATGACTTAGATCTGCATATAGATAGTATATACGAAGATAAAAGATGGCCTGAAAAACCTTTGTTCTACGCTTGTTGTTCCTCAAAAACAGATCATTCAGTAGCACCTAATGGTAAAGAAAATTTGTTTTTACTAATGCCGATTGCTACAGGAATAAATGACATTGAATTTGTACGTCAGAAGTATTTAACGGAAATGCTCTTGCGATTAGAAAAGCATACAGGTACTCAAGATTTGCAGTCTAAAATCGACTTTAAAAGAAGCTATTGTGTCAGAGATTTTGTGTCCGATTATAATGCTTATGGTGGTAATGCTTATGGATTGGCTAATACACTTAATCAAACAGCAGTACTAAAACCTAAAATAAGAAATAAAAAGCTAAAGAATTTATTTTATACTGGTCAGTTAACTGTTCCTGGACCAGGAGTTCCTCCCTCTATTATATCTGGTAAAATAGTGGCCAATGAGATCAACAAAATAAAAAATTAAATCCGTATGAAACAATTATTTGATGAGCTTTCTTATTCGGTGAGTAAGATGACAACTCAAAAATATAGCACAAGTTTTTCTTTGGGTATTCTTGCCTTAAAACCTTCTATTCGATCGGCTATTTATGCGATTTATGGTTATGTTAGGTTGGCAGATGAAATAGTAGATAGTTTTCATGATTATAATAAAGAGAAACTTTTAAAAAGATTGAGAAAAGAAACTTTGCATGCATTAAATGAGAGGATATCGCTTAACCCTATCTTACAATCATTTCAAGAGACTGTAAATTATTATAAGATTGATAAAGAGCTTATCGATCAGTTTTTGAGTAGTATGGAAATGGACTTGCAACAAATAGAATATAACTCGGACTTATACAAAACCTATATTCTAGGTTCTGCTGAAGTAGTAGGACTCATGTGTTTACAAGTTTTTACAGATGGTAATAAAGATAAGTATGTAGAATTAAAACCTTATGCGATGAAATTGGGCTCTGCTTTTCAGAAAATTAATTTTCTTCGAGATTTGAAAGAGGATTATCATATTTTGGGTAGAACTTATTTTCCGAATGTTGATATAAGTGGTTTTGATGATAAGATAAAATACGAGATAGAAAAAGAAATTGAAGAAGAATTTCATGAAGCATTAATTGGAATTAAAAAACTTCCAGCTTCGTCTATTTTTGGAGTCTATCTAGCATATAAATACTATCTTTCTTTATTTAAGAAGATCAAAAAAAAATCATCCAAAGAAATTTTAAATGGAAGAATTAGAATAGCTAATTCTGAAAAAGCTTTTGTTGCGTTTAAAAGTTACTTAAGATATAAAGCTGCTTGGTTATGATTAAAATGTTAGGGTTTCTCATGGTGGGATTTATAGGTTTTATAAATCAAACTGAGGTAGTTCTAGAAGAGCTAAGGGCTAATTATGCTAAGTTATCTAATGACAAAGAATTATGTGCAAATGTAATAGTTGAATTGGACCATATAAAAAATATATCTGCTATTTATTTGGGGTATTTAGGTGGTGCTCAAACAATTAATTCCAAGCACGTGTCTAATCCATTAAATAAGCTTAAAACTTTTAATAAAGGTAAAAAGAATATAGAGGAGGCTATACGTATAGAACCTGAAAATTTAGAATTGAGGTTTATTAGATTATCAGTACAAAAAAACACACCCTCATTTTTGAACTACTATTCAAAGGTTGAAGAAGATACGCAAATCTTATCGGAAAACAGGCATAAAATATCGTCTATAAATTTGCGTAGAAATATTGAAAAAATTTTAAACGAATAAGTGATGAATTACCGTTTGTATAGAGAACAACAGCTGTATTGTGATATTGATACAGCTTGGCGATTTTTTTCTTCTCCAATGAATCTTTCGGAAATTACACCAAAAGATATGGCTTTTACAGTTTTGTCAGAAGATCAGGATCAGCCAATTTTTGAAGGTATGCTCATCAATTATAGTGTGTCACCACTATTGGGTATTCCTTTGAAATGGCAGACAAAGATTATTCAAGTAGATCTGCAGCAAAGCTTTACAGATTTTCAACAAAAAGGACCATATAAATATTGGAAACATTTTCATGAATTTATTCCCAATGAAAAGGGGATTTTAATGAAAGATACAGTAGAATACGAGCTTCCTTTTGGAGTTTTTGGAAATGTTGTTCATTCTCTTTTGGTGAAAAAAAAATTGAATAAAATATTTGATTATCGTCATCAAGTCTTAAAGCAATTATTTAATAAGTAGGTGTATGAATTTATTTTTGGTGTTGCTAGTATTTGTGCTTATGGAGCCTGTTACATGGTTTATTCATAAATATGTGATGCATGGATTTTTATGGTTTCTCCACAAAGATCATCATGACCATAGCCATAAAGGATCAGTTGAAAAAAACGATTATTTTTTTGTGATATTTGCGATTCCGACTATTGCTTTGATGTATTTTGGTTCGCTCAATAGTTATAATTACTTATTTTTTGTTGGGGTAGGAATTATGCTTTATGGCATGGCGTATTTTTTTGTGCATGATGTTTTTATTCATCAACGACTGAAATGTTTTAGTCGAGTAAAAAATCCTTATTTTCTAGCGCTACGAAGGGCTCATAAACAACATCATAAACACCTTACTAAAGAAGATGGTGAATGTTTTGGATTTCTTTATGTTCCTTTCAAATATTTTAAAATGTATTTTAATTCTACTCAAAAATGATGTCTTATACTTATATTTTGATTTTATTTTTTACAATAATCATTTGTTTCATATCATCCTTTGACTCTCGTATTCTTTTTAACCGTTATTTTGGTTCTTTTATAAAAGCTGCAAGTGTAGTAGCTATTCCATTTATAGCATGGGATATATGGTTTACAGCTAAAGGAGTGTGGTGGTTTAATACAGATTATACACTTGGTTTTGTAATAGGAGGTTTACCTATAGAAGAGTGGTTATTTTTTATTTGTATTCCTTTTTCATGTATATTTACCTATTTCTGCTTTGATAAATTTTTTAAATTAGACTGGCTTTCCAGTTTTAATAACCTGATTGTTTTTTTTAGTGTGATTGTTTGTTCAATTGTCGCTTTACTTTATTATGATAGAATTTATACACTATTAACAGCTGTTATAACATTGGTTGTTTTAATGTACTTTCACTTTGTTCGTCGTGTCGATTGGATAGGAAAAGCTTCGTTTGTTTTCACTATTCTTATGCTTGGTTTTTTTCCTGTAAATGGTATTCTAACAGGTACAGGATTAGAATCACCAATTGTAAATTATAATCCTGATGATTTTTTGGGAATCAGAATGGGAACTATACCAATAGAAGATTCTGTGTATGGATATATGCAATTTCTTTTAGTTCTCTATTTTTTTAAACAATTTAAATCAAAATCACATGAAAATAAAAAATAAAACACTATTAATTGTAGTATGTGTAGGCTTACTGATACTTTCAAATTCATGTTCCTCGATTCCTAAAAAGGCAGAAGCTGTTCAAAATTTTGAAGTTGATCGATATTTAGGTACTTGGTATGAAATCGCTCGTTTAGATTTTCGTTTTGAGAAGAACTTGGATAATGTTTCCGCTAACTACAGTTTTGATAAAAAAGGGAATATAGTGGTTTCAAATAGCGGATTTAATGAGGATAAACAAGTATGGAAGCAAGCTATAGGTAAAGCAAAATTTAGAGACGGTAAGCAAATTGGAAAGCTAAAAGTAAGCTTTTTTGGTCCTTTTTATGCTGGTTATAACGTAATTGCGTTGGATGAAAACTATCAATATGCTTTGGTTATCGGTAAAAATCTAAATTACTTATGGATTTTATCTAGGACGAAAGATATTCCAGATAATATTAAAACAAACTTTCTTGCATTAGCTTCAGAAATTGGTTATGATATATCCAATTTGGTTTGGGTAGAACATAATAGAAATGATAATCCATTTTTAAATGAAAAATAAAATTTCCATTTTTTGGTTTCGAAGAGATCTTCGTTTAGAAGATAATGTTGGGCTGTACCACGCTCTTTCATCTGGAGTTCCTGTGTTACCTATTTTTATTTTTGATGAAGGTATTTTACGACAACTGGATGACAAGAAAGATAGGAGGGTGGATTATATTCATCAAGCGCTTCAAAAGATTAATAATCAATTAAAATCTTTTGGGACAAGTCTCAATGTATATTATGGTGATCCTCTCAAAATTTTTCAGCAACTTTCTACTGAGTTTGCTATTCATTCTATATTTTGTAATCGTGATTATGAACCTTTGGCAATTAAAAGAGATACTTCGATTTACAATTATTTTAAGTTATTTAACATTTCGTTTAAAGCATTTAAAGATCAGGTAATTTTTGACAAGAAAGATATTTTAAAGAAAGATAGTTCTCCTTATACAGTATATACGCCGTATGCAAAAAAATGGAAACAAATTTTGAAAACAGAAGATTATAAATGTTATAACCCTGATTACAGCAAATTTTTGAAAACAGAATTCAAAACGATTCTTTCACTCAAAGAAATTGGTTTTTTAAAAACATCAATTTTATTCAAACAGCCAAAGCTAAATAAAGAAATTATTCAAAATTATCATAAATATAGGGATTATCCTGCATTACAACATACAACCCAATTAGGTATAGCTCTTAGATTTGGAACGATTAGTGTACGAAAATGTGTTGCGTTAGCGATAGAGCTAAATGAAACATGGCTCAATGAATTAATTTGGAGAGAATTTTTTATGCAAATACTCTACCATTTTCCATATGTTGTTCACCAACCTTTTAAAGCTAAATACAATGAAATAAAATGGAGAAATAATGAACAAGAATTTAAGCTGTGGTGCGATGGAAAAACAGGTTATCCTATTGTAGATGCAGGAATGAGAGAACTTAATCAAACTGGTTTTATGCATAATAGAGTAAGAATGATAACTGCAAGTTTTTTATGCAAACACCTACTCATCGATTGGCGGTGGGGCGAGGCTTATTTTGCGTCAAAACTAAACGATTATGATTTGTCTGCAAACAACGGAAATTGGCAATGGGTCGCTGGATCAGGTTGTGATGCAGCTCCTTATTTCAGAGTCTTTAATCCAACACTTCAGACAGAAAAATTTGATAAAGAATATCTTTACATCAAAAAGTGGGTCTCAGAATTTGAAACTGATGATTATCCTTCTCCTATAGTTGCTCATAATTTTGCTCGAAATAGAGTTTTAAGCATTTTTAACGAAGCATTTAAGAAGTAAAATGAAAGAATAATAATGATTTAAAATATTAAACGATTATAATATATTTTTCCACATTTTCTGCTTCTGAAGAATTAATTTCAAAACTTCACTAGAAGGTATCTACATCCATACTGAAATTTCAAGCTGGATTCAATTATGCACCTTATTGTCTTTAGTAAAAGTGAGGTTTGTAAAAACTTTCTATCAAAGATTTAGATTAAAAAAAATTAGTAACCATAAAAGTAAATAAATTGAGTAAAAAAGGAATATTATTAGTTAATTTAGGATCACCTAAATCTACATCCGTAAATGACGTAAAAGAGTATCTTGGAGAGTTTTTAATGGATGAAAGAGTTATTGACTATAATTGGATTTTAAGAACACTTTTAGTAAAAGGAATTATATTAAACACAAGACCTTCAAAATCCGCACAAGCTTATGAGAAAATTTGGACAGATGCGGGATCTCCTTTAATAGTCATTACTGAAAAAATAAAAAATAAATTACAAAATATTGTTGATATTCCTGTTGAAATAGGAATGAGATATGCTGAGCCTAGTATAGAAAATGGAATTTCTAAACTAGTTGAGAAAGGAGTCAATAAGATTGTACTATTTCCATTGTATCCTCAATATGCTATGAGTACAACAGAATCTGTAGTTGTAAAAACAGAAAAAGTAAGAAAAGAGAAATTTCCATCTATTAAAATAAATTATGTGGAACCATTTTATAATAAAGATATATATATAGATTGTCTTGTTGAAAGTATAAAAGACAAGTTTTCGAATGATTTTGATGGGCTGTTATTTTCTTACCACGGTATCCCAGAAAGACATATTTATAAAACAGATCCTACAAGGACTTGTAATTTAAGTGACTGTTGTGATAGAGAATTTAATCCAAGTCATCAATTCTGTTATCGTCATCAATGTTTTGAGACAACAAAAAAAGTTATAGAAAAATTAAATTTATCTCGCGAAAAAACAATTGTTTCATTTCAATCTAGACTAGGAAAAGATAAATGGATTGAGCCATATACAGATTCTACTTTAAAAGTTTTACCATCAAAAGGAATAAAAAAATTGGCAGTTGTTTGCCCTGCATTTGTATCTGATTGTTTGGAAACTCTAGAGGAAATAGCAATGGAAGGAAAAGAAATATTTATTGATAATGGGGGAGAAGCTTATGAGTATATTTCATGTCTAAATGATAATGATTCATGGATACATGTAATCAAATCTTTATGTGAAGAAAAAATAGATGATTTTTATTTATTATAATCTTAAATATTTAACAATTATAGATTAAATTCAAATATTCTACATAGACTTTTAATTGTTATAAGTGATTCTATAATGTAGGGTTATTATTGTGGGTACGTCCTGTAATCTTCCCCAAAAAAAAGCTACGATTACAGTTGTAGAATTTTCTCTCTTTATACTTGGTATCCGTGCTATAAAAAAATAGAAAATAAGTTCATTGAAATAAAATAGTATCATGTCAACAAAATACAAAGCAACCGATAGTAGCAGTGTATATTTTGTAACCATAACAACAGTAGAATTGTATAGATAAAGTCACGGATTGCAAATCCGCGACATCGGGCGTAGTATGTCAACAAAATACAAAGCAACCGATAGTAGCAGTGTATATTTTATAACCATAACAACAATAGAATTGTATAGATAAAGTCACGGATTGCAAATCCGCGACATCGGGAAAGAAAGTTCATTGAAATAAAATAGTATCATGTCAACAAACAAGAGTTGAAATTTATAGTTACAATGCTTATCTCACAACAATAAATTACAATATTGTTCAGCTGACAAAAGAAGGTTTGGGTATAAGAAGTACAGCTCGTTATTTAAAAATCTCAACAACCATGGTGTACAAAAAGTATTAGTATTTTAACGAAATATTAGTAATATCCGATAAAAGAATCAATCTTATTTATTACAATTTAATATTATTGGTTAAATAATTCTTGAATTTTTTTTCAAGGAGAATAATCTATTTAAGAATCCAAACAGGTACATATTTCAATTGCTTTTAAATAACCTGTTCGTCTATGTCAAAGTACAGAATTTAATATTTGTATGAAGAAAATAAATTAAAATAAAAATTTAAAATCAAGTCCCTTATTTGGTTTAATTATTTTTTCAAATTTTTCAATTTCTTCATTCAGTTGAGAAGAGTATTCTTTTTTCATAAAATCTCTGAAAATAGATATGTCATCTTTTTCTCTAGTTTCAATTAAAGCCTCGATATAATCTACTTTAGATTCTGAATTAACGATTGCTAGAGGAAGGTTGTAATATTGTTGAATGTAATTCATTAATAATCTCGAGCTTCTTCCATTTCCATCATAAAAAGGATGAATTGACACCATATTAAAATGAGCGTCAAAAGATAAATTTAATTGATCTTCTATGGTTTGAATTGTACTCATTTTATTTTGAATATTAATGACCAAATCATTCATCAACCTTTCCACTTTATCATAATTAGGAAAATAAGTATTTCCAGCCATTACATTTCCTTTTCTAAATTCTCCTTTAGTAGCATCAACAGTTCCAAGCATGGTCTCATAGACTGATCCAATATTTTTTAAAACAAATGCTCCAATATTTTTAATTAATTCTACAGAAATAGGTGTTTTATTATTAGCTTGTTCAAGTATGTAAATTAAAGCTTTATAATGATCCGTTACCATTAAAGAATGTTCTAAAGGTTTTCCTTTAGGAGTTAAACCATCATTAATTAAAACTGAAGCTTCAATTTCAGTTAAAGTTGATCCCTCCAATACTGTTGAATGATAAACAACAGAAATTAGATTAAACTTATCATGATCGATTGTTCTATCTATTCCAAGTTCTTTATATTTTTTTATTAAGGATTCCATTTTTAATTGAGCTTATCTTGACTTTTTATAAAAAATTAAAAGGATTGTGGAATATGTATTCTAAAAACAATTCCTCATTCTAGATAGAGGATGAAGCGCTAAGCAAAGATATAATAGAATTGTGCGATGTCAAAAGAATTTTTATCAGAACTTAAGATAAATACCATGTGCTATACGTTTTCCTTTTTTTTCTAGTTCTAAGTACAATAATACTTTACGAACATTATCAGAAGAACTATAATCAATAAAGTCATCCAAAAAAATATTTCGCCAAAAGGAGATTTTTAAACCTTTGTTTCTATTTGATTTTTAGATGTTTATGTCATATTTATACTGTAATATTTGTAACAAATTTTAACTAAATTTGTGACATTATATATAATTATAGTAATTCTATATCTTGTAACTTTCGCCCAAATTCATCATTCATCTACTGTTAGTTTGAAAATATCATCTTGTAAACCTAGGAGTGTACTTTAATTGTTTTTTGAATGACTACATTATTTAATTGTAGCATAGTAGAATGTATTAGATTTAAGAATTCATCATTCACGTTTTTTTGACCTATATCTTTAAAAATGCACTGTATTTAAAGTTTATAAGTTTACAAATATAGCTTGGGTTAGCTTTTTCAAATCCATCTAACCTCCCCATTATTTAGTTCTGTTTTTCAAATTAAGATTTATTAAGTGCAATATATTGCACTATTTATATGCTTTTAGACTAAAAACGAGCAACACTCTTTAGAAAGTGCAATTCATTGCACTTTTCTTGTTTAATATAAGATTTATATCTAAATTTACAATAAAAGTGCAATATATGACACTATTAATAATCGAACAGATAAAAGAACGTCGTAAAGTTTTAGCGATATCACAAGAAACTTTGGCTGAAATTTCAGGAGTTGGTTTACGAACGTTAAAACAATTTGAAAGTGGTAAAGGTAATCCCACCTTAGAAACATTGCAAAAATTATGTGATGCGTTAGGATTAGAGATGAAATTAGAAGTTAAATCGATTAAATAATGAGAGTAGCAAATATCCTATACAAAGGCAAAAAAGCAGGCATATTATCTCAATTAGATAATGGTCGTTTTCATTTTAAATACAATGAGAATTGGCTATCAGATGAATCTAAACCATCAGTCAGTTTAACATTGCCTAAAAATCAAATTGAATTCGAATCAGAATCATTATTTCCTTTTTTCTATCATCTATTACCTGAAGGTGTAAATAAACGAATGATTTGTAAAACATATAAGATTGATGAAGATGATGCTTTTGGAATTTTATTGAAAGCATCTAAAGTAGATACAATTGGTGCAGTAACAATAGAAAGAGTGTAAAATGAAATTAGAATTAATTAATTGTCCCGGTTCTTTAAAAGAAAATTTTAATACATATAGTCCAAGTGTATTAAAGAAGTTGTTTAATGGAAAAAAAGTGAATCCAATTTTAAATTATACTTCGCCAACTGATCGTAAGGATAAAAGTAGTTTTAACCAAAATCAAACACATATTTCTATTTCGGGATTTCAAGAGAAATATTCTTTAATTCTTGATGGAAAAGAACTAAGATTAACCAATGAAAACGAAAGTGGTCACTATATTTTAAAACCAATTTCTGATTTACCAAAAAATAGTGAATTTGCACCAGCAAATGAACATTTAACGATGCAAATCGCGAAACAAATTTTTAAAATTGAAACGGCTGATAATGCATTGGTATTTTTTAAAGATGGAAGTCCAGCGTATCTTACTAAACGATTTGATTACAATGAAATTGGAGATAAATTAGCAGTAGAAGATTTTGCTTCTTTATTAGGGAAATCTCCTGCAACTGATGGAGAACAATATAAGTATGAAGGGAATTATCTGGAGTTATTTGAAGCATTGAAAAAATATGTTCCTGCATGGAAAGTAGAAGCACCTAAGCTATATACATTAATCGTATTCAATTATCTGTTTTCAAATGGAGATGCTCATTTAAAGAATTTTTCTTTAATAGAAACTCAACAAGGAGATTTTAAATTAAGTCCAGCATATGATTTACTAAATACTAAAATTCATATCGAGGATGCTGATTTTGCTTTAAAAGATGGATTATTACCAAAATCCAATTCAAAAGGAAAAGTTATTGATCAATTCATTGTATTGGGAGAAAAAGCAGAAATGACAGAAAAATCGATCATAAAAGTCATTCAAAATCTAACTTCGAAAGAAGATCAAGTGGTAGATTTAATTGGTAAATCTTACTTATCAGAAAAGCTAAAACGAAATTATTTGCAAAGTTATCAGCTTCGATTGAAGAAACTGAAAATAATTGTAAAGTAAAAAAATGAACAAGGAGATTTCCTTAAAACATTTTTTATAATTTAACCAATAACGAAAATAGAATAGGTTATTCTTTCTTTTCAACGTAATTTTATAAGCGAAATAATAGAAATAAAAATGAAAAAAATAGATATTACAACTTTAGATCACTTAGATCAAATTGATCAAGCATCTTTTAATCAACCAAAAATTATTTATAAACACAGTACAACTTGTGGGTTATGTGATATAATTTGGGATATTGTAAAAGAAAGCGATTTTGAACTGAATTATTTAGATTTATTAACGTATAGAACACTCTCTAATGAGATTGAACGACGATACAATGTTCAGCACGAATCACCGCAAATCCTAATTATAAAAGATGGAAAATGTGTGTACAATGCATCACATCGTAAAATAAAAAATGAAGAAATTCAGAAACAATTAGATTTATTCGATTAAAGAATCTTCGGTTTGATTTCCTAACAGGAAAACTAAATTACGTTCGTGTTCATCAATAAAATCTTCACCTGTATAAAAAGTTTCATCTACGACAACATATATCTTTAACCCCTTATTTAACTTTGAGTCTTTAAACACTAAATGACTTACAAAATATGTACTCAAATTATCATCGAAATTTTTGGTACGACTATCAAATCTAAATTGGGCATGATTTCGTGGTCCCGAATATTTAGTTTCAACTTCTACTTGATTTTCTTCTTTCAGAACATTGATATAATTTCTTAAAAACGAAAAAGCTTCTTCGCGAGCAACAATCGGATCATCATTATAAAATGAATTAATTGTTACTTCTTTTGTTTCTTGATCGAATAGTGTTTCGACTTCATAATGAACTTTTAATTTCATAATCTTCTATTTTAAAATTATGAAGCAAACCTATGACTACACAACTATCAGATTACGATAGTCTAAAAAATAATTATAAAAATATCTAAAAGACATGTTTTGGCGGGATGGTTTATGACCTTTGTAATATAAATTAAAAACAAGAAAATATGCCTATAATTACAATTGAATTGTCTGATGAACAATTAAAAAAAGTGAAAGAAACCCTGAGTTATAATGGTAATTTAGATTTGAAAGAAGAAACTTTTAATGGAAGTTCAATTGAGTTGGATTTACTTCCATTTATACACATGATGACAGTAAAAGGGTATAAAGAAGAATATATTGGTGCTGTGTTCGTGGAGATTCCGAAGGAGTAGATTTTTAAAAATCAATAAATCTTATGAGGTTTCTATTTTTATGAGATTTGTTAGATGTTTATTGGTACTTTATTAGTAATTTACAGCAATTTTTTAGAAAATGACACAACAACATATCAAACAACTCGAAATAGAATTATGGGAAGCAGCAGACGAATTGCGTGCCAATTCGAAACTAACTGCGGCTGAATACAAAGACCCGTTATTGGGTTTGATTTTATTGCGTTTTGCTGAGAATAAATTCATAGAAGCGAAAGCTCAATTGGAAGAAACCCTTCCGATTAATCCACGTACCAAACAACGAAGAGAAGCTACCAAAGATGATTATGCGGCGATGGGTGCGATGTATTTGCCCGAGAAAGCGCAATATTCGTATTTAGCGGCTTTGCCTGAATCGGAAGATTTGGCCGAAGCGGTGAATACTGCGATGAAGCTCATCGAGGCAGAATATGAAGATTTAGCAGGTATTCTTCCGAAAAACTTCCACGATTTAACGCCCGAAGATGATACAGATAGTAATCTGTTGGCCAATCTGATTCGTATTTTCAATAGCGATTCGGTACGCAATGCAAAAGGCGACGTTTTTGGTCGTGTGTACGAATATTTCTTGATGAAACTTTCCATGATGGGTGCTGGTGCACAGGAAGGAGGCGAATTCTTTACGCCACCCTCTTTGGTACAGTTAATTGTCAACTTCATTCAACCCAACCACGGGATTATCCACGATCCGGCTTGTGGTTCGGGCGGTATGTTTGTGCAAACGGCGCATTTCATCAAAGATCATCTTAATAAAAAAGTAAACGAAGCCATTACGGTGTACGGTACCGAATACAAAACAGGTACTACCAAATTGGCGAAAATGAACTTAGCGATACACGGCATTGAAGGGAAAATAGCCAATAACAATTCCTTTTATTCGGATCCGCACGATTTGTATGGAAAATGTGATTTTGTGATGGCGAATCCACCGTTTAACGTAGATAAAGTCGATGCAAAAAACAAGTTCTTAGCAGAAGATAAACGCTTACCTTTTGGTGCGCCATTAACGGGTAAGGGAACCATTGGGAATGGAAATTACCTTTGGATTCAGTATTTTATGAGTTACCTGAATGATACTGGACGTGCAGGGTTTGTCATGGCGTCTTCGGCGACGGATGCCGGAAATGCCGAAAAACGCATTCGTGAAGAATTGGTAAAAACAGGCAATGTAGATTGTATTGTTTCTATCGGGAATAATTTCTTCTATACACGTTCATTACCTTGCCATGTTTGGTTTTTTGACAAAGCCAAAAGAAAGCGTTCCCTGAGCGGAGCCGAAGGGAAAATCCTGATGATCGATGCACGTAATGTATTCCGAAAAGTAACGACCACGATTAACGATTTCTCAGAAGAGCAATTAGAAGGCTTAACGGCAATTATGGCGCTTTACAGAGGCGAAAAGCCCGAAGTAGCTGCGGATAATGCTTGGTTTAATGAACATTTCCCAGATGGAACCTATCGTGATATTGAAGGTTTGTGCAAGATTGTGACGATAGATGAAGTAGCGGAACAAGATTACAGCCTTACGCCAGGACGTTATGTAGGCGTGAATATCGATATTGATATGGATTTTGATTACCAAAGCCGTATGCAAGAGCTCCACACCGAATTAGCCACTTTGAACGAAGAAGCCAACCAATTGATGAACCAAATACAAGCGGTGAAATTATGAGAGAGGGCGATGCACTGAGCCTGCCGAAGGGTTGGAAAGAAGTAAAGATTGAGGATTTAGGTACGATTGGTAGGGGAAAATCTAAACATCGTCCGAGAAATGCTGATTTTCTTTTTGGTGATAAATATCCATTTGTCCAAACTGCAGACGTTAAAGACGCCGAATACAAAATTTATAATTATTCTCAAATGTATTCGGAAGCTGGTTTAGCACAAAGTAAACTATGGCCAAAAGGTACACTTTGTATTACTATAGCTGCGAATATTGCTGATGCTGCAATATTAGGTATTGATGCTTGTTTTCCAGATTCTGTTGTAGGATTTATACCAGATGATACTAAATCTGATGTTAGATTTGTGAAATATTTATTTGATTTATTACAAGTTAGGATTAAAAAGATATCACAAGGAGCAGCACAAGATAATTTAAGTTTAGAAAAGATTAGAACATTAAATTTTCAAGTTCCACCACTCGAAACCCAAAAGAAGATCGCTTCAATTTTATCAGGTTATGATGATTTAATTGAGAACAACCTCAAGCGCATCAAAATTTTGGAAGAAATGGCACAGCAGACTTATGAAGAATGGTTTGTGCGTATGCGTTTTCCTGGGTACGAATCCGTAAAGATTAATAAGGAAACTGGATTACCTGAGGGGTGGGAGAGATTGTATTTCAAAAATATTTTAAATTTTAAGACAGGAAAATTAGATTCAAATGCTTTGGATATAAATGGCGAATTTGATTTCTATACTTGCGCGAAAGAAGTTTATAAAACTAATTCATATTGCTTTGAAGGCGAGGCAGTATTATTAGGAGGGAATAATGCTACTGGTGATTTTGCTTTATTCTATGCTGATTCTAAATTTGATGCTTATCAAAGAACTTATATCGTAACAAGTAAAATAAATGATTTGCCATTGGTTTACGTTTATCAAGTATTAAGAACTTATTTACCACATTTTAAAATAGTAAGTTCTGGAGCTTCAACAAAATTTTTGACAATGCGAATTTTGGATAAAACTAAAATTGTTGTTCCCAATGATGAGATTTTAAAATCATTTTTTAACATAGCTAAACCTTGCTTTGAAAACATTTTAAATCTTCAAAACCAAAACCAACGTTTACGTGAGGCGCGTGATATTCTGTTGCCACGCTTGATGATGGGGATGATAGAGGTGTAAAAAGTGAACTAAAACTAAACTACTATAAAAAATACGAATACATGTTTGCAGAATTAGAAAAATACAAAACAAACGGTCATTTTTTCTTCGAAAAAAATGACAACCTTAGAGATAAAAGTAAAGATGTTCCTAATCTACCAGGAGTTTACTATATCCTAAAATTAGCTAAAGGTAAAGTGGAATTGGTTTACATAGGAAAATCTGGTTCTATGTTACAAAATGGTCAATTCAAAGATCAATTATTGAATAATAGATTAAATAATAAACAGGATGGTATTCGAAGAGAATACTATTTATTGAATAAAATAGAGGAAGAAAACATTGAAGCTTTGGATATTTATTGGTTTGTTACCGTGGATGATGAACATAATGATTTACCAGGTTATGTTGAGGGATTGTTATTACAACGATACTTTGAAGTCTACGGCTGTTTACCACCATGGAATAAATCTTTTTAAACCAAAACCAACGTTTACGCGAGGCACGGGATATTTTGTTGCCACGCTTGATGATGGGGATGATTGGGGTGTGACTTCGAGAGCCTCAGTCACCGAAAGAACTTCAGTCACCATTCGGACCCTACGAGCCCTGAGGTTCTCGAAGGGCTCGAAGGGTCCTAGAAATGGAATTATAAATTGTGGCTTCGAGGGCCTCAGCCACCGGTAGTGGAGAGGTCATTGAGGTTCTCGAAATGACCTTGAAGGGCCGATTTAAATTACAAACTATGAAAGGATATATGTACATATTACTTTGTTCGGATGATAGTTATTACACAGGAAGTACCGTTGATTTGGAATTGCGGTTAGCACAGCATCAATCTGGTGAAGGAGCTAATCATACCAAGAAACGTTTACCTGTGAAATTGGTCTATTATGAAGAATATAGTCGTATTGATGAAGCCTTTTATAGAGAAAAACAAGTGCAAGGCTGGAGCAGGAAGAAGAAAGAGGCGTTGATAAATGGAGATTTGGATTTGCTTCCAAAGTTAGCGATTGCTTATAGGGATAGAGACGGTGGCTTCGAGAGCCTCAGCCACCGATAGTGTAAAGGTCATTAAGGTTCTCGAAATGACCCTACGGGCCTCTACGGACCCTGAGGTTCTCGAAGGGTCCGTTGGGTCTCAGGGCCGATGCAACTAACATAAAAACTAATTTTAAACCAGAAGACGACTATTAATTATGAAAACAGATTACTATGGCTGAGTTGATATATAGCACAAAAGATGTATATACAAATTATCTTAGAGATCGAATATTTAAAATTCCTGAATATCAACGTGGATATAAGTGGAGTGAAAAGCAGATTTCTCAATTAATTTTAGATATCAATTCATTTGAAACTGATGAGACAGATGATTTGTTTTATTGTTTACAAAATATAACGCTTTATCCTTCTGTTGCAGATAGAAATATTTTACATGTAGTGGATGGACAGCAAAGACTCACGACTACTTATTTATTATTTTGTTTTTTAGGGGTTCAGGATTATCTAAAAGATAAATTTATATACGCAGTAAGAGAGAGTTCTAATGTTTTTATGCAAAAGATTCAAAATGAATCTCAAAATTTTATCCATTCAATTCTACATGCTAAAGACTTTGATTCATTTTGTACCGAGTTTGAGGATTTGGATTTTGATCATCAGGATATCTATTATATGTATTCGGCTATCAGAACCTTTCAAAAAACGATTGATGATCATCAAATAAATCTTGGCAGATTTAGAGAAAAATTCATAAACAACGTAAAATTCATTGTCAATGAAATTCACTCGAATATCAAGGAACAGGAACTTTTCATGAATTTGAATACTGGAAAAGTACCATTAGATGGAGCTGATTTGGTAAGAGCTATCATCATCACTCGAGTAGCACGAGAAGAAATGGTTTCATTTAAACAAGATTCTATTAAAGATATAGTGAGAATGAATGAAAAGCGAACACGTATTGGTTGGGAACTAGATCAACTAAACCAATGGTGGTCTACTAAAGATGTGGCTAACTACTATAAACCTTTTGCGAAATTAGAGTTAGATAAACAAGAAACAATTGAATTTAATGAAGATATAAATCCTATTAATATTCTATATAAGCTTTGGGCATCTACTAAGGCTAATGTTTTGAAATTAAAATTATTTGAAAATAGTTCAATTACTTCTTTAACCTTATATAAGGAATTAATAACCTTGCACAGAACATTGGTAGATTGGTATAGTGATCGTGCCATATATCATTATTTGGGATACTTAGCAAATAATCAAAGAAATTTCAGTTTCAAAAAGTATTATGAATTATGGAATGAAACGGAGATTAATCGAGATTATTTTAAAATACAACTTAAGAAGGATATTGAAAAAATTGTCTTTCGTCCTGAGAATAAAAATGAGTCAGGATTTGCTTATTGGAGTGAACAAATATTAAATTTTGAAGGTGAAAACAAAACGAATTGGTATGAATCTGATCGTTTAGAAGAATTTTTGGTACTGCTAGATGTGATAGAGATTTCTTCCAATGATAATTATCGTTTTTTATCACCTACCCATTTCAAAAAGCATAAGGAAGACAAGGAGCATATTTATCCTTGTACTCCTAAAAACATAAAAGAATTAGAAAATTCAAGTAATGATTTTGAGTGTATTGATGCCTATCTAACCAAATTGGATAAAAAAGATTTATTTCCTTTTGGAGAAAAAGATTGGAAAAGAAAATCTGACTTAGAGAAGGAAGAAATCTTAAAGGATTTAGAAAATAAAATACATCAATCAACTCTAATTAATGCAATTGGTAATTTAGTCTTGTTGCATTATTCAATCAATAGAGGATTTGGAAATGATTATTACATAGATAAGCGAGCTTCAGTAATTAATAATGTTCAAAATGGCGAATATGTTCGACAACATACATTAAATGTATTTGTAAAAGGTCGTAAAGAAGTTATCAATTTAAATGAATGGACTTTTAAGGATATTGAAAATAATTGTAAATCAATTGAAGAGAACATTAGAGTTTTTTTTGAAATAAAAAAAGAAGAAAATGAAGAGTCAGCAGCTTAAAGAACAGAGTTTATTATTTTTATTATCTCAAAATAACTTTATTGTACCAGAGATACAAAGAGAATATGTGTGGGGAAATAACCCAGATGTATTAAATCGCTTTTTAGATTCTATCATCGATAAAATTGGTGAATCTTGTGATGTCTGCGGAAATCCTAAGTCTTCTTTAAAAATTAATGTAGGCTTTTTATATACCTATAAACCGAGTTATGTAAATTTTAATTATGAACGTTTTTTAGATGAAAATCTAATAGACGGTCAACAAAGATTTACCACTTTGTTTTTACTTTTATTTTATACGGCTTTAAAAGAGAATAGAATAGAAGATTTTAAAGACGCGTTACGCTTTGAGGATTATCAACAGGTTGCATTTGATTATAAAGTACGAAACCTTACACATATTTTTATTTTGGATTTAATTTCTAAAGTTGACTCTATAGATAAATTACGACAGATTTTAGAATACAAAGCAAGTTGGTTATTAAATGATTTTAATCAAGATGTTACCGTTTTATCAATGATCCAAGCTTTAAAGTTTATTGATAAAAAATTTGATGGTCGAAAAGAAAAATATTTTGGTTTCATTTTAAATAATATAAAATTTTATCATTTTAAAACGGAAGCGACTAATCAAGGAGAAGAATTGTATATAACAATGAATGCCCGAGGAGAAGCCCTCTCCAAAAATGAAGAGAATAAGGCTGCATTGATGTTTGATGACGCTAATATATTTGAATACGGAAAAAAATGGGAGGAATGGCAAGATTTCTTTTGGAAATACAGAGATAAAAACGAATCAAATTCAAATTCGGATGTAGGGTTAAATGAATTTTTGAGATGGATTCAAGTTATTGAAATGACTTTGGATGACAATGATTTTGATAACGATGAAGATGAAAAAATAGATGATAAATCCTTTACTAAAAATATAATTATCCTTATTCAAGGTGAAAAAATACATTTAAATAAGAACTATTTCTCAATCGAAAAAATCGAAAAGTATTTCGATGCATTAGAATATTTATTTAATGTATATGATCTAGATAAAAGTTTTTTAGCGAAATACGATTCAATATCTGATAACTTAATTTCAAGACAATGGCTTTCGCCATCAAATAAAGTATTAAGCCAAATTGATTGTTTTAAATTTATTCCAGTATTACACTACGTAAACAAGTTGTTGGAAGAAAAAAAAGATATAAGTAATCAAAATATCTTTAGACTATTTAGATATTTAAGCAATTTAACAAAAGATAAAACCATAACTAAAACCATAAATAAACAAGTAATTAATGCAATCAGACTGGTTGATAATTTGGTAAAGGTAGACGACGACATTGCGAAAGTGATAAATTTTCAAAAAGGAATAGTTTCTAAAACATTGTTGACTCCTGAGGAGCATTTTAAATTCTCTATTTATTTAGGAGGTCAAAGTAGAGAAGATATAGAAGGTGCTTTTTGGAAGGCTGAGGATAATAATATTCTTAATGGAAAGATCAGTCCAATTTTGCAGTTTACTTATTCTCTAAATAAACCTAACGATTTTGAACATTCAAAATTATTTGACGCTTTTAATGCCTTAAGTTTTGATCTAGTTAAGTTTAAACGAATGTTTACTAATTTTCAAAAACTGACATCACAAGATAATGAGAAAATATCCGATAATATTTGGGGGGTATTATTGTTAACCGATTATTATCAAGTAAAGGATTATAATGAAAAACATAAAATTATAGTATGTAAGAATTCGGATGATTTTCATTTGATTAGAGATAAGAAATTTTTGTTAAAGTTGCTTGAGATTGAAAAATTCACTACATGTGAAGATTATTTTCAAGATATTTTCAACCAATTTCTAATGAAGTATTCTACTTTAGATGATTTAAAAAATGAATTTGATTTAAAAGATCAACTATATGCTTATTATGTAGCATTGAAAAATTTAAATAATTGGCATTATGGTAAAGGGAAGAACTTTGGAGTCTATCTAAATCCAGCCAAGTTTAATTCTTTTTTTAACTCAAACGTTAGATTCCAACATTATCGTCAGAAATGGCAAGGTGCCGATTATAATTATTTTGATGATAGTAAAAAGCATATCAATGCATTTTATTCTAAAATACTAAAAACCAATTAACCATGTCCTACGAATACTCTGAAGATCAATTGATAGAACAAGCTACGGAAGATGTACTGAAAGAGCTGGGTTGGCAAGTGGTAACAGCTTGGCAAAACGAATCCTTTGGTGAAGAAGGTTTGTTAGGACGTGATAATAAAACCGAAGTGGTGTTAGAGCGCCATTTATTAGCTGCTTTAAAACGCTATAATCCCGATTTACCGGATTTGGCTTATAAACGTGCAATTGAAAAGATAGTACAGAAAGAAGCAGGTAAAAACTTAGCACAACAAAATAAGGCGAAATATCAACTCTTGAAAAATGGAGTAGAAGTTTCGTTTACAAACGCTGAAGGCAAAGCACAGAAGAAAACGTTGCGTGTTTTTGATTTCAACGACTATGAAAATAATGATTTCCTAGCCGTTCGTCAGTTGGAAGTTACTGGAGAATTGCACAATCGCAGACCTGATGTAGTAGGATTTGTAAATGGTATTCCCTTGGTTTTTATAGAACTCAAATCCCATGCAGTGGATTTACGTTCCGCTTATGATGATAATTTCAAAGATTACAAAGATACCATACCACATTTGTTTCATCACAATGCTTTTGTGATCCTTTCTAATGGAACTGATGCCAAAGTAGGAACGGTAACCAGTCCATACAAATACTTTTTGGACTGGAAACGAATTACCGAAGAGGCAGAAGGTGTGGTAAGTTTAGATACGATGCTTCGAGGTGTTTGTTCTAAAACACATTTGATGGATATTTTTGAAAACTTCTTACTTTTTGATGAAAGCAGTGGCAATGTCGTCAAACTAATGGCGAAGAATCACCAGTTTATTGGTGTGAATCGCGTATTGGATAATGTAGAAAACATCGAAGATTTAGAAGGTAAATTAGGGGTGTATTGGCATACACAAGGTTCAGGGAAAACCTATTCTATGGTTTTCTTGTGTGAGAAAATACATCGAAAATTTGGTGGATCCTATACTTTTTTAATAGTTGTTGATCGTACAGAGCTTGAGAACCAAGCGTATGATACTTTTTCTGGAGTAGGCATTGTCAATAATAAGAATATAATAGCAGGAAAGAAGAGTGGTATTTCAGGACGTGAACATTTACGTGAATTGTTGAGCGAGAATCACCGTTATGTTTTCTCTTTGATTCACAAATTCTCCATTGATCCTGAAAAGGAAACCGAATATCCATTGATCACCGATCGTAAAAATATTATTGTAATTTCGGATGAAGCCCACCGTACACAAGGTGGAAAATATGCTCGAAATATGCGTTTTTATGGTTTGCCGAATGCTTCTTATTTAGGTTTTACAGGAACTCCAATCATCAAAGATGAAGAAGAAGTAACCAAAAACATTTTTGGGGAATATGTTTCGGTTTATGATTTTAAACGTGCGATTGAAGATGAAGCTACATTACCTTTAAAATACTTGAATCGAGGTGAACGTTTAAATATCGAAAATCCAGCACTAGATGAGCAAATGGCTGAAATTCTAGAGAATGAAGATTTGGATGAAGATCAACAAAAGAAATTAGCTTACCTGTTCAAAAAAGAATATCCTATTCTTACCTCAGAATCACGTCTTCGTGCTATTGCCAAAGATTTAGTGTGGCATTTTAATGAACGTGGTTATCAAGGTAAAGCTATGTTTGTAGCTTTAGACAAACCTACTGCTGTGCGTATGTATGATTACGTAATGGAGTATTGGCCTGATTATCTATTGGAGTTGAAATCTCGAATAGATAAAGCACAAGATATTCAAGAAGAACAAGAGCTTCAACGTAAATACAAACAAGTAAGAGAAACTGAAGTTTGCGTGGTCGTAAGCTCGGAGCAAAATGAGGTAGATAAATTCAAGAAAATGAATTTGGATATCGAAAGTCACCGTCGCAAAATGGTAGAACGAAATTTAGAAAAGGAATTTAAAGATGAAGAGAATCCTTTCCGTTTAGCTATTGTTTGCGCCATGTGGATTACTGGATTTGATGCACCTTGTGTCTCTACGGTTTATTTGGACAAACCCATAAAAGGTCATACATTAATGCAAACCATCGCTCGTGCCAATCGTGTGTACGATGATGAAAAAGAAAATGGTTTGATCGTCGATTACGGTAATGTTTACCAGCAATTAGAAAAAGCTTATGCTATCTATGGAGAAGGTGATAAGGGGAATAAATCTGGTGATAAAGAAGAAAAACCTTTTGAGCAATTAGAAGCTATGGGTAATGAGATCAAACAAGCAATTGATGAAGTTGTTAGTATGCTTTTAGAACTCGATTTTGATATTCAAACATTAATAGAAGCAAATTCGATGTCAAAAATAGCAGCCATTAATAATGGGGCAAATGCAATTTGTCGTAATGACGAGACAAGAGCTAAGTTTGAAATTTCAGCTCGTAATATGTTTAGAAAATACAAAGCTTTATTCCCTGAAAAACAGGCAAAGCAATTTGTGAAAGAATACAATGCGATTGATGCTTTATATAATAGGTTGAATCAAAAAGTAAAATCAGCCGATGTCACAGAGGTCATTATGCGATTGCAGGAAGTAGTGAATGAAAGTGTATCAATAGATGCAGTGTCTGAACCTACTGATGTATATATTGATTTGTCGAAATTCAATATTGAAGCGTTAAAAAAAGCTTTTGAAAAACTACCACGTAAAAATGAGTTGGTTTATGATCTTAATAAGGCGGTCGAACAAAAATTAGAACAAATGCTTCGTGAGAATCCATTGCGTTTAGAGTTTTACGAACGTTACAAAGAAATTGTAGAAGAGTATAATAATGGTAAATCCGATATTGAATTACAGCGTAGTTTTGAAAGTCTAACACAATTTATTCAGCAGCTTTCCGGAGAAGAAAAGCGTGCTTTTCAAGAGAATCTAGACCAACCTACATTATCTATTTTCGATCTTTTAGTAAAAGGAAAAAAGCTTACAGATGGGGAGAAGGAAATGGTTAAAAAAGTAGCAATAGAAACATTAGAAATACTTCAACGTGAAAAGCTAAATATTCCGAATTGGAAAGAAAGTCGCGAAATACGGTCAGGTGTAAAAACAACAATTTATGATCAACTTTTATGGCTACCTGAAGAAAAATATACAGATGAAGAAGTCAGTTTGCGAAGCTTAGAGGTGTATCAGCATGTGTATTCATACTCTAATTTTTAAAACTTAAATTTATGTGTCAAATTTATGCTGATGTCACGTTTTGTACCTGTTCTGATTTTGAAATCGATCAAGTTCAATCATTAAAAAATTACTGGGTTTTGTATCGTTACAATGAAGCGTTAGACGTTGTAATTGTTGGCGAAATAATGTTAGATAATATGTTGAAAAAGAATAATCCAACTAACATGGTTGAACTTGTACTTAAAAAACTAAACGATAACACACTGTTTGATCAATTAATAAATTTTGTAGACAAAGATCGGTTACATGTTTCTCTTGAGTTGAATCAAGTTAACTTAAACTATAGTTTTGAATTTGAAGACAATAGTTGGTCAGAAATTGAATATGATTATTTTACTTGGGCAAGTTGTTATGAAGAAAAAAATGGAGGAGAGGTAAAGGTTTACTAATTATTATAAATTTATAAAATGAACCGATTATTTATGCTAATCGGCTCATGTATTTTAATAGTGTAGTTTTTTTTCTTTTAGAATAACCTTATTTGCTGTAGAAATTCTTTTTTATTTATCAATCATTATTTTTTACTTTTGAAACTTAGCTTTAATCAATTGCATAAATGAAATACTCATTGACAATACTATTTTTCATTATTTTAAACTTCTCTTTCGCGCAAAATATAGAAAAATCAAAAATATATATTATTGGAACTGTACATAGCTCATCAACTATTTTGACGCCAGAAACACTTCTTAAAATATTAGATGAAATAAAACCTGAAATATTATTACAAGAAAGTGATAGTCATAACATGGCTATTTATTTTGATGATTTGGATCCAAATTCTAATGAAAGAAATGCATCGCTTAATTACATAAAAAAAAATCCTAAGACAGTAAACTTGTCTTTTGAATTTGAAGGTAGAAATTCCTACAGGAAAAATAATGGAATGACACCTACTGATGATTTAACAATTCACCTAATAGATAGTTTATATCATAAAAACTTATTAAGCGATGTAAATTCTGAAATTTATAAGAAATACAACGAAGCAAATAAGGTTTTAATTAAATATTTTAAATCTGATATAAAGACTTTAAATAGTATCGAATTTGAAGTTTTTAATAAATATAGACAATATCTACAGCATCATGAATTACCAAAAATAACTAATTCAGAGAAAATATTTTCTGAACGATTTGTTACAAAACCAAATGGAGAAAAAATATCTTACAGAGAAGGCTTTTTGTTATGGTGTAAATTTTGGGATTTGAGAAATAATACTATGGCATCTAATATTATTAAAACAGTCTACGAAAATAAAGGTAAATCTATTGTAGTCTTAACTGGAGCACAACATAAATATTATTTAAAAGAATTATTAGAAAAATATTATGATGGAAATTACAAATTAGTTGAGTATTTTGATGAAAAGTAAAACAATTGATATATCTATTTAAAATATTAATCGTTTTACTTCCTCTTATTCCTCACCAAATCTGTTACAACTCCCAAAATAATGACCACATCTTCATCTTGTAATTGAATACAATTTTTGTATTTCGGATTAAGAGAAATCAGTTGTTTGTTGATGGCATCATAACGTTTGAAGGTATATTCGGAATTGTTGACCGATACCACAATATCATCATGATGTCTGGGTTCTATATCCGAACGGATAATAAGTAAATCACCTTTCAGATATTCAGGATACATACTTTCGCCACCCACACGATTAAGATAAGTTGCTTCGGGATGATTCAGTAAAATTTCATCCAAACTAATATTATTCTGTACAAAATCAGCAGCAGGAGAGGGGAAACCTGCCGAAACATCACCAAAAAATTGAACAAATCGTTTATCACCATCTGTTTTGATAGGGATATTGATTAACTCTTCTGAGAATTTCGGAACTTGAATAAAATGTACCATTTAATAAACATTTAAAATATCTGTAAATCTTGTTGTGTAGCAAGGTGACAAACGTTCTTGCTTCATTTTCCATTTTCTACGCACATCTTGCGAAGCTAATTTTAGCATATGATCGCCATAATTCGCATTTAATTGATCCATTACACTCATCAACGCTTTATGTTTTGGAGAATCTTCGTGAAATAAATTCATCTGTGCTTGATTATCGGGCGTAATAGCCGAAACAATAACGCCAGCTTTTTTATAATCAGGAACTTTTCCTTCTGCAGGCACCAATTTATCCAATAAAAATAAAGCAGATTTGGACAAAACAATGCTCGAATTCGAATCAAAATCTAAGGTTGTACTTAATGAGTTTGAAACAAATGATTGCTTTTCATCAAAACGATTGGTCATCACAAATACAGTAATAATGTTGCATTTTGATTGTTCTTTTCTAAGCTTTTCGGCACAAGAAACAGCAAATGTAGAAACACGCTCTTTCAGATTTTCATAATCATTGATTGTTTTCTCAAAACTTCGAGTGGTCGCAATTGATTTTTTGCGTTGAACTTCATCTAATTTTAAGACGCTTTCGCCTAATAATTCCTTTTTCAAACGCAATTCGACGATGGAGAAATTTCGTTTAATGTATTCATCACTCAATAATGTAAAATCATACGCGTTTTTACAACCAATAAAAGCTAAACGTTTAGCTAAACGTCGTCCAATTCCCCAGATATCCTCACATTTTAACCATTTTAAAGCTTTATCAATTTTATCTTTCGAATCAATCATATAAACACCATTATGATGTTTAGGAAATTTCTTTGCTATTCGATTCGCCACTTTAGCTAAAGCCTTTGTAGGAGCAATACCAATACAAACAGGGATTTTGGTAATGGTATATATTTTTTGTTTAATTTCTTGGGCGTACTTTACCAAATCATAGTTATCAAAGCCTTTGAAAAGAAGAAAAGATTCATCAATTGAATAAATTTCAATATCAGGGCAATAAGATTTTAAAATCATCATCACGCGATTACTCATATCCGCATATAAAGCATAATTTGAAGAGAAAACATTGATTTTATTTAATCTAAAATTATTCTCGTATTCAAAAGCAGGAGCACCCATTGGAATCCCTAAATCTTTTGCTTCATTAGAACGTGCAATTACACAACCATCATTGTTAGAAAGTACCACAACTGGCTTTCCATTTAGGGTTGGATTAAAAACTCGTTCGCACGAAGCATAAAAATTATTGCAGTCAACTAAAGCATACATCATGTTACAAAGTTGAGCAAATAAAGCGCTACAAGGTGTCGTCGAAAAGTGTTAAAAAATAATAATTAGAAATTGATTCAGTAAATTTGTGCCATGGTACTGAATGATAGATTGAAAATGTTGGTTGACCAAGTTCCAAAAAATATTTGTGGCGTGTATTATTTATACAACGACAAGCAAGATATTATCTACATTGGAAAAAGTATTGATATCAGAAAAAGATTGATTCAGCATTTCAAATCACTTGATAAAAAGGAAATTAAACTTCAGCATTTTACGCATTCTATACAATTTGAAAATACAGGAAATGAATTGATTGCTTTGTTGAGAGAATCTGAATTAATCAAACAAAATCTGCCAATATTTAATCGAGCTCAACGAAAAATTAAGTTTTTTTACGCTTTATATAAAGAAATAAATTCGGATGGTTATCACGCATTAATAATAAAGAAAATTGACAACTCTGGAAACGAAATCATTTCATTTACATCGCAAAATGAAGCAAAAGATTACTTGTTCTACATCACTGAAAAATATAAGCTTTGTCAAAAAGTAAACGGATTATATAAAACAAAATCAAGTTGTTTTCAATATAGTTTAGAAGAATGTAACGGAGCTTGTATAAATAGGGAAGATGTGAAACTTTACAACAAAAGAGTTCGTCAATTTTTGAAAACAATACATTTACCCAAAAAGGACTTATTATTTGAATTGGTGGGAAGAACTGAAAATGAAAAAGGTATTGTATTAATTGAAAAAGGAGTTTACAAAGGATTTGGCTATTGCGATCATTTAATTGAGAATCTAGACGAAATGAAATCATTTATTGAACAAAAACAAGATAATAAGGATGTCCGAAAAATCTTATTTCGACATATAAAATCCGAATTATCCAAATAAACTCACTTGACCATCTTCACGCTGGTAGCTGAAATCAGTAAACGGAACAATTGGTTTACAATCTAACCAATTCATCAAATTCTCACCATCATTTAGGACTATTGGCATACGATGTTTAGTATTGTGGATATAATCCATAATGCCGACAGCTTCAGTTGTAACTATCGTAAACGTATCATCAGAATATAATCCTGCTAAACACATCAAATTATTGTTGATTCCGATATCATATTTGATTTTGTCTTTGCCTTCGTGTCGCCATTCATAAAAGCCATCAACCAATATCACACAACGATTGGTGTAAGCATCTCGAAAAGATGGTTTTTCATCTATAGTTTCAATACGTGCGTTTAAGGTGTTATTCGAATTAAAATCATTTCCAGCCCAATGCGGAACTAAACCCCATTCCAACAAATGAATAAAATCTTGTTGATTGGTGATAACAGGTAATTTCGGATGATCAAAACCTTTGAAATGAGGATTTGGCGCAAATCTAACTTCAGGTTTGAATTTCAACCTTGATTTCTTTTCAATCTGTTCTTTTGTTTTGGTCACTTTTACATGAAAACACATAGCATCAACTTTGGAATAAAGATAATGATTAGGAAGAAAAGAACAATCAAAAAATAGAAGCTATTGAAACGATTGAAAACAAGTGAAACGAATTTTTTATAAACTTACGGTTTCACGTAAATCAGATTGTAACGCTCTATGTAGTTTTGTTGTATCAAGAAAATTAATTGTGATGGGAATATTTGATTTGCCATGTTCAAGTTATAAGTGCAACTGGCCAAGTAGATTTTAGTTTTTCGATAGGGCTAATATAGCCAAACTTTCTTACTCTTCTATTGTTAATTAATTTTTCTATTTGTTTGATTCTTAAGTTACTTACTAAATTCAGGTCTGTTTTCTTTGGTAAAAATCTTCTTATCAAGCCTATTCTGTTCTCAACAGTTCCTTTATCTTGCGAGGTGTAGGGTCGGGTGAAATAGGTTTTGATATGGTGTTTTTCGGCTATTTGTTTGTGTCCGGCAAACTCTTTTCCGTTGTCAAAAGTCATGGTTTTGATCCAGCTGCTACCTATTCTGGATATTCTTTTATTGATTAATTCTTGAATGTTTTGAGCGTCTTTTCCTTGCAATTTGTCTAAGGTGGTTACCAAAGTTGCTCGGTCTGTCATCACTAATAGAGCTGATTTGTGGTCTTTCCCCATCATTAAATCGACTTCGA
>NZ_JACXZC010000050.1 GCF_020281205.1 Empedobacter stercoris
TTCTCAATCATGGATCACGAAACTCTACAATTGATACTTTATTAATCTATTTCATTACTTAACATAATTCTTATTATCTACCAATAAATTTTAAGCTAAATCATTGACTTTGTGTAAGTGCCGTTTTGGATAAGTGATATTGAGTTTGAAAACGCTCTAAAAGGGGCATTCTGCCGTTGAAACGGCATATCCAAATCAGCCAAAAATAAGAAGTAAATTATCTCTTCTATAAAGATAATAAATCGTATTTATAGAAGAGATAATTATAGATCATTTAAAATATAACCAGGTTATCGTTGTATTTTTTAACTTGTTTTTTGATGATGGAATTATACCATTCTTTTTCTATGTATTTCATTTTAAAAACTTGATAGCCTTCATCAGTTAATAAAAGATGTCCGATAAATGATTTAACAAGAGGATGATCTGGTCGATTAATCATCATAGACTCAAGAATTTTAAAGTTTTCTTGATCCATTTCTCCGTTTTGAATATTAAATTCCAGAAAGAAACCAACTTCTACTGGATAAGTTGGTCGAGAGAACATCATTAAAAATGCTTGATGTCGAATGTCTTTTGGCATTTTTTGATGAAACTGATCAAAGTAATATTCCATGACTTCCTTTGGTTCTCCTTTTTCTACAATTATTCTGAAATTATCACAGAAAGGAGCTACTTCCACTCCATCGATTTTTTTGAATGTAGGAGGTTTAGAATCATCGAAGAATAATAAATTGAAGAATGACGAGATCACCTTTTTTTGGAGATAAGGACTGACTTTAGTTTGATTTTCCATATACTTAAAAGTTGGTGCGAAACTAGGTACAATCCGTTACTGAGGCACTGAGATACCCAAAACCCAGAAAGACTTCGCCCGCACCAATATATGGTACAGGCGTAAGTCTATCAAGAATGTTGGGTTTTTAGAAGATTCTCAGTTTTCAGTAACCAAATTCTGATAGCTTACGCTGACGTAATTATTATTTTAATGAGTTAAAATTACAATAAATATTTGATATATAATATAAATACGTATATTCGTATATATATATTAACGTATATACGTATTTATGAGTAAAATTATAACAATAGCCCATCAAAAGGGAGGTGTAGGTAAAAGCACTCTAGCTTTGAATCTATCATACAGATTTAGTAATGATGTTAAAACTGCCTTGACTGATGTAGATCCTCAAGGTACAATTATGAATCTTCAAGAATTAGTAGAAGACTTTGATATTATCAATTTTGAAACTATGAAGAAACTTAGAAGCTCGGAATACGATGTAGTTTTTATTGATAGTCCTCCTTATATTATTGATACAATTCAACCAATATTTGAAGAATCTGATTTTGTTTTAGTTCCAACAAAAGTTGGGGTTCCAGATATTATGGCAATTTCCACAACGATTGATTTAATTAAAAAAGCACAAAAAAAGAATAAAGACTTGAAAGCTGCAATTGTTTTAAATATGCTGAAACCGAATGTAAAAATTAAGGAACAAGCTATTGAACAATTAGAAAAATACGAATTACCAATATTATCATCCATTCATGACAGGATTTCTTATGGTAGTTCTTTTTTAAATGGAGGAGTTATGGGGACTAATGATTCGCAAGCAAAAAATGAAATTGAAAAATTGTCTAATGAGATTTTAAATATGTTGTAATGGAAAATGCTTTTGATAAATTAAAAAATATTCAAAAATCTAATTCACCTAAACAAAAGGTGGTTCAGGTAAAGGAAAGTAAAAGAGATAACGAGAAAAGTTATATGCTTTGGTTAAATAAAGATTTACTAAAAGACTTAAAAAAGAGAGCAATTGAAGAAGATTCTAATATGAAAGAAATTATAGAAAAGGCTTTAAATCAGTATTTAAATAAATAAAAAGTAAATACGTATAAATGTATATACATTTATACGTATTTACTTTTTAACTAATTCTTCAAAGTCATCTTTTATAAATTCCCAATATTTTCCTCTCAAACAAATTGGATCAAAATCGTCATCAGCTATTGAGAAATCTGTCAAATTATGATAGATTAATTCTGAATCATGGCTATATGGATAACGCTTTTCATGTAAACTAATCATATCCGAAATATCATATTTATCTAGTAATTCATGCAAATCCCAAAAATCTTTTTTTCGTCCACCTCTTTGAATTACATCTATTTTCATTGCAATAATTTCATCAATTGAAGCCAGTTTAATATTATCAATTACAATCTTATTTGTAATAAATGGATCTGTATAAAATATATCAAGCTTTACAGAATCTTCTTTATTGTTTCCAATGGTATAAGATTTCCCGAATGCAGGAATAAAGTCAGAGTTGAAATCAAGATAATTGAATTTTGTAGAAAGATAATTTTCAATTGCTTCAAAATCTAAAGAACCATATTCAACATCTGAGAATAAATCTATATCTATGGATATTCTATGACCTAATTGTAAACTTAATGAAGTACCTCCAACTAATCTAAAATCATTAAAGATTTCAGAACTCATTAGAGTTTTTAAACTTGACTTAAGAATTGGATTAACTGTATTATAAAAAAGTGATTTCATAAATTATGATTCTAAATGTAGATTAATTGGTAGAGTAGAGGCAGAATTTAAAGCTTCAGTAATTTTTTCATTGCCATAAAAACGAATAATTTCTTTCTTTTCATCATCATTTCCTCTTTCAAAAATTCGTTTGATAATTGCTCTATAATTTTTAATCCAATCTAGTTTATCAAAATCTGTATCCCAAAATAATATTCTTCTTATTAAAGAAATGTTTGGTGTAGATTTTTGCAATTTTTTTTTCTCTTTGTTTATATCAAAATATGTTTGAAGTAAAACTAGATCTCCTTCATTTATATTTAATTTATCTTCAATTTTCAACGCTAGAGAAATAGGTAAACTTCTTTTTCCTTTTATGATAGCATTAAACGTTTGAGGATGTTCCCCAATACTTAATGCAAAAGGACGCTGTTTTATAGCTCGTTTTTTTAATTCACGATCTAATACAATACCTGGATGAATTCCTTTATATTTTTCTGAAATTGAAAGCATATACAAATATAAGCAAAAATGTTTATATTTTATTTATTGTATATACGTATAAATGTATTTATTTAAATACGTATATATTATTTAAGATAAATTTCTTCAAACTTTTTTTCTACTTTTTTCTTTAAAGCACCTATTATAAAACCTTTTCTATTGTCTGCATAAGAAGAAGGTTCTCTAATTTCTGCTAAGAAATCTAAAGTTTCTTCTTCTGAAAAGTATTTATAAACTGATTCAAATAAATTTAAATTATTATTAAGTTCTCGTTCAGTAAACTGAAAATTATGAGTTAAATAGTCTTCAATGTTTTTTGGAATGAACCAACGATTTGACATTTGTTTGTTCAAGTTTTGCTTCTTGATATCTTCGTCTTCAAATTGTGGTTGGTAAATTGGAACGAAATGTATTGATGTAATTTTACGTCCTGTTTTTATTGTTTCATAATGGAAAGTATATGGAGAACATTTATCAAGTTCTTTTTTTGCAGAGACGATAACATATTTTATAAAATCTTTATTTTCTTTATACTTATCTGTAATACCAAACATCTCTTTCAATTTTTCTATCGAATAATTTATTGGTGTTTTTTGAGCTGAAAACAATTCATAAAATCTCATAGCATAAATACTTTCAAATTGCATTGCAACTTTTAATTCATATTTTCTATATCCTTTTGAAAAATCCATCAAAGCTTGATAAATGAAATCTGCCACATAAAATGTGATATTCTCAGTACGAGTTTTGTTAATTTCTACATTAAAAACAATACCAGCACTTCTATAAACATCTTCATCTTCGTACTCAATAATTTTTTGTTGTAACCCTTTCAAGGCTTTCTTTATTCTTGAGTGATTTTTATCTATTTTACTATCCTCTGTTGTCAAAAAAGCAGAAATAGGCATTACATATTCTTTAGATTTGAATAAAGTAGAATTGACTTGATATCGATCACTCAGTTTCTTACCTTCAATCAAATTCTGATTAAGCTCTATAATTCGATATAAAATCCTTTTTTCATAAACACTGAAGTCATACTTAGCAGTAGTAAGAATATAAGATTGCAAAACTTCTTTGTTCTTTATGGTTATGCTCATTATAGTTTTTATTAGGAGTTGATGAATACAAATATATTAAAAAGGAGTTATAATAACAAACTCCTAGTTAGTATTCAAAAACTCCTAGTTGACTTACTTATTAGTATTCAAAAACTCCTAGTTTAGTATTCAAAAACTCCTATTTAGATATTTTTAAACCTTTGTAACTTGTTGTTTATCATTTTTATATATGTTTTTTATCGAAAGTCGATAAGTAATGTATAATAAGCTATGTTATAATTAATACAAAAACATAGATTTTTTAAGTTTATAAGGATCAATTTTTCTTAGAAAAATCGAAAGTTAGGAGCTCATTTGAAATAAACTGTTTTCGTTGGAGTGGAAAAACAAAAACAATTTGACGTGACTTTTTTATGCGCACCAAGGGGGCGGGCGGATTTTTTATTTTTGATAGATTTCACCTATTTTAATTAGTTGATTTTTAGTTTATTAATGTAATTTTGTCAGTAAAATTTATGTTTAACCGTAAATTTGAAAGCGAAACGATTTTTCAACGGCTTCTTTTGAGGTCGTTTTTTGCGTTTATAAACAAATTATTACCATTTCGTTGTTTAATGTATTTGGATCTTCTGAGCGTTAAATAAAAGGTATCTGTAAAGGTGTCTTGTTGGTATATTTTGAGAATGTTTTGGTTACTTTTTTATCTGAATTATGAGAGTAATTTTTAGCAGTGGGTTGAAAATGAGTAAAAAAAGAATGAAAAAAGTTTTAGAATTTCGGAAAATTGGTTAATTTAGAGAGAGTTATAAAGTAGAATAGGTCGAGATGTGTGTTTGTACGTACAAAATGGGCTAAAACGCCCTATTTTTCACGTCAACACTACTCTCGCATTCTCCCGATGGTCGAACGATTTTTTTTAAGCTTTTAAGATGAATAAAACCAAACGAATTGAAATCCGATTAACCCTTTTAGAAGAAAAACTTTTAAAAGTCAAAGCAAAGGAAACAGGTCTTCCTGTTTCAACTTATGTTCGAAATTGTGCCTTGGGTAAAAAATCACCCAAACGATTAAGCGAATCGGAACTGGAAGTTTATAAAGAGCTGAAGAAATTTTATAATAATTTTTCGTCCATTTCCAATCTTTTGAAAAAAGGCGATTACGGAAGTATGCTTTCAGAAATCGGTATTCTTCAGCAAGAAATGTTGGTTCATTTAAAAAAGATACGTCATGATAAGTAAAGCCAAAGCAACCAAAGGAAGTGCAGCTGCTATTGATTACATTATGAAGGAAGAAAAACAATCCTTTGAATTGTATCGAAATGATGTCATTGGAAAAAATGGTTCTGAAATTCTTTCAGAGTTTAGAGAAGTACAGGCAATGAATGAGAATTGTTCCAACAATACTTTTTCGATTGTTCTTAGTCCGAATAATGATATCGTTCATAATCGGCAAGAATTATTGCGTTATACGCAAGATCATTTGAAAAATTTAGGTTTAGAAAATAATCAATGTATTGCCTATGTTCATCAAAATACAAAAGCAACTCATGTTCATATTATTGCCAATCGTATTGATGAAAAAGGAAAAGCTTTGGATGATTCTTATATTGGGTTTAAGGCTCAAAATTCTGCCGAAAAAATTGCTCTTGAAAATGGTTTAAAAACAGCGAAAGAGGTTCGAAAAGAAAAGGTTATTGAGCGAACATTGGATAAGGAGTTGAACAAAGAATTGAAGGCTGATATTTTGAAAAAGCATAATATTTCTGTGAAGCAATCACGTACTTTTTCAGACTATATGCAAAATATGTATGATAGGGGATGTCGTATAGAACCAACCATTAATAAAGGTGGAAAGTTGCAAGGTTTTCGGATTTATGATAAAATGAGTGGGCTTGATTTTAAAGCTTCTGAAATTCATAAGAGTTGTGGAATGAAAAGTATGATTGAGAAAGGGGTTTCTTTCAAAGGAATGACTATGCAGACGGAAATTGTGAAAGGTTTAACCAAAGAAATCGCAACTAAACCGGTGGAAGTTTTATCGCTTTTGCAACCGGCGATTAAAATAGCGGATATGGCTATCAAAATTGGACGTTCGATTGATAGAGGAATGTCTTTGTGAATTTTTAAGGAATTAAACTAACTATATGAATAACAAACAGTTTTTAGAGATACTTTTAGCTGAGAATAAAGAAATGTCGGAGAAAATCAAACGTATGGAAGAATTAGCTTCTCAAATGGAGCAGTCTAATGTGCGTTATTTGAATGAGCTGAAACGAACGCAAATCAGAGTAGATGATTCTGGAGTGAAGCAAAGTATTGATACGTTTAGAAATGTGGTTGAAAATGCAAATAAAACGATTGATAGAACGCAAAAAAGGTTTAATGTTACATTGTATTCGGTTGTCTTTTGTGCGATTGGGTTAGCATCTTTGTTTTTTGCTTTTCGGTTTGGATTTCAAGCTAAATCGGAGATTAGAAATGAATTTTACAATGAATTGAATAATGAAAATAGAATTTTATCAAAAGAAGATGCTCTTTTTATACAGAAGTTCAGAAAATGGAAATTGAAAAATCCAAAGGATAATAAAAAATTGATGATAGAAGTTGAAAAAATGGAATAAAAATAATAAACAATATCAAATTTTGAGGTTATTTAACCCCAAAAATAAATGGTTAGGATAGCGGATAGTATGTCCATGTTTTTTGTGTAGCAAATGGTTTTTCGGTTTAATCGTTTCAGATGAGTACGTAAACTAAGGTGATTTCTTTCGATATGATTGGTAGATCG
>NZ_JACXZC010000051.1 GCF_020281205.1 Empedobacter stercoris
TTGGACAAATCCTTAGAGAAAATTTATGTAAAGAATAAAAGACAGCGTACAACTTCGGTTCAGTAAAAGCTATAACAGATTTTATGTAAAATAGAAATACAAAACCTCCAAATGGAGGTTTTTTTATGCTTTGTAATTTCCTATTATGTTTATTATAAATATTATATAAATTATTTTTTTGTATATTTGTGTACCAATATGGTTATCATTTAAATTTAAAACTATGTTAGTTATTAGTACAAGAGAATTTAGAGAACGTCAAGGCAAGTATCTAAAAAAAGTAAAAGAGGGCGAAGATGTTGTTTTAAAATCTCGTGAAAATGGGAGTTTTAAATTAGTACCTATAACAGAGGACGATACGTTAATGAGTAAAGAAGAATTCTTTAATAAATTAGATCGTTCATTACAACAAGCAAAAGAAGGAAAAACAGTTAGAGTATCTTCTAGCGAGGAAATTAAAGCGCTATTAGATAGCTTATAGAATGTATAATATAGATTTCACGAATTATGCTCTTGAAGATTTAGCCAAATTAAAAAAGTCTGAACCAAAAGCATTTAAAAAGGTTAGTAAATTTATAGAGGAACTTAGATTACATCCAGAAATGGGAACAGGACATCCAAAGCCATTAGGTAGCAATAGAGTTGGAGAATGGTCTCGTAAAATCACTGATAAACATCGATTAATTTATACAATAGATAATGAACAAATTATTGTTCTTATAATTTCAGCATATGGGCATTACGATGATAAATAGTAATTCATTAATAAAAAAGACCATATATATATGGTCTTTTTTATACTCTATAATAATGACTATGTTTAGTAAAAATATTTATATATTTAAGTTATGAAAGATATAAGACTATGTAAATTGCTATTCAATAAAAAATCTATTATTTTAATTTCAATCTGTTTATTTTTAAATGGTATAACAATAGGAGCATATGCTTCGATAGGTGGAAATATTAATTTTATATTTCTTTTTGTAGCTATATATACCCCTTATCTATTTTTATATAAAAGAATAAAAAATAATGTAATTGAATTACAATAAAAAAAGCCATGCTAAATATAATGCATGGCTTTTTTATACTCTATAATTTCAATTATGTTTAGTAGGTGTTCTCATTAAAACCAATCTCTATTTTAGAAGTGACAAGTATTTTTCATACTCCTCTATCTCCATTCTAATATCACTTTTTTCGGGTATAATGAGTAAAATAATAAGTCAATATTATATTAACGTATTAAATTTTAATTAATAATTAAAATAATAAACATAAAATTTTTAAAACCTAACAATCATATAAATAATAATTTATCCATTTATTAAACAAATAATTAATGACTAAATTATATTTACTCACTCCCTATTTAATGTTATATATCAATAAATTAGTAAATTAGCAACTCAATTAAACTATGTAAAACCTGTAATACAGGATAAGGACATAATTAGCTAAACCAACTAGCTTTTTCTTAAGAAAAGCTAGTTTTTACATTTTAGTAATCAATTTAAAGAGAACGTTAATCTAACAATATAATTAATTTAAAATGAATAGTTTATAATTTATTTCAACAACGTACATTGAACAAATTTCACCTTGATAAATGACAAAAACAAAATTATGAAACGCTATAACATTCAAAAACTACCCTAAATAAATAGTTAAACAAATACAATTAAGAATATGAATTATAATAAATTTCAATTATTTTTTATTTTTATGTCGTGTATTTTTAGTTATTCCCAAGTAGGGATTACAAAAAAAAATACGATCGAAATACATGAACATGCTATCTTACAAATAGACGGACAATATAATGGAGATAATTATGGATTAATGCTTCCTGCAATTACAAAAGAAGAGTATTTACCTCTATATAGTTCTTCCGAGCCTGATGATTATGAAAATGACCCTACAATGAAAGGGAATATTATGTTCAATACTACATATTCTACTTTTCATGTATATGATGGGGATAAATGGCAAAATGAATGGAGAAATAACACCAATTTCAAAGCAAATAAAGCTAGATTTACAACAAATGGTAATGAAGAAAGATCTGTTACATGCGGTTCTATTGTAGTAGTTATAGTTTGTGGACGTCATGAGCCTTTAGATTTTAGTAAAGAAGTATATAATAATTTAGGAATTATAAAACGTGATGGACGAACTACAAGTTCATCTGGTGATAGAACACGTGCTAATTCAGAATTTGCCATTACACAAGATGGTATTTATAAAATCGATATCAGTATACCATCAAAAACAGTAGGAGTTTTATCCTTAACAGGAGATCCTCAATATCAACTTTATCTCTATAAACAAAACTCTTCTATTAATTCAACTAGTGAAACAAAATTATTAACTTTTTTACCAGATGCATATTCTGTTCTTGGATTTGGAGGTGATGCTAATACAGCAGCTTTTGCCACTACTACAGTTCGATTACAAGCAGGAGATTCTCTTGTACTAAGAATACACTCTCCTTTAGCTGGAGTGGGATTAGGAAATAGTCTTACAGCTAAAGATAATTCAATAATATCAAATAATTATGCAAGAGAAATTTTATTTACTAAAATAAGCGATTAATATGAGAACAAGTACGTTATTAATAAATGTATGCCTATGTATTTTATATAGTGTTAATGGACAAGTTAAAATACAGATTAATGGAGACGGAATTGCACATCAGAAAACTCTTTTACAAGTAGACAGTAATACGAAAGGTATAATTTTACCAAGTGTTAAAGATGAAACTGAATTACCTCATTATGACTTAACGCAACCTGATAATTATACAAATGTAGAAATAGACAATGGTTTATTACTATATAATAAAGCAACCAAAGAAATAATGAAATACGATGGATACAGATGGCTATCGAGTAACGAAAAAAGTATCCGAAATTATCGTAATCTGACTATTTTAGGCTCTAATGCAGAAAATGAAGTGGTAGCAAGTGTACTTGGAATTACAGGACGTCCAATTATAAAATATACGGTATCACATAATCCTGATAGAAATATTATAAATAACCTTGGACTCACCGTTGATCCTAATGGAGAGGTAACAATCATAAAAGATGGCTATTATAAAATAAACCCTTCTCTAAAATCTACTGGATCTGGAGGTTTAGCTGTTGGAAATATTTCTATAATCCTGTCATTGCAAGCATTGTATGCTGGAGCAATAGGTGATAGTTGGCAAAAAATAAATGAAAACAGTTACTTACTCGATGGATTAGTTATAACCGTTGGGAATTTTGGAACAGTAAACTCTTTTAATGTAACAAAATATTTAAGGTCAGGTGACAAAATTAGAGTAAAAGCAGGAATTACAGCAGGTTCTGGAATATCTTTGGGAGCTGGCGTTACCTTTGTACCAAGTGACATAGATTCATATTTATACATCGAAAAAATAGACTGATAATGAAAAAACATATATTATTTAATTTAGTAATATTTTTAACTACATTAGTTACAAATGCCCAGGTTAATATTGGAAGAGAAACAGCTATCAGTGATAAAGGAATTTTGAACCTTATTAATATCGAAAATAATGCTGCAAAATCTAAAGGAATGATGATTCCCACAGTAGAGAACGAAACCGAATTACCTTTGTATAACACATCAGAAGTAGATCTCTTTACAGATGACCATACTATGGAAGGTATGGTAATGTATCAAAAAGATATACAGCGTGTAGTCGTTTACGATGGTGAAAAATGGAAATCTATGCTTTACGAAAAAAATCGTAACAAATCTACTCGACTGAGTATGAATACTTCAGATCCATATCGTCCACAAATAGCATGCGTTTTAGTTGGGTGTGGAAGAAATGATGTCCCTTTTGGTTTATATAATAGTCAAGATGATTACGATGAATTAGGTATTTTGGATACAAGTGGAATAGTAAATAATAACTTTAATAATTTTACCATCAAAGAATCTGGCTTCTATCGTATTCTTGTCAGTCTGAAAGTAAAAACATCTGGGTTACATGTTACTCCTCCTGTTATTTCTTTTCAAGGAATAAAAAATGATTATATACTTGCTCGAAATGATATTGAACTCAACGAAGTTATTTTAATTACAGCAGGTGCAAACAGAACAGGTTCAATGGAATTTGTAGGGATGTTTAACAAAGGTGACAAATTTAAAATACAAGTATCAGCAGGTGTAGCTATACTTACTGTTGCAGATGTTTATACAGTAGAACCTGAAGATCAGACATTCATAAGCATAGAAAAACTATTTTAATTATAAACTTAAACTGACTATAATACTTTTTTTATTTTTTCTGCAACTATAAATACACAAGAGGGAGTTGGAATAAAACAACAAAGAGAAATTTTACATGTTTATCCTTTAAGAAATATAACCAATGTTGCATAAAGTACAACAGCTTATTTTTTTGGTACAAAATGTGACTGAAATGTAGCAATAGGGAATAATTCACCAAAGGTGAAGTCGTGTGTTATGTACAAGGAGGAGAAAGTCAAGGAATCTATAATGGGGTAGTGTTCCAAATGTGTTGTTTTTACACAATACTCACAAAAACAATTAATTAACTATAAAATAATTTTACTCAAT
>NZ_JACXZC010000052.1 GCF_020281205.1 Empedobacter stercoris
TTGGACAAATCCTTAGAGAAAATTTATGTAAAGAATAAAAGACAGCGTACAACTTCGGTTCAGTAAAAGCTATAACACCTTTTATGTAAAATAGAATTAAAATAAAAGAAGTCTATCAGAATATTTTTGATAGACTTTTTATTTGTTGTTCAGTTGCATAGTTGCATCTGCTTTTCTCTTTTTTTTAAAAATTTTGATTGCGACTTTGACGAGCAATCAATTCCTTATCCCGTAGGGCAAGGTCGTTATTTATTCAAAATACTGTAGTTTACGGAGGTTTTTAGAGTATAATAACACACCTTGCTATATTCTTTTTGAATACAATTACTCCGAATAATTTTAATCCATATTTTCTCTAAAAAAGGGAATGTTATTTTAAAATAACATTCCCTTTTTAAATTGAAGAATGGAGAATTTGAATCTTTAACCCAATTTGAACAAACAAAATATATCCAGAAAAGAAATGTTTATTTATTAATGATTACATTTGTATTACAAATACTATCATTATGAATACTAAAGAGAAAAGATTAACTTCTTTAAGAATAAACAATAATCTTTATGAGTTTCTTAAAAAAGAAGCTATTAAATCCAATAGAAGTTTTAATAATTATATTGAAACAATACTTTTAGATGCTACAGGATATTCTATCCCTAATTCAGAAACTATTTCAGCAATGGAAGAATTAAAAAATAATTCAGAAAATCTTGATTCGGTAAGTAATCCATCTGAATTAAAGGGTTACCTAAAAAATCTACTTGATGAATAATTATAAATTAATATTCTCCACTCAATTTAAAAAGGATTTTAAAAAATTTAAAAAAGCTCCCAAAAAAGTCCAAGATATTGAAATGTGTTTAGAATTATTAATTAAAGGTGGTGCTGATAATCTACCTTTAAAAATGAAAGCTCATAAACTTATTGGCGACTATAAAGATTATTGGGAATGTCACATTAATTCTGATTTACTTCTTATTTGGTTTCAGTTTGATGAAGATAAAAAAGAAATTCATTTAACAAGAATAGGATCTCATTCTGATCTTTTCAAATAAAGCCTTAGTATAACCACTTGTTTTTAACTCAAATTAAGGAGTGAATAAGCTTGTAGATAGTTAATATTTAGCTTTAAATAGCTTTAAATACTTTTTGCTATAATTTCCTAATGATTAAAAATAAAATGTCTTAAAACGCAAAAAAAAACGACCTCAAAAGAAGCCGTTTTAAAATCGTTTCGCTTTCAAATTTATGGTTAAACATTAAATTTGAGCAACAAAAATACATTAATGAATTAAAAATCAGTTAATTAAATTAGATAAATTTATCAAAAATAAAAAAATCCGCCCCCCCTGGTGCGCATAAAAAAGTCACGTCAATTTGTTTTTGTTTTTCCACTCTAACGAAAACAGTGCATTTCACGCAAGCTCCCAAAAGTGATTTTTCGAAGAAAATCACACCCTTAAAAACTAAAAAATTACTATGTTTTTGTATTAATTAAACATAGCTTATCTAACATTACTTATCGGTTTTTTTTAAAACACATTTAAATTATTGTAAATCAGAATAGTTACAAGGGTTTAAAAATTTCTAAATAGGACTTTTATAATACTTTAATAGGACTTTTATAATACTCTTGATTACTCTAAAAAGGACTTTTATAATACTTTGTAGGACTTACATGTTTTAATGTCCTTTTTTGTTATATTTGTATTAATTATGTCCTTTTTCAATTATTTAATCCTATGAAAATAAATAATAAAGAGATTCTACAATCTTACATACTGACAACTGCAAAATATGATTATTCTGTATATGAAAAGAGAATATTATATAAAATAGTTGAACAACTTCAATATTTAATTGAGGGAAAAATGTTAGATAAAAGATATTCTATTCAGCAAGGTATTTTTGAGAACTCAAAAAAATTTACTTTCCCTTTTTCATCATTTAAAAAAAATGATGAAGACAAGAACCACTATCAAATAAAAAAAGCATTACTTTCTTTAGAAAATAAATTGTTTGAATATGAAGATGATGAAGTTTGGAAAACTATTCGAATAATTTACAAACCTGAGGTTTTTAAACAAAAAGAATATATTTCTTTTGTTTTATCTGGAGAAATAATTGAATGTTTTTTAGATTTTTCAAAAGGATTTAAAAAATATGAATTAAAGACCGCAATGGAATTTGAAAGTATATATTCTATGCGTTTTTACGAATTATTATCTAATCAAAAAAAACCTATTAATTATACAATCGAATCTCTAAAAGAGATATTTTGTATCGTAGATAAATATAAAGAAACTAAAGATTTTTTTAAACGAGTTGTAGAGCCAGCAAAAAAAGAATTAGATAAATGTAGTCCTTACACGTTTCATTATGAAAAAATAAAAACAGGACGTAAAATCACAGGTATTAGATTTATTCCTATTCATCAACCACAATTTGAAGATGAATCTTTGAAGAAACAAAAGGCATTAAAACAAATGTCTAATCGTTGGTATATTCCAAAAAACATAGAAGATTATTTAAAGTACAATTACGAGTTTACCGATAAAGAATTAAACAACAATCTTAGCTTATTTGAGAGTTTACACAATCATCTTTCTGAAGAGGAACTATTGGATTTCTTAGTAGAACTAAAAGCTCAATCTGTACTATATGAAATCAAAAATCTAAAAGCATACCTTATTGGTTCTTTAAAAAATAAATCTGAACAGATTTTCGAAGAAAAGTACTTAAAAAAGTAGTATGACAAAAGTATGTCATCTTTATATTTTGACATACTTTTGTCATAGTTTAAACTTTTTATACTTATGAATTACATAGACGTAAAAGAAGCCATAAAAAAAACAGGAAAAAGCGAAAGAACAATAAGAAGATTATTTGCTAACTCTGAATCATTACCATACTTACAGAAAAAAGGAAATAAAACTTTAATAGAAGTTAATTATCTGTTTTCCATTTACGACCCTTTAAATGACACTAAAAAGCCACAAAGGCAAAAGTATGACATAACCGAAATTTGGCAGAAGCAAGAAGATATAAATTCTTTAAAAACAAAAATTGCTTTATTTGAACAAGAATTAAAGAATAAAGAGTTGCTTTTACAAGAAAAAGAGGGTAGAATAATCGACCTACAAAAGACAATTCTCCTTTTAGAAGCCCCAAAAAAAGAACCGGAATTAAACCAAGCAGAACAAATACCGGAAAAGAAAAAAAGATGGTGGCAATTTTAAATATACACTTCCTTATTTAGTTAGTTTTTTACTTTATTATAACTAATTTAAGGCTAATATCCTACCTAAGTAAAATAAGATTAGGTAATCACTTTTTTTTTAAAAAAAAAAGTGATTACTACCACTATAAAACATTGAATATAATACAATTACATTGAAAATTTTAATTCCTTTATTTTTTTTCTGCATTAATGCGTTAAGATATTAAATAATAAACTTTTTAAATTCCTATAAAACACTAACTATCAATACTTAAATGTATTTTTCAGAGTTCTAAAAAAGTAGGCGGTATTTAATAGCAAGATGTGTCTTTGTTCGTACAAACTTTTCAAGTTCTAAACCAAAAACCTCTTGCCTTTTTGACAAAAGGGAAAAAAATCTTTGATTACAAAGGAAAAAATAATAAAGTAAAAGAGACTTCAGGTTTTGGATTAGCTTTAGGGATTGGGTATGATTCTCAAACTGATAAGAAAATAGATTTAAAAACAGGAAAAGTTTCAGAAGAAACGAATACAAAAAAAGTTTCATTTTTTGGGTATAATTATACTACAACTGAAAAAAATGAGAACGGAAAGAAAACAAGCGAGACATCTCATTCATATCAACCAAGTATTGGAGCAGGATTTTTTCTTAATATACAGTTTGGATTGGATATTGGTGTTAAATTCAAAGGAAAGTAATTTATGAAAGAATTTATCAGTAGAAAGTATAACAATTTTTATAATACATTAATAATATTAGTATTAATGATATTTGTTCTTTTTGCATTACTCTTAATTACTACATATTTAGATGATATAATAACTCAAAATAAGTATGATGTTTTATTATTTTTAGGTTTTTTTGTTCTAATTTTTTTAGTCTTTATTAGACTTAATTATTACATAAATGAAATTATTATTGATTACGAAAATGAAACTATTATAATAAAAAAAATATTTTCAAAAAAAGTATTTAAAATCAATGAGATAGATATGGTTGATAGATATATTTTACCGTATTTAAATTATTTAAAAATAAATAATAAAAATTATTTGTTTATCTCTCGTTCAATAGACCCATTTGGAAATAATTTTACTTTTGATTCAGAAGGAGATTTAGAGAATATCAAAGAGATTCTAAAAGAATTTAATAAAAAGTAGTTATTCCAACCCAAGGTAGTGTTCCAAATGTGTTGTTTTTACACAATACTCACAAAAACAATTAATTAACTATAAAATAATTTTACTCA
>NZ_JACXZC010000053.1 GCF_020281205.1 Empedobacter stercoris
AAAAACCATTTGTTACACAAAAAATATGGATATTCTATCCGCTATCCTAACCATTTATTTTTGGGGTTGAACTACCAAAATATTTATCCAAATAAATCAACCTTATTAAACTCTTATAACAGATTTTATGTAAAATAGAAATACAAAACCTCCAAATGGAGGTTTTTTTATGTCATTATTCTAAGCTTTTTTTGTTACAAAAAACACCTTGTTATATTTTCTTTTGATTAGATAAATTTCATTTTATACAACTTAGTATTTCTATAAAATACATACCGTTAAAAAACAAGCTAACTATACTTAATATCAGTAATTTACACTTAAAATACATACTTTTTAAATTAAAAAGTATGTATTTTGTTTTATAAAACACTAATAATCAAAGGAATAGAATTTTGAATCGGGGTTTCCCCGATTCCGTCTTGCTATTCCTACTTTCATTCGGAATACTATTTTTTCATCTCAATTTCACAATTTAAAATCGTGTAGAAAGAGTAAAAATATATTATCTATATATTAATAACGAATTGACTATAAGTTGTTTAACATTATTTTTAAAACAATTATATATGATTTATATATTTTTAAGAAAATAAAAATATATAAAATATTGATAACCAATAAAATACAAACTGCTCCCGCTGTTTCCTCTTGCTACTCACAATTACTATCAAATTTCACGTAAAAAAGAGTTCCGATTTTTACTTTCCTTTTTTCTGAAAAGGCAATATTGTGATTTGAGTGTCTACACAAATCCATATCTTGCATCTAATTGAAATTTTAAGATATTTTTTAAGAAAATTTAGCTTAAAAAAAACCATTTTAGAAAAGAAAAAACGAAAAAAAAGAAAGCCATTTCAACAAGTGCAGCATCACTAAATTTTATATAAAAAGTGAAACGGCTTTATGCTAAAATTTAATGGTGCGAAACTTACCTTTGTTTTCTTTTGATTTGTTTTACTTTGGTCATTCTTCATTGTTATTTTATCTAATAATTAAAAAGCCACTTGTTTTTAACTCAAATTAAGGAGTGAATAAGCTTGTAGATAGTTAATATTTAGCTTTAAATAGCTTTAAATACTTTTTGCTATAATTTCCTAATGATTAAAAATAAAATGTCTTAAAACGCAAAAAAAACGACCTCAAAAGAAGCCGTTTTAAAATCGTTTCGCTTTCAAATTTATGGTTAAACATTAAATTTGAGCAACAAAAATACATTAATGAATTAAAAATCAGTTAATTAAATTAGATGAATTTATCAAAAATAAAAAAATCCGCCCCCCCTGGTGCGACCTGCGGTCTGCTATTTCCTTTTTTTTGTTTTGTTTTTTTTCACTCCAACGAAAACAGTGCATTTCACGCAAGCTCCAAAAAGTGATTTTTCGAAGAAAATCACACCCTTAAAAACTAAAAAATTACCATGTTTTTGTATTAATTAAACATAGCTTATCTAACATTACTTATCGGCTTTCGACAAAAAACGGATATATATATGTATATCATATATATTACAAGGATTGAAAAAAGTCTTACTACCACTTTTATAATACTTTATTACCACTTTTATAATACTTTGATTTAACCCAACTGCAACTTTTATAATACTCTCTACCTCTTACTGTTTTACAAGTGGTAGAAAGTATTATCTTTGTGGTAGTAAAGTTTCACTAATATGAAAATCAATAATAAAGAAGTATTACAATCTTATATTTTAACAACTGCGAAATATGATTATTCAGTTTATGAAAAGCGTATTCTATATCGAATCATTGAACAATTGCAATCTTTAATAGAGGGGAAGGAGTTAAATAAGAGATACTCTTTAAGGGAGTACCAACACGGAAATAAAAAACTTTTCGAATTCATATTTCCCTTTTCAGCATTCAAAAAAAATGAAGAAGATAAAAATCATGCTCAAATAAAAAAAGCTTTACTTTCTTTAGAAAAAAAAGGATTTGAATATGAGGATGATAGAGTATGGAAAACTATTAATATTTTATACTTCCCTGAGTTAGAAAAGTACAAAGAAGATGTTCAATTTACTTTAAGAGAAGAAATTGTAGAAGCTTTTTTAGATTTTTCGAAAGGTTTTAAAAAATACGAGTTAAAAACTGCAATGGAATTTGAAAGTGTTTATTCTATGAGATTTTATGAATTACTTTCTAACCAAAAAAAACCTATAAATTACTCTATAGATGATTTAAAAGAAATATTTGGTCTAATCGGTAAATATAAAAACAGACCTTCTGGATTTATAGAAAAAGTTGTAGAGCCTGCAAAAATTGAACTTGATAAATGCAGTCCTTATACATTCTATTATGAGAGAATTAAAACAGGTCGAAAGATTACAGGTATTCGTTTTATTCCGATCCATCAACCGCAATTTGAAGATGAATCATTGAAGAAACAAAAAGTAATGAAACAAATGTCAAATCGTTGGTTTATTCCTAAAAACATAGAAGATTATTTAAAGTACAATTACGAGTTTACCGATAAAGAATTAAACAACAATCTTAGCTTATTTGAAAGTCTATATAATCATCTTTCTGAAGAGGAACTATTGGATTTCTTAGTCGAACTAAAAGCTCAATCTGTAGTCTATGAAATTAAAAATCTAAAAGCATACCTTATTGGTTCTTTAAAAAAGAAATCTGAACAGATTTTTGAAGAAAAGTACTTAAATAAATGACTGACTTAACACATGGTCATTTACTAGACATGTCCTACATTTGACCAACTAGACAAAAATTACCTTCATGAATTACATTGATATAAAAAACGCTTGCGAAAAAACTAATAAAAGTGAAAAAACAATACGAAGATTATTTGCAAAAGAAGAGTCTAAGCCATATATCCAAAAAAAAGGGAATAAGAATTTAATTGAAGTAAATTATCTTTTCTCTGTCTATGAGGCTGTACAAAAAGAAAATAAACGACCTACCCAAAACATAGACATGACCAACAAAAGACCAACTAATGATGAGTTAAATGATTTAAAAACTAAACTTGCTCTATATGAACAAGAAATAAGATTAAATAAATCTTTACATGAACAAGAATTAAAGAATAAAGAGTTGCTTTTACAAGAAAAAGAGGGTAGAATAATCGACCTACAAAAGACAATTCTCCTTTTAGAAGCCCCAAAAAAAGAACCAGAATTAAACCAAACAGAACAAATACCGAAAAAGAAAAAAAGATGGTGGCAATTTTAGATATACACTTCCTTATTTAGTTAGTTTTTCACTTTATTATAACTAATTTTTGATTGCGACCTTGACGAGAAATCAATCCATTGTCCCGTAGGGCAAAGGCGTTATTTTTTAGCAAAAATTTAATTTAAGGCTAATATCCTACCTAAGTAAAATAAGATAAGGTAATCACTTTTTCTTTTTTAAAAAAAGTGATTACTACCACTATAAAGCACTGAATATAATACAATTACATTAACAGCTTTAATCTTTCTATTTTTTTTTCCGCATTAATGCGTTAAGATATTAAATAATAAACTTTTTAAATTCCTATAAAATACTAACTATCAATACTTAAATGTATTTTTCAGAGTTCTAAAAAAGTAGGCGGTATTTAATAGCAAGATGTGTCTTTG
>NZ_JACXZC010000054.1 GCF_020281205.1 Empedobacter stercoris
TGTTATAGCTTTTACTGAACCGAAGTTGTACGCTGTCTTTTATTCTTTACATAAATTTTCTCTAAGGATTTGTCCAATCCAACTTATACTAGCTACAATTTCAAAATCTGTAATTTCTAAACGATCTGCTAATATTTCATTATCTGATGGAATATATTTATCTCCATAATATTTTTCATCACCAACTTTAATATTGGGTTTTGTTACTCTGATTTCCATTAAGCCATATGATACAAATTCAGAACCACCATTGTCTAATTCCAATTCTTCAACATCATTTTCTATGAAAAACATTAAATCAGGCAACGGAGTTTTTTCAATAATATTTGTTCCTGTAATGAATTGGTCATAATCAATTTTTTTCTCTAAAAATGATTTAAAAAGTAAACCAGTAAGTGATGCTTTGTCTGTGTCTTCACACTTGTCAATAATAAATAATAATTTTTCGCCAACTTTTGTTCTATACTTTAAATCTTCTTCTATTTTATTAATTTGTTCTTCTATTTTATTTTCAGAAATTGATTTTAGTTCATATAAAAATGTAAGAATTTTTTTAAGAAATAGCTTATCCTTGATATTGGTTACTGTATTAAAAGTTCCTATAATTGTTGAAAGTAGTGGGACATCTTTTAGTAATCCTTCAGCAATATTTGAATCAATTACCACTTCAGTTAAGTCTTTGGTAACAGCTTGAAATTCTTTATCTTTTATGACTTGAATAAGATTTGTACCGAGTGAACTCATTTAATAATTTAGTTTTAGTAAGGTTGCGTACAACGTTTTGGGGCTTTGCGATGGTGGGGCAATCGAAGCACAAATCTTCAATTTTGCACAAAAGTTGAACCGAAGAACAACAGTTGAACTTTGCAGTTTCGCCCCACTATTGCAAAACCCTTGTTAGCTGCTGGGCTTAATTTTGCTAAAATAGCTTATTTTTTGAGATAATAATTTGTACTTTTGTGGCTTCACTTCCAAAAAGTATACAACACGTGGCAAAGCCTTGGATTAAATAATTATTAGGGTAATTCTCTTCAAAACCCACTTTTATGGTATAGTACTCTATTAGTATTATGCTACAATTATTTTGTTGTATAATTTAATCAAGTTTTTATGGAAAACCGTAAATGGTTTAAGACCTATATGTTTATATGGGCTGGACAGTTTGCTTCAATGCTTACAAGTTATGCTGTTCAGTTTGCTATTGTTATATGGCTTAGTCTGGAGTACAAGTCAGCCGAAGTTTTAGCCTACGCAGGAATAGCAGCTATGTTGCCTCAAGCATTGATAGGCTTAATAGCAGGTGTATATGTTGACCGTCTCAATCGTAAATATGTAATGATTTTTTCGGATGCTTTTATAGCTCTCTGTGCCCTTTTGTTACTCGTCATTTTACAAAATGAAAATGTTAATCTTATATGGATATACATTTTATTGGGTTTACGCTCTGTTGGTAATGCTTTTCACGCTCCGGCACTACAGGCAATTGCTCCGCTGATTGTACCCCAAAATGAATTGATAAAGGTAGCAGGAATTAATCAGGTGTTACATTCGGTTTGCAGTATTGGTGGTCCTGCCATTGGCACATTAGCCATTGCTTATCTTCCTATTTCAAAAGTATTGTACTTGGATTTGATTGGAGCATTGCTGGCTATTCTTTCACTCGTGATGGTGAAAATTCCCAATGTGGTTGCGAAGTCAAAATCGTCTGCACATTCTATTGCTACAGAATTTTCGGAAGGGTTTCAGACTGTTTCAAAAAACAAAGGTTTGCGTTATCTTTTTCTTTATGCAATGGCGATAACCTTTGTTATAATGCCAGCTGCCATTATGTTTCCGTTGCTCACAACAGGGCATTTTGCAGGAGGAAAATGGGAGATAGGAATTGTAGAAGTGGTTTGGGGCGGAGGTATGCTTATTGGCGGTGTCATCCTGAGTATTTTCAAATTGAAAGGCTCAAAAGTAGTCGCAGTCAATGTTATGTATGTATTATTGGGACTTACATTTATTTTGAGTGGTGTATTACCTGCAAGTTGGTTTGTAGGATTTGTGATGGTAACAGCCATTGGCGGTATCAGCCTGTCTGTTTTCAATGGCTGTTTTACAGCAATTGTACAAACAGAGGTAAGTCCTGAAAAATTAGGACGTGTATTTTCACTTTATTATAGTTTGGCAGTTTTGCCAAGTGTAATCGGTTTATTATTCACAGGCCTGATTGCAGAAGTTATTGGTGTAAACATTACGTTTATCATAAGCGGTTGTTTGGCAATCCTTGTGGGTATTCTTTCGTTTAGCACTCGCAACTTAATGCAATTAGGTAAAATCAAAAATATTTAAAAAAATGAAAAATAGAGATATTCAAAAATTAGCGGAAAGAAATGGGTTAATTCTTTCGGATGAAATGAGTTTTAATGAAATGGGAATTGATTTTAAGGTTGGTTTCGCTACAGATAGGGATGGCACAAAGTGGTTGTTGCGTATTCCAAGAAGAACAACCTTAGGCGAACAGATTGCGAATGAGAAACGCATTCTTCAATTGGTGTCGAAATACCTTTCGGTTCAAGTTCCTGATTGGCGTATAGCTAATGAAAAACTGGTAGCCTATCCTTTGCTCGATGGAAAACCTGCACTTACTTATGATGCGGAGACTTATGAAGTAACCTGGAATATGTCTAAAGAAAACGACCTTTATATACCATCATTAGCGAAAGCACTTATAGAACTTCATTCAATTCCTACGGAAGAAGTACTTCGTAATAATCTAAAAGTTTTGACACCTGAACAGGTTAGAAATGAGATTTCTGAAAGATTGATTTTGGTGAAATCTGAATTAGGGATAAATGCCGAATTAGAACTTCGGTACCAAAAATGGCTGGATAATGATGCCTTATGGCCGAATTTTACAAAATTCATTCACGGTGATTTGTATGCAGGTCATACACTTACTCATCATAATGGAGAAGTTTGTGGAATTATTGATTGGTCAACTGCACAAGTCAGCGATATAGCACAAGATTTTTCAGGTCACGTTACTGTTTTCGGTGAAGAAAGTCTGAAAAATTTAATTTCGGCATACGAAAAACAAGGTGGAGAAGTATGGGATAAACTGTTTGAACAAGCAGTTGAACGAGCTGCTGCCGCACCTCTAGCTTATGGATATTTTGCTTTAGAAACACAAGATGAAATTCATCTTAGTTCTGCAAAATTACAGTTAGGTGTTGAGTAGATTTTTTTTAGTAGGGGCTGACACCTTAATCGGGTCAGCTCCCTATTATTTCAAGGGATGTTTGTCTATTAGCGTTGTTGTGTAGCCTTGCAGCTAACATAGTAATTTACGAAGTAAATAATAGAAAAGTTTCGTGAAATATTCCCTATATCCGTATTTCGTGTAATTACTTTGTTAAAAGTAATAAATTCTTTGATAGTCTATATTATCTAAATAACATTTGTATGAATAGCGAGGTTTTTATTTAAAATTTTTAAATTCTCAATCATGGATCACGAAACTCTACAATTGATACTTTATTAATCTATTTCATTACTTAACATAATTCTTATTAT
>NZ_JACXZC010000055.1 GCF_020281205.1 Empedobacter stercoris
AATTGCTTTGTTTCATAATTATCCCTAAGTTAATAAACTATATTTTTAAACGTTCCGGTTTTTAGGGAAGATTACAAATGGAGTTGAGCAAATGGATATTCTTGAATTAGAATATCAGACATTTATAATTGATTTCAATTATACGCAAACGATAAAAAAATACTATGACTTAACGGATTCTAATTATATTAATATTCACGGAGTATTAAATGATGAAAAAAATCCAATAATTTTTGGATTTGGCGACGAATTAGATCAAGAATATACAACTATTGAAAATTCGAAATTGGATGGTGTATTTGAATTTATTAAGTCTATAAATTATTTAAAAACTGATAATTATAGAAAAGTTCTAAACTTACTAGAATGGACGGAATACCAGGTAATTATTTTAGGACATTCCTGTGGTTTAACAGATAGAACGTTACTTAATCATATTTTCGAACATCCGAATTGTGTTAGTATTAAACCTTACTATTACCAATGGAAAGATAAAGAAGAAATTAAAGATGATTACATCAAATTAGTATCGAATATTACACGAAATTTTAAAGACAAAAATAAATTTAGAGATCGTGTAGTAAATTACACATTTTGCGAACCTTTAATACCTGTAGAATAATTATTATTAAAATTTATTGCATATGGATTTAGATGAATTACAACAAATGCTTAAAAATAATTTTATAAATATTTGTTGTACAAATAATATAAATGGTAGAGATATTGCAAATACAGAGCTTTTAAAGATTTTGATTAAAAGGCTTGAAAATTTGGGATATGAAAATTGGACTCAACCAAATTTAGATAAGAATGATATAAGAATGCAATTATTTGTAAAATTTGATTTTTATACTTCATACTATTATCATAATATGAATCTAACAATTGAAAATTATGATAAAATTGTTGAAGATAATTTAGACTTAGGTTATTCATACCAGTTTTCTTCAGAAAGTATGATCTTCAAAGAAGTATATGAGAGAACAAATTATTTAAGTAAAATTTATTTTGACTTAGAATATTTCTTACAACAAGTTAACAAGAGAATATCATATATGAGCAATAATAATTCGAAGAAAAAAAGTCAGTTTTTTAATTCATTACTAAATCATATTGGAATCATAAAATCTATTAATATAAATGATATTATCACAGATATAAATAATATTTACGGAAAGGAATTATTATATAAAGTAAAAAATAGAGAGGTTGAGTACAGTATAATTTTTGATTATTTAACGACTTTTAGAAATAGTTTACATAACAATGGATTTTCACAAAAAACTTTAAACAAAATTGATTTCGGTGGGATTTCTATTGAAATTAAACAAAACCAACAAGTGAATATTAATCATTGTGTACTAATTATTTTAATATTCTGTCAAATTGTAATCTTTGAAAAAATTGTCAAAAAATTATTAGTTGATTACCCTGAATTATGGCAAGATGAATACTTAAACCATATTGAAACTAAAAAGAAGTTATTTAAAAAATCTGATAAAAATTAATAAAACAATTATTTGAATATAATTTATTACACAATATTCCTCCAATTCCATTTAAGTTGAGGCTTTAATCACTATCATCTAACAACCAACTCCAAATAGTTTAGATAGACTTTAGTTAAACTTTAGCTAAAGAAATAAAATAATAAATGCGAGATTCCACAAGATTCTTGCATTTTTTAGTCCTAATTTCAATGCCCCTGTCATGCTGAACTCGATTCAGCATCCCATCACGTAAATCCACCCACCAGATAAAAAAAACGTATAACGTACTACGTATTCTATCGAGAACTAAGACGATAAAGACCTATTATAAAACCCATTTTCAATAAGTTTTATAATCATACCCACCAATTACTATTCACTAATTACTAATCACTATAAAGCCAACTACAGCAAAAAAACTCAAAACTCATCACTCAAAACCCACAACTCGAACCCAGCCACCCCACCAAAGTTATGTTTACATAACATGGCATTATAAAACTGATTTTTATTTATAATTAACTGATTTTCAAAAAGTGCCTAATTAAATAAGTCAAAACAAAAAATAAGCACTCTATTTACATTGAAACGAAGTTATTTATTACAGTTACTTTAAGATCTCCTTCACCCCCAAATATTCCCCCAACTCATCCCAGGTAATGACTTGATGAGGTTGTTTATTATAATGCGTTTTGATTTGATTATAGATTCGAAGCGATTGCCTATAACTTTTGCCTGTGATGATCTGAATGTCTTTTGGGTAAACGCAAATCCTTTTTAACTTCTTGTGCTGCATAATTATACATTTTCATACACTATCTATGCTTTATCTATACTTAATATGTACCTCATCTATGTGTCATTTAGTGACAAAAGATGAATAAAAAGTCATTTGGTAAAGGGTGGTTTTTATAAAGTTACGTTTTTTTCTAAACTTGTATTATACACCGGTGTTAGTCAGAATGTTGAACGAAAAAATGTAGTGAAAAATGGCAAGACAAAAAGGTATTATTAAGCTGTTGGGTACTGTGGGAGATATTACCTTTTATAAAGCAAAAGAAGGATACTTAGCACACGAAAAAGGTGGCGTGGATAAGGACCGAATTATGAATGATCCGAACTTTCAGCGTACGCGTGAGAATGGTGAAGAGTTTGGTCGAGCAGGTGCATCTGGAAAGATGTTACGAACTGCATTTCGAGCGGTGTTGTTGAACTCGGCAGATTCGAGAATGGTTGGAATATTGACGCGAGAAATGGTTAAAGTACTTCAAAAAGATGAGGTAAGTGAACGCGGACAATGCTTTGCAATTAATTGAAGTTAGTCCTGCGTAATGAAGTTAGAATTGATCAGAACATATTTCCCTAATGGAACAAATGGAATCCTTCAAAATTCGAAGGGTATCCTTTGTTATACGATTGAGTTGCCTTGGTTGAATAATGAAGTGAGAAAATCGTGTACTCCGGAAGGGAAATATGTTTTAGTGAAACGATACAGCCAAAAATACGGATGGCATATTTGGTTAAAGGATGTACCGAACAGGACTTATATTTTGATGCATCCTGCGAATAATGCAAAGAAAGAATTACTGGGGTGTATTGCTCCGGTGACTTCCTTGGGTGGAGCTGGAATTGGATGGGAAAGTCGGAAGGCTTTTAAACAGACTATTTTTTATATTGACTACTTGCTTTTTCTATAGCCTTACAAGCTCAAATCTTTCAGAATGACACTGTAATCTTCCCTAAAAACCGGAACGTTTAAAAATATAGTTTATTAACTTAGGGATAATTATGAAACAAAGCAATTT
>NZ_JACXZC010000056.1 GCF_020281205.1 Empedobacter stercoris
TTAGCACTTGGCTAATCATTGGGGGCTAGCCCCCAATGATTTAATTTGAGTTGCACTTATTTGTTGAACTTAGAATTATTAATACCAATACTTTTTTGCATAATTGCGATAAGTTCTTGTGTTTCTCAGAAGAATCAGCATATTAACGAACATATTCTAACATTAAAAAATAGTTATTGTAAAGCACCTCAGCAGTACAATTACGAAAAAAAATTGCCTTTCTACAACGCTGATTCTATTCTCCAAGCAAATTCTGATTTGAGAAATGGTTTTTCGGATCAAAGTATTTTAATTCTAAATGCGCTTAATTCTTTAGACGAAGTAAAAAGTATCAATGAATTGAAAAAAGATAATTCGCTCGAATCGAGAGTGAAAATTTTAGAACTTAAAAACTCTATCAATATTAAAATTACAATTGCATTAACAGAATTAGACGCTGTTGCCGCAGAATTTGATTGCGAAGGCGAACGAGTTGAACAAATGGCGAGTTATTTGCAAAATATGAATGATAATCGAAACAATAAATTAGTGATATATTCTATTGTTGCCGGTGCAGCAGCTTCTGTCGCAAGTGGAATTATAAAAAGTGATAGCTGGGGAAGCGCAGTAGATATTGGTGGTGGTGTTTTGGAAGCTGGTTTGGGGTTGGTAACACTTAATCCAAAAGGAAAAAAAATAGAATTTATACATCAACGAAATTTATTACGTGATATTTGGACACAAAAGTTAGAATCAGAAAATTTTCCACCATTTGTTTGGTACATGTACACCGAGAAAAAGTTTTCTAATCATACAGACGTAACTTCAATTATAGGGAATATAAAAGGTCGCTGGTTAGAATTCAATTTTGAAAATAATATGCAAGAAGCCAATCAATCTGTGAATTTCGGGATTGGCGGGACTTACACCGCACAAGAATTGTATAATCGATCGCGAATGCTTAATCAAATGCAATCTGCAACACGAACAATTAATCAAAATATTAATTATTTATTGTTAGATTTAGATAAATTAGTCATGTATTAAAACAGCAAATGATCAATATTCAACCACATTTAGAAAATGATTTAATTCGATTAGAACCTTTAAAATCAAGTGATTTTGAAGAGGTATATGCTGCGGCTTCAGATCCGAAAATTTGGGAACAACATCCCAATAAAAATCGTTGGAAACGAGATGTTTTTATGATTTTTTTTGAAGGTGCAATTCAAAGCAAAGGCGCTTTCAAAGTAATAGATAAGCAATCAAATCTTGTTGTTGGAAGTACTCGTTTCTATGATTATGATGAAAAAGATGCTTCTATATTAATTGGTTATACGTTTTATTCCACTAATTGTTGGGGAAAAGGTTATAATCCGTCAGTAAAAAAAATGATGTTCGATTATATTTTTCAATTTGTGGACAAAGTTTATTTGCATGTTGGTGCAGAGAACAAACGTTCTCAGGTTGCAGTAGAACGATTAGGTTGTAGAAAAGTAAAAACAGAAGAAATAACTTATTTTGGAGAAGAGCCAAAATTAAATTTTATTTACCAACTTGATAAAGATGAGTGGTTTAAGTGATTTTTAGGTCATATAACTATTAGGCAAGAGAATAGTTCTGTCTTTTTTTTAAAAAAAATAATATTTATGATTATTGTTTTTTTAATTAAATCTACATTTACTGCCGTTTTCATAATAATGAATGAGTAGTATTACATTAAACCCAATTTATGAAAAGATTATTGATGACTTATCAAATCAAAAATACTCTATTTCAGACTTTTTTTTCTCAGAAGAAGAAACTAAACAACTTCGCGAAGCCATAATTCGTAAAGAAGATAAACAAAATTTTCATCAAGCAGCCATTGGAAGTTCGGTTAACGAACAAATTGTAAAATCAATTAGAGGCGATAAAATCAGATGGATTGATGAAGAAAATAAAACAGAAACGGAAGAAATTTTTTTCTCAAAAATCAATGATTTTATAGAGTATCTAAATTTAACATGCTATATGGGCATTGAGGAAAGTGAATTTCATTATGCTGTTTATCCCGAAGGGACATTTTATCAAAAACATGTTGATGCTTTCAAGAATGATGATAGACGAACATTATCTGTTGTGTTGTATTTGAATGATGAAGAATGGAAAGATGAATTTGGAGGACAATTGACTTTGTATTTGTCAGATGAAAATAAGGTAGAAAAAGAATTAGATATTTTACCTCTTGCTGGTCGTTTGGCTGTTTTTGATAGTAAAAGTATTCCGCACGAAGTAAAAACCGTCCATCGACCAAGATATAGTATTACAGGTTGGTTGAAAACTAGAGGGAATATTTTGACGTATTTGTAACAAAATCTGTAGTCGGTTCGAGATTTCAATCTCTATTCACAATAGATAAATATTAGCATCAATTTGAACGATTTAAACAATAAAAACAAAGCCAACCATTGTAGACTGCACCCAAAAGTTTGGACAGATTAAAAATTAATAATTATAAAAATGAGTTCGATATTCTATCGGACTCATT
>NZ_JACXZC010000057.1 GCF_020281205.1 Empedobacter stercoris
CTCAAAGATAATTTGAGATCCGAAATTTACGCGCTGTTTTTACGCTTTCTTTTAACGTTTAGGACGCTAATGTTTTTAAACATATTACAATGAAAAAACGTATTTTACTATTAGGTCTTTTAGCAATCACTTCAACACTTACAATAACTTCTTGTTCTGATGATGATGGTTTTAATGTAGAACAAACTCAAAAAAGTATTTTAACTTTAGGATTTAGAGGAGAAAACATTTCAACATATAAAACATTAAACATTGATATTTTAGAAATAAATACTGGTGTAACTACAACTAAAACGATCGAAAACACTAACTTTCATTCTTTAGAGTTACCTAAAGGATCTTACAAAATCACTGTTAATGGTGAAATTATTTCGCAATCAAACGAAACATTTACTGTTGGTGGAGGTGCTAACATTGATATTGTAAGTGCTGTAGAAAATGTAAATATAGATTTATATGTAAAATCTTTCAATAACGATTTTATTATTGAGGAAGTTTTCTTTACTGGTGTTAAAACTCCAGAAGGAAAAAATTACAACTCAAGCCGTTACTTTAAACTAACAAACAATACAGACGAAGTTTTATTTGCAGATCAATTAATTATTGGACAATCAAACTTTTTAACATCGGTAGACAACAATGTTACACCTTATGCAACTACAGAATATTTTCCAGTAAAAGGTGTGATGGTTTTACCAGGAACTGGTCAACAATACCCAGTACAACCAGGAGATTTTATTGTAATTGCTGATAATGCGATCGATCATAATTCAATTTCTAGTACAGCTTTCAATTTAAGTAATGCTGATTTTGAGTTTCCAAATGATAATCCAGCTTTAGGAAATGTAGACAATCCAAATGTTCCAAATGTAGATGTAATTTACACTCAAATGAATTTTAATATGTTTTTCTTACACAGCAGTGGTGTTGAGGCTTATGTAATTGCCCGTTTCCCAGAAGGACAAGATAAAACGACATTTTTAGCGAATCAAAAATACGATTACGAATACACAAATTCTGCCGGAAACATTACTTCTAAATCTGCATACAAAATTCCAAATTCTTGGATTATTGATGGAATGAATAATGCAAACGAAGATAAGTTGTTACAATTATTAACATCTCCTTCTATCGATGCGGGTTGGACAAGTGTAGGAGCTTTTTACAACGATCCAAATAGAATAGGTAAATCTGTTCGTAGAAATGTTATTGGACAATCTGCTACTGGAAAAAATGTATACAAAGACACGAACAATTCTACAATTGATTTTAATAAAAATGCTGAACCAAGTTTAAAAAACGGAATCGTTCACTAAAACAATCTTATTTTGAAACACAAAAATTTATTTCGATTAACGATATTTTCTGTTTTGATTTCTGTAAATGTACAAGCGCAAAATCAAAAAAAAGATACTATTACGTATTTAGAAACGATTAATAGACAATATCATACCGAAAGAGATTTTATAAATAATTTATACTATAATCCGGCATCAATGTCGGATTATAGTAATTTTTCTTTCTCCGAATTATATATAAATTCTCAAACAAATAAAGACCAAATTAATCGATATCCATTAGGAAAGGATCAAACATCTTTTGGTTTAAAAACAAAATCTTATCAAACACTTAAAAAAAATGTCTCTTTATGGGGAGAAGCTGCTTATTCTTCTATCTCTACAAAAGACGTTAAGTGGAATGAGAATTTAGATTATGATCGTATTTCACCATATAGCGTAGCCGATTCTGTTGGAGGAAAATTAGATGTTGAGAAATATAATTTTAAAGGTGGTTTTGCCAAAAAATTAAATCGAATTTCATATGGTTTAGAAGGGAATTATATCGCCCAAATGGGTGCGCGTAGTAAAGATCCAAGAAATAAAACTGTTACTTCTAATCTTGAAGTTAAAGCTGGTTTAAACTTTAATTTTTACAAAAATTTAGAAGCTGGAATTTTCATTCAAGGTGAAAAATACACACAAAATAACAATGTTCGTTTTGCAAGTATTCTTGGATATCCTACCGTTAATCAAATGGCTGGATTCGGAAATTATAACTATTTATTTAGTGGTGGTAACAATAACATATCAAGTATTTATGAGCAATTCGGATATACTTATGGAGGACAAATCTCAAATAATAATGATTTCTATTTAATGGCGAAAAAAAGTAAACATGATTTACTTAAAACCACAAACGGAACACAAACTAATTATTTTGACATAGCCGATTTAATTGAAGAAAATTACTTATTTGAAGGTGCTAAGTTTTTTACAATTAATAATAATCGACTTGGTATAAAAGCTCAATATAATTACCGCAAAAAAATAGGAACTGAATATGGATATAGCAACAACACTAAGGTTATTGAATTAATTTATAAGCCATGTTCAAGTTATAAGTGCAACTGGCCAAGTAGATTTTAGTTTTTCGATAGGGCTAATATAGCCAAACTTTCTT
>NZ_JACXZC010000058.1 GCF_020281205.1 Empedobacter stercoris
ATTAATCAAAATAATAATACAATAATATTAAATAAAAACTCTACTTTTAAGTGTTCTTAACAAGGGGAAGATTACAACACTACAAAAACATTTGTAGAAAAGTCATTGAACATTATATTATGCAGCTAAGTTTATTAAATTAAAGAATAGTTTTTTCTTTGTTTAATTGGTTTATATAATTTCCTGGTGTAATTTGTTTCTCTTTTTTAAAAGCGTTTATAAACTTACTAGATGATGAAAAGCCACATTTATCAGCTAAATAACTGATTTTATATTTGCGATAAACAGGTTCTTGATTTAATTTATCAACAATATAATTAATTCTTAGTGAATTTATGTAGTTATTAAAATCTTTATTTTTATGTGAATTTATAACATGAGACATATACTTTACATTTGTATCGCAAAATGTGGCTAATGAAGCTAAAGTTATTGTTTTCTTGTTAAAGAATAAATTGGTTTCAAACAGTTCTAATTTTGCCAATATTTTTTTTTCAACAACAGCAGATATAACAATCTCTCTTTTATCTTTTTGAAATTTCTTATCTTTCAATTGAAAAAGCTCCTTTTTAATTATTTTTAGATTGTTTTTATATTTTTTTCTATATAATAAGAAACATAAAATTCCAATAAGGCTGAATATTGAAATTGTTAATGCATAATAAAAATTATAAGATTTCTTTTTGTTTAAATTCTGATTATTTATCAATAATTTTTCTTGCTCTTTATCTACTAAAGTATTAATATTCTCTTGAATTTTATTTGATATAGAGTCTCTTGATTTACGAATTTCCAAGACCTCCTCTGTTTTATTTTCTAATTGACCAAATTCTTCAATCGTTTTTAAAAGTTCTTCTTTTAAAGATAAATATTCAGAACGGTTAACAACATCCTTTAGTAATACTATATATTCTTTTGCTTTTGAGAGATTATTTCTTTTTATATAAATCTTAGCCAAACCATTGTAGGACAATATTTTTACATTATTATTAGGATGGTCTTTGAAAAGATCTAATGATTTATTATAATGAATAAAAGAATTTTCCAAATCATTTAATTGATAATAGCATAAACCTAGTAACTGTTCATTACTTGCTGTAAAAAAATTATAATTGGAATTTTTATTGATTGTAAAATATTTTTGTGATGAATTGATATGAGTAATAGCATTAAGATACCTTTTTTTATCTATCTCTAAATAAGCTTTTTCTTGGTATATAATACCCAAAAAAGTTGATTTTTGCTCAATCGCTTTTATTTTTTCTGATTCTTTTATTGCAGTTTGTAAATAAAAATTGGACTGATAAAATAAAGAAGACAATCTATATTGCGTTGCTAAAAAACCATATATTTTCATTTTCTGAATTGGGTCCTCAGTATCTTCTACTAGTTTCTGTGCGTTAATCGCATATTCTATTGCTTTTGAATAATTACTTTTTTGTTGCCAAAGCGTAGCGGTAAGCATTAAACTTTTAATACGATACGGTATTGACTCTGAAATCGAATATAATGAATCTGAAATCTCCAAGGCTTTCTCGAAATTCTCTTGGGAGATTTCTAAATATACCTTCTTATAAATTTCTTCAAATTTATCCGGATTTTGCGCTAAGCCCAAATGTGGAAAAATCAGTAGAGATATAAATTTTATAAAATTTTTCAAAATTATTAATTTGTTTTAAATGTGTATATTGAACAAAAAAATTGAATATCTATGCTTAAGATTAATAGGATGAGAGGACTAAAAGTTTACTTTGAAAAACTTATAGAATTTATTTTTTATTTAAAAAGATTATGTTGACTGTCAGCCTATACATTAACAAAAATATTGTTATAAAAATATATAAACGAAATTTATTTAATAAATATCTTTACTATAATCTCATTGTCATACATGGGTTAATATAAATACTCCGTTTTTTATCATTATTACTACTCGCAAAATTATACTCTCGCAATTATTTATTCCAATACAGGTTACATTACACAAGATCTTTAAAAATAGTATTTTAAGTTATATTAATTGTACGTTGTCAAAATGATTTGGACACCTCTTTCTAAAAATTAAGAGAGTGTTTGGTTTATAAATTTATTATTTTTT
>NZ_JACXZC010000059.1 GCF_020281205.1 Empedobacter stercoris
ATGAGCCCGATACAATATCGAACTCATTTTTATAATTATTAATTTTTAATCTGTCCAAACTTTTGGGTGCAGTCTACTACCTTACTTTTTCTTTTATCCATTTTGCAACAGGTTTCTCGAAATATTCAAAAGTCAAAGCGCTTAAAATTAAGGCAACGGCGAAATAAATTCCAATCTTCAGAAAATCGTTTATTGCAGGTAGATATTGGTTTCCATATTTTATCACAATCATGTGAATCATATAAAAAGCAAAACTAATTTCACCCAAATAAACCAGTGTTTTATGTTGTAATAGTTTAGAAAAGAATCCGCGTTGTAAAGCAAAAATTAAAACAATTCCAACCATCGGAATCCAATAATAAATTCCATAACGAAACGCTCTTGCAACATTATTATGGAAGTAAAAAAAGATGGATAAAACGATAATTGCAGCCAATTCGATTAAAGTTCCTTTCGGTAAATTAATAGGTGATTTTTTTATTTTTTTATAGATCTGACAGGTAATAATTCCTAAAATAAAATCTAAACTACGAACCAAAGGATTGATGTAGAAAATAGCTTTTTCCATTTTCATATCTGTTCTAAAATAGGGTTCTGCAAAGATAATAATCGGAATTGCTAACAATAAAATGTATTTCAGTTTCGGGAATTTATACAGCCAAATGACATAAAATGGAAACATGAAATAAAAGAATAATTCAGTCGAAATACTCCACGAAACATTGTTGATAGAAAAGTAAAAATCTTTTATCGGAATGTATGATTGTAACAAAAATAGATTTGCTCCAGCAATATCCCAATGAAAAGTACCTTGCCAAACATTTAGTATAACAAAAGGTAACATGACGCAAAATGTAAGCACATGCAATGGATAAATTCGGGCAATTCGGGCAATGTAAAATTTCTTTTTATTGAAGTTAGGATTTTCGATGATTTTATTTTCGTAATTAAGTGCTAAAACGAAACCACTTAGGATAAAGAAAAAACCAACCCCTAAATACCCTTCGAAAAAGACATTATTTTTTAGAAAGTTATACCACGCTAAATCTGTTTTAACAAACGTTAAATGACTCAAAAAAACAGCAAAAGCAAAGAAAAAACGTAAAGAAGTTAAACTGTTTAACATTAGTCAATAATTTTGATTTCCATTTGATAATATTCTTTAAACATCTGAATAAATTCGTCTATTTTACTTTCTCTCACCGAAATGGTAAACATGCATTTATCCGAAAAATGTTTGTCTTTTATTTCGCCCGAAATTCGCTCTACATTGCGTTCAACAATTCCTTGTTGATCATAATTAAAAACCATTTTAATACGTTTCGAAACAAATTTTTCAACAATAGTGGCTTCTTCCAATACAACTTGAGCAGCATATTTATACGCTTTTACTAAGCCTGGAATTCCTAATTTTGTGCCACCAAAATAACGTACAGAAACAATTAATATATTGGTAATTTCACTTGATAAAATTTGATTGTAAATTGGTAAACCAGCAGATCCACTTGGTTCTCCATCATCATTTGCGCGATGATTTTTTTTGTCTATGCCCAAAATATAAGCGTAACAATGATGATTTGCATCAGGATGAATTTCACGTAATTGATCTAAATATATTTTGATCTCATCTTCATTTTCAACTGGATACGCAAAGTTGATGAATTTGCTACCCAATTCCTTGAAAATTACATCCTCTACAGGTTTTTCGATTGTACGATAATTGTCTGTCATGTTCTATTGAAAAGTAGCACAAAGATAGTTTAAATCGTACTTTAAAGAAAAAAAGGTTTTGTATTTATGAATGATGAAAAACGTTCTTTAAATGAAAACATATTTATTTTTAATCATATTAATATTTTCGAATATAGTTTTCTCTCAAAATATTTCAAAAAAGGAGTTCAAAAAAAACATTAATAATTCTATGAATGATTCATATAACGATGAAATTATAACAGATAATAGAGATAGTATATTTTACAAAAGTGAAAATTTAAAGATTTATAAGCCATGTTCAAGTTATAAGTGCAACTGGCCAAGTAGATTTTAGTTTTTCGATAGGGCTAATATAGCCAA